>DATBZM010000031.1:0-5609 GCA_036513175.1 Xanthobacteraceae bacterium | reverse complement strand
CTGTTCGGCTCGCCGCGGCGACCGTGAATGAGCGAATAGCGAATAGGACATCGCCTCGCTACTTAATATTCGCGAGCCGCAGGCGTGATCGCACCGTCCGCTATGGGGTTCAGCGCCGGCGCTGCCGCGGCGTCGGTTGAGGCAGCACCTCGTTGATCCGGCCCTGGGCGATCTTCTTGGCGTCGCGCGACATTTCGAGGCAGGACAGGAGCTCGACGTAGCTCGGCGAGCCGCCGGTCGATACCATCGAGAGGCAGTGGCTCTTGTCGTCGGCCGAATAGGTCGACCAGTCCTTCACCAGCTGGTCGTGGGCCGTGTTCTCGTCATTGATGCAGGATTGGGTGGTGCGGCCGAGCGCCATGCCCTCGATGCCGGCCGCCTTGCAGCTCGGCTCGATGTTGAGCTTGGGCACCTCGGCCGCGACCGTGATGAGGTTGGTACCGAGCGCAAGGGCGGCAAAGGGCATCATGTGCGGTATCCCGTCAGGCACGCCGAGCGGCACGCCGTGCATCACTATAACACAAATCGGGCGGCGTGGGTTTCGCCAAACCGGGAGGCGCACCGAAGCCTGAACGGCCGCATGGTGCGCCCCGGGTCTCGCGTTGCGCACGAAGTCACCGTCCTTCATAGTCGCTTGACGCGCCCCATCATCCCACATCGCCAGGCATCATTGCGGAGCCGCCGCATGCTCGATCCGTTCGTCTACACCTCCGACCGCCTGCGCGTCCTGTTCGGGAGCGGCGCGATCGCGCGCATCGCCGCCGAGGCCGAGCATCACGAGATGACACGCGTGATGCTGCTCGCCTCGCGCAACCGCGGCGGGCTTGCGCGCGGCATCGCGGCGCGGCTCGGCGCCCGCGCCGTCGGCATCTGCGATGCGGCGCGCCCCGGCATGCCGCGCGCGGCCTTCGACGCGATCGTCGCCGAGCTCGCGCGCCTTCGCGCCGACGGCTTCGTCTGCATCGGCGGCGGCTCGCCGATCGGGCTTGCCAAGGCGGTCGCGGCGGCGACCCGGATCCCCTTCATCGCGGTGGTGACGACCTATTCAGGCTCGGAAATGTCGAGCCGTTGGTACATCGGTGCGGGCGCCGACGAGCGCTCGGGCGCCTCGCCCGCCGCGCTGCCGGCGAGCGCGATCTACGACCCCGACCTCACGCTCGACCTGCCGTTTGCGACCTCGGCGGCGAGCTGCATGAACGCGATGGCGCATGCGGTCGAGTCGCTCTACGGGCCGGACGGCAATCCGATCGTGCTCACGCTTGCGGAAGAAGCGGTGCGGTTGATCGGGGCGGCGCTGCCGCGCCTCAAGGCCAATCCACGCGACCTCGCGGCGCGCGGCGATGCGCTCTACGGCGCCTGGCTTGCGGCGACGTTCCGCACGCCGGTCGGGCTCTCGCACACGGTGGCGCAGCGCGTGCGGCAGAATTTCGCCACCGACCACGCGCGCACCCACGCGGCGGTGCTGCCCTATGCGGTGGCATTCAACCGGCCGGCCGCGCCCGCCGCGATGGCGCGCATCGCGCGGGCGCTCGGGGCAAGCGATCCCGCGCGCGCGCTCTACGATATCAACATCGCCTGCGGGCTCGCGACCGGCTTGAAGGATCTCGGCATGCGTGAAGAGGATATTCCGCGCGCCGTCGAGATCGTGGCTAACCGGACATTTCCCAATCCGCGCGTGCCGACGGCGGAAGATATCCACAGCCTGGTGCGGCAGGCCTATGCGGGGGAGCCGCCGCGGTTCTGATGATTCGGTGCTATCCCACCATCCGAATCGCTCCCAATCGTCGACAAGTTGCGCGACCGAAGACGGTGCAATCTCTATGAGCCGGTACGCCCTGGCTTGCCCCGAGGACTGTGGCGAAAAATTAGACTCCTGGTCAGCAACTCGGCCGCCGTCCGTATCCTAATTGCAACATGTTTCCCTAGAAGCGAATCGGCGGCTGCCCGCTGACTGCATTCGCATTGACCGCACCTGCCACGACGATACGTTATGGATCAGACCCTGCGGCGATGATTCATAATACATCTTTATGGAGAGACGCGGTGGGTCTATGTCTGGAAGTTGCATTTAGCGCTTCGGAATGGGCAGCAGGGGTTTCGATGAAGATCATGAGGGGCATTCTTCTCGGCTCGGCGGCGAGCTTGGTCGTGGTCGCGGGAGCGCAAGCCGCCGATCTTCCCGTCAAGGCGAAGCCGGTCGAATATGTGCGGGTCTGCAGCCTCTATGGGGCGGGCTTCTGGTACGTGCCGGGGACGGACACGTGTCTCAAGATCGGCTCGTATATCCGCGAGCAGGTCGAATACAACGCCGGCAACGGCGGCGTGCCGATCGGCTTCGGCGCGACCGACGCGGCGGCGGCCGGCCGCATGGACCGCACCGACGAGAGCCAGCTGTCGATGCGCACCCGCGTCGGCCTCACGGTCGACCTGCGCACCCAGACCGAATACGGCACCTTGCGGTCCTACTTCGAAGGCGGCTTTCAGGCGAGCGCCAACAACGGCTCGGCGCCGACCAACGACATCGTCTACTTCGACCGCGGCTTCATCCAGTTCGCCGGCCTGACGGCGGGCCGCATCCGCTCGTACTTCGACATCAACTCGCTCGCCCCGTACTCCTATGCGAACAACCGCGTGTCGGGCGACACCGGCGCGCTCGGCCTGTGGGGCATCGCCTACACGGCGCAGTTCGGCAATGGCTTCTCGGCGACGATCTCGTTCGAGGACGGCGGCTCGTCCTCGCAGGGCACCGCCTCCAACGGCCAGAGCTCGTCGCGCGGCGCGATGGTCTCCAACATGGGCCTTGCCGGCGAGTGGGGGCTCGGCACCATCTCGTATGACAACGGCGGCTGGAAGATGCCGGACGTGATCGGCGCGTTGCGCGTCGACCAATCCTGGGGCTATGCGCAGGTTTCCGCGGCCCTGCATGACGTGAGCGCCGGCTACTACACGGCGCTCAACACCGGCAACCCGGCCGCGCCCGGCTGCGTGGCGGGCACGCTCTGCACCGGCTTCGGCGGGCCGAGCGACAAGCTCGGCTGGGCGGTGACCGGCGGCTTCACGCTCAACGACGTGCTCGGCCTCAAGGGCGACCAGTTCGGCATCCAGGTCGCCTACTCGCAAGGCGCCACCGGCTACGTGACGCGCGCGACCGGTCCGTTCCAGGTCTATGGCAGCAACACGAGCGCCGGCTTCGGCTGGGTCACGGATGCGGTCTTCGACAATCAGAGCTCGATCACGAACCTCGGCGGCACCTCTCTCCAGCTGACGACCGCCTGGGGCATCACCGGCTTCTACCAGCACTTCTGGAACGCGAAGTGGCGCACCTCGATCTGGGGCGGCTACAACGAGATCGACTACAACTCGACGGCGACGCAGATCGTCAACTCGCACTTTCCGGGCGCCGGCGGCGTGGCGATCTGCCCGGGTGCGCCGGTGTTCGGCGCGGTGCAGCCGCCGCTCGGCATCCCGGTCCAGGGCGCCCCCGGGAGTTCTTCCAACAGCTGCTCGCCCGACTTCAGCTGGTACGAGGTCGGCACCCGGACCCAGTGGAACCCGCATCCCGATCTGGACATCGGCATCGATGTTGCCTTGACCCACCTCAACACGGCCTACGCCGGCAACAGCGTGGCGCTCGCTGCGAACGGCGCGCGGGCGGCCTGCGCAGTATGCAGCATCGAGGATCAGAACGTGGTCAGCGCGTTCTTCCGCATCCAGCGCAACTTCCTGCCGTGATCGGCTGACGCGCGGGATCGGAGCGACAAAAAGGGCCGGCCACAGCGCCGGCCCTTTTTCTATCTTGCGACGACGGGCGTCAGCTGGCCTGCACCTTGGCTGGCTGAGCAAACGCGGCCGGCGCCAGTACCGTTGAGCCAGCATCAGTTGGCAGCAGCACCCGCACCTTGCGCGGATTGGACTTCGGGTTGCGCCAGAACGCCCGGTTGCTGAAGCGCTGAAACACGTCGGGCGGCAGGACGGTCGGCCGGTCGACGAAGCGGACCGCGCCCTTGACCAGGTGAAGCCCCGGCACGCCGAGGCGCGCGTCGAACTCGCCGCCCTCCTCGTAGGCGACGTTGTCGAAATCGTGCTCGAACCAGGCGAGGCCCAGCCACTCATAGATCTGCTGCATCGTGCGCCGCGGGTCGCGCGCCAGCGCCTCGTAGTCGACGACGATGAGTCGGTGAGAGTGCTCGCCGTAGAAGGCTTCCTGCACCGCGTCCCACGGCATGCCAACCGTCCCGGTCGGCGCCGTCAGGCTGCTCGTGCGCGTGTAGACGGTCGGCGCCGTGTCGGGCGAGTACATCCGCGAGGTCAAGAGCGGGTTCTTGCGGTGCAGCCGCTCGAACGAATCCATGATCCAAGGCATTTCGCGCACGCAGACGATGACCTTGGCTTGGGGAAACAGCCGCGCGACCGCGTCCATGCGCGCGCACCAGAGCCGATTGGTGTCGAACACCAGCCGGGTCGGGTGAATCTTCTGATAGTAGCCGGCGAACACGGCACGCGAGACGTTCTCGCGCTGCTCGTCGTCGACGAGGTCGGCCCATTCGCCGCGCGCCCCCATGGTCGCGACCAGCGCGCTCCACAGCGCCGCCACCGGGCTCGACATGCCGGCGTGGAATTTCGGGTTCTGCCGCAGGATGGCTGAGAGCAGCGTCGAGCCGGAGCGCGGCAAGCCCGAGATGAAGTGAATGCCGTTGTCCATCGTGCGTATCTTCCAGCTTGCCGAGACGCCTTTGCGCAATCTTCGCGCGAGATTTCGATCTTGAAGCGTAGCACGTTGTCAAGTTGGAACAACCAGAAGTTCGGATAATGCACGCCGAAATCCACATATCTTACAGAGGTTGTGCAAAACTCGACGATTCCGGCGGGAATCGCGTGTCGCTGTATTGAAAATGACAACTTCCGCTATCACGGTCGGCGCAACCGGAAGTTCGCGGGGGCGGCATCGGCGTTGCAGTTCAGTCAAGTGAGCGCTCGGACCAGCGAGCGCTTCGGGGGCGGATTCGATGCTCAGTCCCGAGGGTCGCCCGACCGCGATGTCGGGCATCGATGCGTTCATTCTGCTGCCGCGCTTCCATGAGATCGCGGTGGACGTAGCGCAAATCCGTCATCAGCTCGGGACGACGCGCCCCGAGCGACGGAATGGTGCGGCAGCTTGCGCTGCACACGATCGGCGGCGTGGTCACGCCGGCGCAGCAGCTGATGGTCGTGGTGCCGGCGGAAAGCCATCGCGAGATCGAGGCGATGGTGCAGAACCGCGACATCGGCTTCGTGCACGAGGGCGACGCGGCCGAGATCAAGATCGACACCTTCAGCTTCACCAAGTACAGCCCGCTGCACGGCAAGGTGCTGAGCATCTCGGCCGACGCGATCGAGCACGGACAAGGCGCCGAACCGACAGCGGCGGCGCCGCCAGCGACAAGGACGCGCGCAGCAACTCGACCTCGTCGCGCACCAGCGAGCCGGCCGGCCAGGAGCTGCTCTACTCGGCGCGCATCGCGCTCGACACCACGCGCATGCAGGTCAAGGGCCGCATGGTCGAGCTTGCGCCCGGCATGGCGGTGACGATCGAGATCAAGACCGGCCAGCGGCGCATCATCGAGTACCTT
>DATBZM010000030.1:0-10848 GCA_036513175.1 Xanthobacteraceae bacterium | reverse complement strand
GCGTCGGATTTTCGCGAGATCCAGTCGCCGATCTCGGCTTCCGACTGGAAGCCATCGATCTGCTCGCTGCGCCCATCAGGCCATGTGAGCTGAATGTACCACGCGCTGCCATCTTTCAGCGCGTGCGGCACCATCGCCGGCCTGGATGCTTTGATCATGGGCCACTATGCGCCGATCGCGGCGCAACGCAAGGCCGACCGCGCCGGACCCGCTTGGGTGCGATAGCAGGGTGCAGCTTGCCGAGACAGGCCGCGCGAATACCTGTACAAGGACCGGGCGCGTGCGTCGCATGTGTCGGCGGGTCGACGATTTGCCCCCGTCCATGTTCTCGACCGCGCCCCAGAGGCTATCGCGAATTCGGGACAACCGCCGGGCGGCTTGGTGCCGACCGGGGCAGACAGGAGATTCATGGCCCGCGAGACCGCAACTTCGCCGCAAGACCATGACGACCATCATGGCGACAACCATGGTGACAATCATCGTGACTTGGCCGGATCCGCGGCCGACGACAGCGGCGCGCGCGAGCGCCCGTTGCTCGACATGTCCGATGACGCCGTCCAGGCCATGATCAGGCGCGGGCAGCAGCGCGGCTTCGTCACGCATGGCGAGATCAACGCGGCGCTACCCTCCCACGAGGTCGCCTCCGAGCGGATTGAGGACATCCTCGCGATGCTCCACGAGATGGGCATCAATACGGTCGAGCAGGACGAGAGCGAATCCGAAGAGCCGGAGCGCGACGACGGCGAGCGCGAGGGCGAGCTCGTCGAGGTCGTCCGCCAGGTGCCGGCCGCGGTAAGGAAGGCGGAACCCGGCGGGCGCAGCGATGACCCGGTGCGCCTGTATTTGCGTGACATGAGCTCGGCGCATCTTCTCACGCGCGAGGCCGAGGTCGCGGTCGCCAAGCGCATCGAGGCCGGCCGCGAGGCGATGATCGACGGCCTGTGCGAGAGCCCGCTGAGCTTTCAGGCCATCATCCTCTGGCGCGACGAGCTCAACGCGGGAAAGATCAGCCTGCGCGACATCATCGATCTGGAAGCCACCTATGCGGGTCCGGGCGCGGAGCCGATTCCGTCCACGGTGCCCGTCGTGCCGACGGTGCCGGCAGCCGGACCGGTCCGGCTGCGCGATGCGCCTGCCACCGCGCCGGCCATGCCGCCCGAGCCGACCGACGAGGACGAAGACGACATGGAGGGCGGGCCGTCGCTCGCCGCGATCAAGGCCGAGCTCACGCCGAAGGTGCTCAAGACGTTCGACACCATTGCCGAAGTCTATGCGCGGCTGCGCCGGCTGCAGGACCAGGACGGAGCATTCAAGTTCCACGACGGCACGCGCTCGCCCGTGCAGGAGCGAAAGCGCGCGAAGCTGAAAAAAGAAATCGTCGCCGAGGTGAAGTCGCTGCGTCTCAACCAGGCGCGCATCGACTCGCTCGTCGCGCAGCTCTACGAGGTAAACGCCCGACTCGTCGGCCATGAGGGCCGCCTGATGCGGCTCGCCGCGGCGCACGGGGTCACGCGCGAGGACTTTCTCGCGAGCTATCGCGGCTTCGAGCTCGACCCGCGCTGGCTCGAGCGTGCGGCGAACCTGCCCGACAAGGGCTGGAAGCGCCTCCTCGCCAAGGACGGCGGCAGGTTCAACGCGCATCGCGCCGAGATCGACGCGCTCGCAGTCGAGGCCGGCCTTGCGATCCCGGAATTCCGCCGCATCGTACGCACCGTGCAGCAGGGTGAGCGCGAGGCGCGCCTCGCCAAGCGCGAGATGGTCGAGGCGAACCTGCGCCTGGTGATCGCGATCGCGAAGAAGTACCGCAATCGCGGAATGCAATTCCTCGACCTGATTCAGGAAGGCAACATCGGCCTGATGAAGGCCGTCGACAAGTTCGACTACCGGCGCGGCTACAAGTTCTCGACCTACGCGACCTGGTGGATCCGGCAGGCGATGAGCCGCTCGACCGCCGAGCAGGTTCGCACCGTCCACGTTCCGCTCCACATGATCGACGCAATCGGCAAGATCATGCGCATGTCGCACCGGATGCTGCGCGACATCGGCCGCGAGCCCACCCCGGAGGAACTCGCCGCAAAGCTCCACATGCCGGTCGAGCGGATCCGGCGGGCGCAAAGGGTCGCCAAGGAACCGCTGTCATTCGAGACGCCGATCGGCGACGACGAGGGTTCGCAACTCGGCGATTTCATCGAGGACGAGAACGCCATCCTGCCGATTGATGCCGCGATCGCGTCGAACCTGCGCGACGCGACGACGCGGGTGCTCGCCTCGCTCAGCGCGCGCGAGGAGCGCGTGCTGCGCATGCGGTTCGGCATCGGCGTCACCTCGGATCATACGCTCGAGGAGGTCGGCAACCAGTTCGCGGTGTCGCGCGAGCGTATCCGCCAGATCGAGGCGAAGGCCTTGCGCAAGCTCAAGCACCCGTCGCGATCGATGCTGCTGCGCGGCTTCCTCGATCACTGACGGGCTAACGCATGTTCCGGCAAAAGCCTGCCCCGGCCTTGATCCGGGGTGGACGCCGGTTCGCCGACAAGAACATCCGCCAAATAAAGAAGTCTCGAGCCTATTCCGATTCCGCAGGAACGGAATACGCTCTGCGTGCGAGCGCGCCGGTCTTCACATCGGGAGCGGGGCGAGATCCCTGCTCAGCACGAGGACGAGATTGTTGGGCTGGTGGCCTTGCGCATATTTTTCGCCGGCGATCGTCTCGATGCGCTCGCGGTGGCGCAAGAAGGTATCGGACAGGCTCGCGCCTGCGCCGTCGCGCGCGCTGCGATCGCGCAGGGCCTCGTGGCTGACCTTGCAGAGGACGTGGGCGCCGGCGTCGGCCATCGAGAAGTAGACGCCATCGAGCTGCTCGAACCGGAAGCGCTCATCATGTCGCACGAGATGTTTTACGAGGGACATGGCGGCTCTTTCTTGTGTTGCGGGTCGACGTCCCCGCCTTGTGCGGCCGCGAGGTCGAGCGGATCGATCGCCACCATCTCGATCATGGACGCGGACTGTCCCGGCACGAAGATCACCGTCGACACGCGGCGATAGACCGGAAAGGACAGTCCCTCGATCAGCTCTTCTTCGGTGACGATGTCGTAGCTCCCGGCCGGCAGCACGCGATCTACGCCGCGCAGCCGGAAAGGCCGCGCGAAAGCGGACGTCGTGCGGTGCGTGCGGGTCATGACGGCGCGGCCGGACGGTCGAGCGGATAGTCCGTGCTCTCGTACAGGCGGCGGATGCCCTGGCTGTCGAATCTTTCCTCGTCGACTTGCAGACAGGCGCTCTGCAGGAGCTGCGGCGCCATCTCCTCGATGGCGAAACGAATAGCGTCGGCGGCGCGAGCGAACCGACGGTAGCCGAGGGGCTGGCGCCTGAATTTGCGGCCCTTGTTGGAGAACAATTCCGCCGTGCTGCCGTAGTCGAAAAGTTCTGCGTCGGCGGCGTAGTCGAACGTGATGGTCATCGGTTGCCCAGTTTTCCGCAATGTTCATGACGGCGCGATCGATTGCGACACATCTGAATGCTTGTCATTCAAATGAATGGCACAGATGGATATCAAACGGTTATGCGCGACGCGAACTTCCCATACATATGCCTGAAAGGTGGCGAAAGCGAGCCTGCCCGGCCGAATAATATGGCCAAATAAACGTCGAGGCCGCCAGCGTGGGCGGCCTCGGCGCATCGATTGCGATCCGGTGCGGGACCGGATCTGCAAAACTACGGATCGCCGCTTACTTCTGCTGCGGCTGGCTGGCGGGCTTGTCGGTGCTCGGCTTCGGCGCGCCCTGGTTCTGCTGCGGCGACGGGGTGCCCTGATTCTGTTGCGGCGTCGAAGCCGGATTGGTAGCTGGCGTGGTCGGCTTCTGTTGCTCGTTGGTCATGATGAAAACCTCGCAAAAATAATGCCTAAAAGGGATTTCTTAGGTGCCCCTCAATATGGGAGGCGCCGCCGCTGATACAAGAGCGCCGCGGGCTATCTTTCCACCGGGTGCGTGCGGGTCATATCATTCCGGGCGAGTTCATGTTGTAGAGGCCAAGCTTCTTCTGGGCGTCATCCGGCATGTCGGGCACGTTGATGGCGCGGCCCATGAAGGTCGTCCACGGCTTTTCGGCGATCGGCTGCAGCGCCGCAAAATTCCAGAATTGCCGCTCCTTCATGTCGATTTGGGTCACCTTATGGTCGAGCACCCAGCTGCGCAGCATGGTGAGCCGGCTGCTTTCCGGATCGGCGAACATGGGATCGGGCAGTGCTTTCCTCATGGAACAGTGTCCTCGAAGTCGATACGGCGCGAGCGCCACGCGACGCTCGCCGTCGCGCGAAACGGCCGGTGGTCGGAAGCGTCGATGTTGGAACGCCAACAAGGCATCGGCGGCTTGGCCCGCGGCCGTCGGATCATCGCGGGAGCGCCGAGGCGAGGTGCCGATATGCTCGCCGTCATCTTCCAGCGGGCGGAAGCAGCCTATCAGGCAAGAGGTAAACGATTTGCCCTCATGAAGGGTCGTTTTTCATGCCGGCGGACGCGGCGCATCCACTTGGGTTCCGGCGCGGCACGCCTCAATCCGGGCTACGCCTGCTGCCATCTGGCGCCCAATCTGGGTTACGATGCTGTTGCGGTCACCGGCATGCCGCGGTGGCGCGATGCTGGTGGTGATGGAGGAAAAGTCATGGGTGGAAAAACGAGACTCTCGTGCGTCGTGACCGTGCTGCTCGCGTTCGCCGCAACGACGGGGGCTTCCGCACAGGGTCCGGACGCCCGCGCCGCGCTCGAGGCGAAGGCTGCGGCCGCGTATGGCGCCAAAAGCTGGGCGAACGCCGAGAGCGCGTTCAAGCAACTCGTCGCGATGGATCCCTCGCGTCTGGATTACCGGCAGTCTCTCGCCAATGCCCAGCTCAATCTCGGCCACTATCCGGACGCGCTCGCGTCCGCCGATGCGGCGATCGCGATCGCAGAGAAGAGCGCGCAAGGACCGGAGGCCGCCAAGGCGAAAGCCGCGCTCGGCCCCATCCTGGTGACCAAAGGCAACATCCTCCTCAAACAGCATAGGGTGCCCGACGCGATCGCGGCGTACGAAAAAGCGGCACCGCTCGCCGCCAATCCGGCCACCGCCTATTTCAACCTGTGCGCGACGCTTTACAACACCGGGAGCACGCAAGGCGCGCTTGCAGCGTGCGATAAGGCAATCGCCGCCGATCCGAAGAAGGCCGATGCTTATTTCATCAAGGGATCGGTGCTCTACGCCGACGCCACGATGCAAAACGGCAAGATCGTGCCGAGCAAGGCTGCGCTGGCGGCGCTGCGGCAATATCTCTTGCTTGCGCCCAACGGAGCGCATGTCGCCGACGTCAAGCAAATGCTCGACGCGGCGAAATGAGTGTGGTGGCTGGCCTTGCTTTCTCCGTCGTGTTGCCCTCAAGATTTCCATGCGCTGCGGATGATGTGGTGCAGTCCCACCGTATCCTGTCATCGCGCAGACGCTGCCAGCGGCCTGGGCCCGAATCGGCGCAATACCACCAACATGTCGCAACGATGGAGATACGTCATGTCGCTTCGGTTCTTGCCCTTTCTGGTCTGCGCGGCGGTCGCAGGTTCTCTGGCGGGAGGCGCGGCGTCATCGGCTCCCAAGCCTGGCCCGAGTCACCCTGCTTGCGACGTGATACCATATGATCGATGTGTGATTGGTTGTGGTAACAATCATTATTGCAAGGTCGGGTGTTATAATAGGTTTCCTTGTCATCGTTAGATTAGGTATCGTCGACCGAACGCGAAGCGCGTAGAGTGGGCAAAGTCGCGTCTTGGCGATTCCCGCTTCCGCGGGGACATGTTTTGCCCACGCGTCGGGTGACGGTAACGGTTGCTGCGGGATGGTGGGGAGCGCGCCAGCGCGCGGCGTATCGGCAAGCCGCGGATAGCGGGCGCGGTCGTTGGTGACGACGTGGACGTGCTCTTCTGCTGCGGTCAAGCCGTACGGGATGTCCGGCGATTTCACATTCGCGGGCGGCCGTCGGCGGTGATTTCGCAAAGCAGTCGATAAACGCCGACCTCGGTCCTCGGAAATTCGTTCGCGAGCGCCGCTGCGATCTTCTTGGCCTCCGGCACACGCAGCGTCTCCACCAGCAGGCACATCTCGATCTTGCGATCGCCGCCGCGCAAGCGTTCTTCCAGCGATACCGGGAATTCGCGCGAGTCCGCGGCCCGCCAGATTTCGCCGCAAGCCACCGCCTTGTCGCGCATCAGCCGCTCGATGGCGGCTTGCAACGTTGCTTCGGCTTGGAGCTCGCCAAACCGCACGGTCACCACGCTCGTGCCGCGCATCGTGCCGCGCCGGAACGTCCGCCGACAGACGGTGCGGATCATGTCCTTGAAGATTTCCGACATGACCGTGCGCGTCATCGGTGTCGGCGCGTCGAGTCGTTCGAGATAGGCGGCAGATTTGAGAACCTCGACCGATTGCGTGACATAGAAATTGAAGTAGCGCGGCCGCCCCGATATCGCCTCGTGCCGCCGCCCGATCAAAAATCCCGGCACGGCGATCCGCTCCGCCAGATGCTCGTGCTGAAACCACTCCTCGAACTCGCCCCCGCGTCCAGGTGCGACGTTGTTGAAGATCGCGAGGATGCCGGGCAATGCGTCGGTCGCGGCTGCCATGATTGGTTTCTCCCATCCGTGCAATTCTACTTCATAATGATGACGGCGAATCCATCCACGAAGGCCGCTTGAAGTTTCGTCAGGAAGATCGTCAGGCAATGCAAATCCCCGTTCGGTCATCTTCGAAACTCAAGGATCAATATCGTCAATATTGCGGAATTGCACATGAATGACGCCGTGATGACTCATCTTGAGAATGTATCGCGCGTTGTCAGGCACGACATACAGGTCTTCGCCGACCGACCATCCGAATGTCGATGTTACGAAAAGCAACGAAACGAGCCGGCATAGATCATCCGGATGAAATACAAGCACGTCGGCGGTACCAGGTGGCATGCCGAGGCCCTTCAGGAATTCAAGCTCGATAGCGTCGTTGATCGCCGCGGATCAAGGTGGTCCGCACTCGGCCAACTCCCCATGTGCCGCCAGGCGAAGCAAGTGTCCCAAGGGCCGGCCAATTCGAGTATCGAAGAAATAAATGCGGTCTTCGTCGCGCTTGGTCAGGGATGCACCAAAACCGCGCATTGTCCGACGCCGAGTGAAATTCAAGAATGGCCATCTGTGGGTTAACATCCACAGCCAGGCCGCGGCCTTCTGCCCAACGAAGAAGGTCCGCTTCCACGAGTGTTTGCATTGAGCGAACCCGTTGGAGCTGCGCCGCAGGTCCTGCGCAGGCCAACATGACATTTTGCTATTCAGGCTGACAAGTGCGACTACCCCAACATGGTGTGACGAGCGTAAACGGGGCGCGCCTACGGAAAATTTGCAACTCGGGCTGCTGCGCTCGCCCGCTTGCCGGCTTCGTGTCGGCCCGGTGGTATCGGCCTGCGCGTCACGCCGCCGCGAAGGTGCGGTCCTCGACCGCGAGCCCGCGCGCGTAGGCGAGGCCGGCGTTGGCCTCGATGAAGTCGCGCAGCTCGGGCGAGATTGGCGCGCCGGGCGGGCAGCGGCGGGCGATCGCGATCGCGATCTCCTCGGTGACGTCGTCGGCGACGTGCTCGGCCGGATTGAAGGCGAAGACGCGGGCGACGCCCGCGACCTGGCCCTCGGCGATGTCGCGCAGCACCGCATCGCGGCTGCAGCTCGCCTCGAGCGGACGCTCCGCGAAGTAGCCGGCGCCCGCATGCCAGCACAGGATGGCGTAGTGGGTGACGTCGGCGTGATGGCGCGCAGGGGGCGGGCGGCCGGGCATGGGCGGGCTCCTGTCGTGGCAGGAGTATAATAGGAAGAGGCCTATTATTTGTCAAGCGCGAATCGGCCGCCGGGGAGGGGCGCGATGCGCGGTGCCGGCGCTCCGTCTCCCCTTCGGGGCGCGGGTAACTATCCTTCCCCGCTCATCACCACGCGGTGGATCGACACGATGCGGTCGGCCGGGAAGGTGAGGCGTTTGCCCGGATTGAGCTGCTCGAAGCGCACGCTTTTGTCGCTGCGGCCAAGGTAGCGTTTGACGTAGGCGAGCGGCGGCTCGCCCAGATCTGCGCCCCCGTGCGCGTCGGCCGGCGCGGCGACCTGCGCGACGACGAAATCGCCGGCGCGCACCGGCACGCGCGGATTGACGAAAACCGCCTCGCCCGCGAAGTAGCGCGGCTCCATCGACGTGCCCACCACCATCACGGCGTAAGCGCCCGCGACCCCGGCGAGCGGCGGCGGCGCGTCGATCTCGTTGATCAGGCTGCCGTTGAGCGGAAACTGCCCGTCGGCACCGCCCTCGGCCTGGCCGTAGAGCGGGATTTTCCCGGTAAAGCGCACCGGGCCGGCGAGCGCGGCGTTACGCTCCGGCAGGGCGGCGTCGGCAAAGCCGGACGCACCCGATTGCGGGCCTGCTTGCGCGCCCGCGCGCGCGCCGCGCAACTGCCCCTCGCCGACGCCGATCAGGCGGGCGAGCGCGTGGCGGGTGTCCTCGGGCAACCGCGCCGGCACGCCGCGGTGGATGAACTGCTGCAGATAGGCGTGGTTGCGGCCGAGCTTCACCGAGGCCGACTTCAGCGTTTCGCCGATCTCGTCGAGCCGCCGCAGCACCAGGTCGCGCACCGGATCCATGCCGCCATCATAGGCAAGGTCCTACATTCGCGCAATAGGTCTTTTCCGCTTGCGTTGATAGGAAGACTCCTATATTCTGCCTGCCATGGTCACGCCCGCCCTCGCCAACGACCCGTCACCCGCCGGATCCGAGGCCAAATCCTCGGCGCAGGCCTTCCTCGCCGAGATCGAGGACTTCCTGCGCGGCGCGCGGATATCGCCGAGCGGTTTCGGCCGCGCCGCGCTGGGCGACCCCAACTTCGTGCGCGACCTGCGAGGAGGCCGCGCGCCGAGCCTGCGCCTCGTCGACCGCGTCCGCGCCTTCATGGTGACGCGAACGGGGGCGGAAGCATGAGCACGGGGCCGAACGACCCGGCGAACGTCGCCGATATCCGCGCGCGCTATCGCGCGGCGCGGGCGCGGCTGCGGACGGGGGCGCCGCAGCGGCCCGCACCGGCGACTGCCGCAGACGGCGACGTAGAGCCGCCGGCGCTGAACCGCCACCGGAGCTGGCTCCATGCGCTGGAGGAATTCAACGAAGAGCTGCGGGCGCGCTTCGCCATCGGCCGTCCGCGCGGAGCGCAGGTATGCGGGCTCGTCGCCGCGCATTTCGGCGTGTCGCCCGCCGAGCTCACGGGCGCGCGCGGCAGCCGCCGCGTCTGCGCCGCCCGGCAGATCGCCATGTACGTCCTGAGCTACCACCTCGGCCTCGGCACGACCGAGATCGGCGAGCTGCTTCATCGCGACCATACGACGGTCTCGCACGCCGTGCGGGCGGTGCGCGTGCGCATGGCCAAGAACACGGCGGTCAAGGACGCGGTCGCGACAATCGTCGAACGCTGGCGGGAGCCCGGCGCATGAACCCCGCGACGCAATCCTGCGAGCTCGCGCGCCTGCGCGATCGCGTCGAGGAGCTGGAAGCCCTGCTCGGCACCCGCACCGTCTGTCCGCGCCCGTGGCGGCTGACGGGCCGCGAGGCGCAGGTGTTCGGCCTGCTCGTGCGCCACAGCGTCTGCCCGCGCGAGCGCATCTTCGCGGCGATCTGGGGCTACGACAGCGAGGTCGACGGCAAGATCGTCGACGTCACGGTCTGCCATCTGCGCCGCAAGTTGCGCCCGCTCGGCCTCGAGATCCGCACCGAATACGGCGTCGGCTATTTCCTCACGCCCGACGGCCGGCGGCGCGCCCGCGCGATGATCGCGGAGTGCGAACAGGAGCGGCCCGACCTGGGTGGGGAGAGGCCGGGGTGAATGGATCTCGGAGCTAATAATGAGACACCGACCGCCCCTCACCCAGCGCGCTGCGCGCGCCACTCTCCCCCCTTCGGGGAGAGGGAAAGTCTGCGCCGCCCTCATCCTCTCCCGCCTGATCGCGGGGCTTGGCGTCGCGCTCTGCGCTGCGGCATCGCTCTGCGCCGCGATCCTTCTCTGGCAGGCGCCGCATTGCCGGCTTGCGCCGACGCGTGCCGCCCATGCGCCGCTCGATGCGGCGTCATGCGAGCGAGGTGGACGATGAGAGGGCGCTGGCCACCCGGGTTTACGCCGGCCGACGGCGGCGCTGCGTGAGACCCCCGGCAACGCGCGAACCGAAACGGAGACCAAACATGCCGCCCGCCCGCTCGCACCTTCGCTTCGGCCGCCCGCGCAAGCCCGAGCGCAAGCGCGACACGACGACCAGCCGCAGCCGCGGCGAGTCGGTCGCTGAGATCACCGCGACCGCGCGCGCCCAGCGCATCAAGGCGGGCGCCGCGTCGGACGATGCGCTCAACGCGCTCAACGGCTCGACCATCGGCATCCTGCATCGCCGCTGGCAGGCATGCGCGAGCGACCCGGGCGGGCTTTCGGGCGACCAGTACCACGCCGCGCAGGCCTATATCGCGACCGTCGTCCACTATGCCCAGATCATGGGCCTGCCGCTGCCCTGGCCCGATACCCCGGGGTTGCGGGCGACCCGCGCCGATCCCGACGAGCAGACGATCTTGGCGGTGCGCCGCCGATTCTCGGATTTCCGCCGTGCGCTGCTCGACGCCGGCGCCGCCATCGGCGTCGGCTCGCGCGTCAACGCCGCGGTCTATCGCGTCTGCATCGAGGACCCGCCGCTCGCGGCCGTGTCGCGCGGCGAGATCGAGAACCTGCGCTATGGGCTGAACGCGATCGCGCGGGTGGCAAGGTGAAAGGGGTGGGCAGAT
>DATBZM010000029.1:0-2346 GCA_036513175.1 Xanthobacteraceae bacterium | reverse complement strand
GACCGCGGCAGCCTCGCGCGCGGCGAGCCTTGCGGCAAGGCGGAGCGCCGCGATCAGGCTTGATGGATCGGCGCGGCCGGTGCCGGCGATGTCGAAGGCGGTGCCGTGATCGGGCGAGGTGCGCACGAAGGGCAGGCCGAGCGTGACGTTGACGGCGTGGTCGAACGCGAGGGTCTTGATCGGGATCAGCGCCTGGTCGTGGTACATGGCGAGCGCCGCATCGTAGGAGGCGCGCGCAGCGGCGTGGAACATGGTGTCTGCCGGCAGCGGGCCGCGCGCATCGATGCCGGCTGAGCGCAGCGCATCGACCGCGGGCTTGACCACGGCGAGATCCTCCACCCCGAGCGCGCCGTCCTCGCCCGCATGCGGGTTGAGGCCCGCGATCGCGAGGCGCGGCCGGGCGATGCCGAAGCGCTCGCGCAGGTCATGGTCGACGATGCGGCCGGTGGTGACGATGAGGTCGCGGTCGAGCCGTCCCGGCACCTCGGCGAGCGGCAAATGGATGGTGACCGGCACCACCGCAAGCTCGGGCGACCACAGCATCATCACGGGATGCACGGTCCGCCCGGTCGCCTCGGCGGCGAGACGGGCGAGGAATTCGGTGTGGCCGGGCTCGGCGAAGCCCGACCTGTAAAGCACGTTCTTGGCGACCGGATTGGTGACCACGGCGCTCGCCTCGCCGGCGAGCACGTCGGCGACCGCGCGACGGATGGCGGCGATCGCGGCCGGCGCGCTCGTGGCATCGGGGCGGCCGGGCTCGGCGGTGACCGCGAGATCGAGCGGCACGATCGGCAGCGACGCCGCAAAGGCCGCCGCCGCCTCGCGCGGCGCCACTTGTCGGATCGGCGCCGCGACGCCCAGCCGGCGGGCGCGGGCGGAGATGTAGTCGGGATCGGCGACGAGATAGAACGCCGGCAGCGCCAGCGCCTCGCGCCGCCGCCACACGTCGATCGCAATGTCGGGGCCGATGCCGGCAGGCTCGCCGAGGGTGAGCGCGAGCGGCAGCAAAGGAGGTGCCCGGCGCGGCGCGGAAGAGCGAGGCACGGCGCGCTATTTGACCTCGATCATCGCCTTGTGGCGCAGCTCCTCGAGGTAGCGCTTGGACCTGGCCTGGAATTCCTGGGCAAACATCTGGTCACGCACCTCCTTGGAGGCGGCGTTGTCGAGCTTGTTGGACTTCTTCGCGCACAGCGCGAACATCTGGATGCCCTGCGGCGTGACATCCGGGCTCGTCAGCTTGCCGACCTCGATCTCGTCAAGGATCTTGCGCAGCTCGGGCGCAAGATCGGTGGAGGATCTCACGATCAGGTCGCGCACCGCGACGTCGCGCAGCGCGCGCGCGAAATTGAGCCCGGCGTCGCAGTTCTCGAACCGCGCGCGCAGCTGCTCGGCCTCGCGCTTGCGCGAGTCGAGCACGATCTCCGAGGCGCCGGCCGGCACGAGGAACAGGATCGGGCGCAGCTGATATTCGTAGCCGACGTCGTTCTTGTCGTCCTTCTTATCGGTCGAGAGCTTGTCGTGGACGTCCTTCTCGCGGATCTGCAGGGCCGACTGGAACTTGCCGCGCACGATCTGCTGCCAGGCGATGTCGGCGCGGATCTTGGCCTTGAGGGTCTGCGCGTCGATGTGCTGCGCCGCCAGTGCCTTGGTGAGCTGATCCGCCGAGAGGTGCATGCGTTGCGCCATGTTGCCGTAGGCGGTGTCGACCTGGTTGTCCTCGACCTCGAGCTTGTATTGGCGGCCGATCTGCACCTTGAGCTTCTCGTCGATCAGCTCCTCGATCACGTCCTGGCGCGCGGGGTTCTTGTGGGTCGCCAGCTCCTCGAACCGGGTGCGCTGCTCGATGTCGTAGGTGGTGATCGGCGCACCGTTGACGATCACGGCGACCTGCTGGGCGGATGCCGGTTGCGACGCGCCGAGCGCGCAGGCCACGGCGGCCGAGAGCGCAATGGCGAGGCGGCGGCCTGCCGCCTGGCGTCTTGGCATGGATCGCATCGGCTCGCTCATCGCATGGTTCGTCGCATCGTCCATCGTGTGTCGGGAGCCAGTAGTCGCCCGCTCCCCCCTGGTCGTCCGGCGCTTACGCCTGCCTGCTACGCCTTGTCCGCCCTACGGCGGCATCCGCTGCCGTAGGCCCGGATGGTGGCAATTTTATTGCCCAACCGTGCGTCACCGCGTCGCCCCGGTCCATGGGTCACTGCGCGGTGCCGCCGAGGGTTCGCAGGCTCATCTGCAGCATCACGGTGTTGTTGGCCTGGGGGTTGCCGCTGTACTCGAAGTCGCCGATGTAGTTGAGGCTCAGCATGTAGCAGTCGTCGATATAGCCGATGCCGACCTGGGTCTGGT
>DATBZM010000028.1:0-6234 GCA_036513175.1 Xanthobacteraceae bacterium | reverse complement strand
ACTTGGCCGGCGACGTCGTGCGCGAGCCGCCGCTGGAATTCGCCCGCGGTTCCGCCGGCGAGATGAATGTCGGCGGCAAGCCGCGCCGAATGCAGCGCGATCGCGATGCCGTCGCCCGAAAAGGACGGGATGACGGCAGCCTGGTCGCCGAGCAGCCAGGGACCGCGGCCGCCCGTCGCGACGTAGCCGTAGGGGATCGACGCGATGGCGAGCGGGCGGCTCGCGCAGGCGAGCGCGCCGGCGAGCCGCCGGTCGAGATGCGGCGATGCGGCGCGCAGCGCCGCGAGCAGCCCACCCCAACGCTGGCCGAGCGCCGAGAACTGCCGCTGCCGCACCACCAGGCAGAGATTGGCGGCACCGCCTTCCACCGGCTCGAGCCCCGCATAGCCGCCGGGAAACAGCACGAGCTCGACGCCGGCGCCGAGGCTCGCCGCTTCCTCGCGCGCGAGCCGCCAATGCAGCTTGAAGGCGACGAGATCGTTCTGCGCGCCGGGCGGCCGCTTCCAGCCGCGCAGGTCGTGCTTGCCGGTGGCGAGAAAAACGTCGTCGGCCGCGATGGTCTCGCCGTCGTCGAGCTGCGCGACCCATCCGCCGCCGCGCCGCGTGAGCGCGCGCACGCCGCGGCCGCGACGAACCTCGGCGCCGCGATCCGCAGCGGCGCGCAGCACAGCCTCGTCGAGGATGCGACGCGAGAGGCTCAAGGCGGGAAACGGCAACGGCACGGTCACGATTCGGCGGCCGGCGGCGAGCCGCACGACGCGCATGCGGACCGCGCCGAGCGCCGCGAGATCGACGCCGAGATCGTCGAGATAGAGCGCGGCTTCGCCGCTGATGAACTCGCCGCAGACCTTGTCGTGCGGGCCGTTGCGGCGCTCGACCAGCAGCACGGCGCGCCCGGCCTCGGCGAGATGCGCCGCGACCGCGGCGCCCGCGACGCCGCCGCCGATCACCAGCGCGGGCACGGCCATCACGCCTTCACCCGCGCGACGCACAGGCGGAACGGAAACTGCGGGCGAATTTCCGCGGCGCCCGGAGCGAGACCCGCGGCGGCGAGCGCATCGCGCCAATCGTGCGTGTCGAACGCCCGCGCGATCGAGATCGGGCCGTCATGCTGGACGAAATGATGAAAGCCCAGCGCGCGCGAGGCGATGCGAAACGCATGATAGGGCAGCGGGTGGCGATGCAGGTCGTTGACGAACCAGCCGATCGCCGCATTGGCTTCCATCCAGGCAATGAAGCGGACGAGCGAGGCATCGTCGAGGTGATGGGTGAAGAGCGAGCTGATGACGATGTCGATCGGCTGCGGCGGAGAAAAGTCGAACACGTTGGCGGTGACGTAGCGGATCGGGCGGTCGGGTGCGGTCGCCGCGATCGCGGTGCGCGCCGACCAGGGATTGAGGTCGACGCCGGTGAGGTCGAGCCGCAACCCGTGCCGCGCCGCCCAGCGATCGACCTTGCGCAGCATGTCGCCGAAACCGCTGCCGACGTCGACCACCGAAACCGTGCGGTCGCGCGGCAGGCGGCCGGCCTTGGCGAGGTCGGCGAAGAACCGCAAGGTCGGCGGGTAGGCCAGCGTGAGCCGATTGACCTTGGCGAGATCGACCAGGCAGTCGCGAAATGTCGCGAAATCGGTCGCGTCGGAGTCCATCAGCTCCGTGAGCGCATTTCGCCGCGAGAAGTCGATCGCACCCAAGGGGATCACGCCGCCGCGCGAAAGAGCATGGTCTCGGCCGTGAGGCCCGGCCCGAACGCCATGGCGCAGCCGCGCGCGCCGGCCGGCGCCTTGGCGCGCAGGAAGCGTTCGAGCACGAACATCACGGTCGGCGACGACATGTTGCCGTAGTCGCGCAGCACCGCCCGCGAGGGGGACAGCGCGGTGTCGGCAAGAGCGAAGGCGCCTTCGACCGCATCGAGGATGCTGCGCCCACCCGGATGCACGGCCCACATGTCGATCGCATCGGCCGTGAGGCCGGGCAGCACGCGCGCCGCACTGGTGCGGAGCGCATCGCTGATGGTGCTCGGGACCTGGCCCGACAGCACCATGTCGAAGCCGAGATCGCGGATGTTCCAGGTGATCTGGTCGACTGCCGGTTGCACCAGCACCGCATTGAAGCCATCGAGCGCGAGGCCGGCCGGCTCGGCGCTGACCAGCGCGGCGCTCGCGCCGTCGCCGAACAGCAGGAAGGTCAGCAGGCGGTCGATGTCCTCGGTCTCCTGCAGGTGCAAGGTGCACAGCTCCACGCTGACGACGAGAACCTTGGCGGACGGTTCGGAACGCACGATGTGGCGGGCGAGCTTCAACGCCGTGATCGCCGCGTAGCAGCCCATGAAGCCGATCACGGTGCGTTCGACGCCAGGGTCGAGCCCGCAGCGCCGCACGAGATCGAGATCGACGCCGGGCGCCGACAGTCCGGTGCAGGACGTAACGATCAGATGGGTGACGTCGCGCGCACCCTCACCGAGACCGAGGCGATCGACCGCCGCGGCCGCGAGCGCCGGCGCCTCGATCTCGTAGCGGGCCATGCGCTGCGCCGTCGTGGGGAAGCGGCCGAGCGTATAGAAGCCGTCAGCGTCGACGGACTCGTTGCTGCCCGGGCCCGCCGACTTGAGGCACGACCAGCGGCGCTCGATCTGCGCACGGTTGACCATGCGCTCGAACAGCAGCCGCGAACGACGGTCGCGCAGCAGTCGCGCAGCGAAGCGCACGAACGTGCCGTGGACGTCATGCTCGGGGGTCGCGACTGCGACGCGATTGATATAGGCGATTGTCATTTTCCGTTGCGCTCCGTCGCGAGACACGCGCTGCTTGATGCGCGGTATTTGATTCCGGTGCTTGATCGAGCAGGCCGACGGCGTCAGTAGCAGACGTTGCGCCAGCGCAGGCCCCAGCGCGTCCGCACGGGCGCGTAACAATCGTCGTCGTAATAGCCGTAGGCGTACGGCGCGCCGGCGAAGAAGAAACGGTGACCGAAGCGATGGCGGAAGCCGAAGCCGCGGCCGACGACGTGATCGCCGTGGAACGCAAAGGGATGCGCGCCCGAGAAAGAATGCATGCCAGAGAAGCTCCCGGCGCCGCCGGCATGCGCGAACCCGGCATGGCCAACGCCGCCGGGCCCCCCGTGCCCGCCCCGCGCCGACGCGCCGACGATCGATGCGCCGGTGATGACCGCTACTGCCAACCCGATTGCGATTTGACGGATCATGATGCTGTCTCCTTCTCGACAAGCTCCCCAGCCCATGACGGATCGCGATGACTGATCGCGATGACGCTCGCGCCCCGATTGCGATCGCTGACGCACGGTCCGACATAGGCAGTGAATGGCAAACGCACAAATTACGAATGCGACAGTTTATGACGCAAATGTCAGTTTGCCGGTTGCGAATTTATGACAAGATGGCGTGCGAGCTTACCCGCTGCTTAAACGCATGAGTCATCGCTGGCAGGTCGATACGGAGAGCCGATGGAATGGCAGGCGGACGACGACGCATCCTGGTGATCGAGGACGATCCGGAGACGGCCGAGCAGGTCGTCGATTCGCTCTCGACGCACGGCTATCAGGTCGATCTCGCGGTCAACGGCCGCGAGGGCCTCGACCGCGGGCGAGCCGCCGATTACGCCGTGATGACGATCGATCGCATGCTGCCGGAGATGGACGGCCTCGCGGTGATCCGGCACATGCGCGACGCCGGCGTGGTGACGCCGGCGCTGATCATCAGCGCGCTCGGCGAGATCGACGAGCGTGTGCGCGGGCTGCGCGCCGGCGGCGACGACTACCTGGTCAAGCCGTTCGCCTTCGCCGAGCTGCTCGCGCGCGTCGAGGCGCTGGCGCGGCGCAGCGCCACGGTGGTCAAGGAGACCGTGCTGCGGGTCGGCGATCTCGAGCTCGACCTCGTGACCCGCACGGTGCGGCGCGGCGCGTGCGACATCGAGCTGTTGCCGCGCGAGTTCCAGGTGCTCGAATATCTCGTGCGCAATGCCGGCCAGGTGGTGCCGCGCGCGATGCTGCTGCAGCATGTATGGGATCTGCATTTTGACCCCACGACCAACATCATCGACGTCTATGTCGGACGCGTCCGGCGCAAGGTCGACGGTCAGCAGGCCTACCCCCTCATCCACACGGTCCGCGGGGTCGGGTTTTGCGTCCGTGCTCCTGGCTGAGACGTTACGCTCGTCGACACTCAAGCTGGCGCTGATCTCCATCGCCATCTTCGGCGTCGCCGTGCTGGCGCTGTTCGGCTACGTCTACTGGTCGACGTCGACCTATGTGCTCGGCCGCGCCGACGGCGCGATTGCGGCGGAGCAGGCGGCGCTGCGCAAGGTATACGACAGCGCCGGACGCGACGCCCTCGTTGCCGCCATCGCGCAACGCGTGGCGGACAAGAGCCGCGACGGCGCCATCTATCTGCTCACCGATCCGTCATTCGCGCCGGTCGCGGGAAATCTCGAGGCCTGGCCCGCGGGCCTCGCGCCGACGGCCGGATGGCAGACCTTCACGGCCCCGGGCTGGAAGCCGAGCACCGCCGCGCGGCCGCGGCTGCGCGCCATCATGGCGACGCTGCCCAACGGCGATCACGTGCTGGTCGGCCGCGACATCGGCGACCTCGCGGCCTTCGCCGGCAAGATCGACACGGCGCTGCTGCTCGGCCTGTCGCTGATCTTCGTGCTGGCCGGCGTCGCGAGCGTGACGGTCACACGCCGCACGGTCGGGCGGATCGAATCCGTCAACGCCACGAGCCGCGCCATCATGCAGCGGGGCTTGAGCGAACGCATCCCATTGCGCGGCACGCGCGACGAATGGGACCAGCTCGCCGGCAACCTCAACATGATGCTCGACCGCATCGAGATGCTGATGGGCGAGATCAAGCAGGTGACCGACAACGTCGCGCACGACCTGCGCACGCCGTTGACGCGCATCCGCGGCCGGCTCGAGAAGGCGTCGGCGCGGCCGCGCGGGCCCGAGGACGACCAGGCGCTGATCAACGACACGCTGGCCGAGCTCGACGGCGTGCTGCGCATGTTCGCGTCGCTGACGCGCATCTCGCAGATCGAGACGAGCGACCGCACCGCTGCGTTCCACACCGTGAACCTCGCCGAGATCGCGCGCGAGGTGGTCGAGCTGTTCGACGCCGCGGCGGAAGAAGGCGGCGTGCGGCTCACGGCTGAGGGCGACGCGCGCGTGCTCGTCACCGGCGACCGCGATCTTTTGTTCGACGCCACCTCGAACCTCGTCGACAACGCGATCAAGCACGGCCGCGCGGCCGGCCGCGTGACCGTCGCGGTCGCGTGCGGCGCCGACGGCGCGACGATTGCGGTCGCGGACGACGGTCCGGGCATCCCGGCGCATGAACTCCCGCATGTGTTCAAGCGTTTCTATCGCCTCGAGCGCAGCCGCCGCACGCCCGGCAACGGCCTCGGCTTGAGCCTCGTCGCCGCCGTCGCGCGCCTGCACGGGGCACGCATCGAGATGGACGACAATGCGCCGGGGCTGCAGTTCCGGCTGCATTTTCCGCGCGTCGCGGCGGCGGGCGCGGAGGCGCGGGAGCCGTCGGCAGCTCCAAGCGCCGATCCCCTGCCCTCCTGACGCCGCGCATCGCAGCGTCCGAGAAATCGCTGTTGCGCCATGGTCTTCCATGGTTCTTGGGTCCCTTGCCAAGGCGGCGCAGAGCCGATAGCTATGCGGCCTGCCCGTGGGTCCTTTCCGGACCTGTCGGCCGATGCGCCCGTAGCTCAGCTGGATAGAGCACCAGACTACGAATCTGGGGGTCGGAAGTTCGAATCTTTCCGGGCGCGCCAGAAATCAATGACTTAGCGCAGCCCTCCGTGATTTTGGCTCTTTTCTGGCTCTTCCAGCGTACGCGTCATGGCGAAGAAGAAAATTCCCGAACAAGCGTGGCACGTGAGCCGCATCAAGGGCAGCGCCGCCGCGTTCGTCGGCCGCGTCTACGCGCCTGACGCTGAGACCGCGATCAAACGAGCGATCGAGGAATTCGCGATCACGAACCCTGAGCATCAGAAGCGGCTCGTCGCGCAGCGAGAGAGGTAGCGGGGCTATGCCTTCTTCGGCTGCCGCCGTTTAGCGGCGCGCTTGCGTATGGAAGGAGCGGCAGGCTTGCGGGACGGAAGTCTGCTCAGAAGTTCCGGGGCCTGCTTTGCCACCATGTCGTAGACGATAGGATCGGCCACCTCGATAGTGTCGAAATCTTCGAGCGCCTTTCGAATGTCGAGAGGCGGAG
>DATBZM010000027.1:0-9142 GCA_036513175.1 Xanthobacteraceae bacterium | reverse complement strand
GTCGTCGAGCTGGCCCTTGAGCTCGTCGGCCGAGCGCTTGAGGTTTTCCTTCCGCTGCATCGCCGCCTTGGCGTAGGTCGGATAGGCGAAATGCGCCGGATCGTGGATGCCGGCGCGCTCCTGCTCGGTCTTGATCTCGCGATCGAGATCGCCCGCCATGCGCTCGAACTCGGCAATCATGCCCTCGATCTGCGCAACCTTGCGGCGCTTCTCGTCGACCTGGAATTTCTTCAGCCGAATCAGCGTCTCACGCGACTTCATCTACGCTTACTCCCCTGAAGTCCCGCGAGCGTGAGCAGGGATTGGCCCTATCGCAGCCGCCCGCCGTGCGGTCAGGCGAGGAGTGTGGCCGTATAGTGTTAGTTTTCGGTTTCCGCGCCACCGAAAATCCCGGCCAATCGCCGATAGCCCTCGGCCAGACTGGTTGATTCTTCCTTACCCTGGGAAAGGAAGGCTTCGAGCGGCGGGTGCAGGCCGATCGCCTCGTCGACCTCGGGGCTCGTCCCTTTACGGTAGGCGCCGAGCCGGATCAGCTCTTCCATGTCGGTGTAGGTCGCCATGATCTGGCGCGCCCGGTTGACGACCGGCAGGAACGCCGGGTCGGCCGATTTCGGCATGGTGCGCGAGATCGACTTGAGCACGTTGATCGCCGGATAGCGCCCGCGCTCGGCGATCGCGCGCTCCATCACGATGTGGCCGTCGAGGATGCCGCGCACGGCGTCGGCGACCGGCTCGTTGTGGTCGTCGCCGTCGACCAGCACCGTGAAGATGCCGGTGATGGTCCCCTCGCCGATGCCGGGCCCGGCGCGCTCGAGCAGGCGCGGCAGCTCGGTGAAGACGGTCGGCGTATAGCCCTTGGCGGTCGGCGGCTCGCCGGCCGAGAGACCGATCTCGCGCTGCGCCATGGCGAAGCGCGTGACCGAGTCCATCAGCACCAGCACGTCCTTCTCCTCGTCGCGGAAGTATTCGGCGATCGCGAGCGTGAGATAGGCGGCCTGGCGGCGCATCAGCGCCGGCTCGTCGGAGGTCGAGACCACCACGACCGAGCGCGCAAGGCCGGCATCGCCGAGATCGTCCTGCAGGAACTCCTGCACCTCGCGGCCGCGCTCGCCGACCAGCCCGATCACCGAAACGTCGGCCGCGACGTTGCGGGCAAGCATGGAGAGCAGAATGGATTTGCCGACGCCGGAACCGGCAAAGATGCCGATGCGCTGGCCACGGCAGCAGGTCGCGAACGTATTGAGCGCGCGCACGCCGAGATCGAGCGGCGCACCGACGCGGCGCCGCGCATGGGCGGGCGGCGGCGAGCTGCGAAACGGAAACGGCGCCGGCCCGGGCGGCAACGTCCCCTTGCCGTCGATCGGATCGCCCATCGCATTGATGACGCGGCCGAGCCAGCCGGACGACGGGCGCACCGCGGCGGCGACGGACGTCACCACCGCGCGGCAACCCCGCCGCACCCCCTCGAGCGCCGCGAACGGCATCAGCAGCGCATTGGGGCCCGAAAAGCCGACCACCTCGCACGGGATCAGCCGTGCGGCTGCCTCAATCGTTACCCGCGCGCCGACCGACATGGCATGCAGCGAGCCCGCCACCTCGACCATGAGGCCGCGCACGCCGACCACCCGGCCGTAGATTTCGGCCGCGTCAAGCTCGTCAATCTGCTCGGCGAGCGCCTTCATGGCCTCTCCCGGCTCATTTTTGGCGCGCCGTCCGGGCGGCTGACCGGTGCCCACTCAGCCTGACGGCGCGCTGCAACGAAGCCTTCACCTTTAACCTCGTGTTTACCCGCGTCGTTAATCATTGCGTCACCGTCCTTGGGATCGAAGGGTCTCGCCCGCCAGGACGGAGGGGCGAGTCGCGGGAATCGGTTGGCGCCGGTTCTTAAGGTCAAATATGAACTCTGACGTATCGAAAAAACTGGCTTTCCGCAATATTTTAGGCCGATTCGGGGGGCTCTGCCCAGACGGCTCTTGCACGCGGGAATCATGTTTTGTTAACCATCGATCCGTTAGCGTCCGAATCAGTTCCCAAGGCGTATTCCACGGCTGCCCCGCGGGCTGGCCGACCCTGAGCGGAAGGGACCTGGCATGCGCGTTCTCCTGATCGAAGACGATAGCGCGACAGCGCAATCGATCGAGTTAATGCTCAAGTCCGAGAGCTTTAACGTCTACACGACGGACCTCGGCGAAGAGGGCGTCGATCTCGGCAAGCTGTACGACTACGACATCATCCTGCTCGACCTGAACCTGCCCGACATGTCCGGGTTCGAGGTCCTGCGCTCGCTGCGGGTCTCCAAGGTCAAGACGCCGATCCTGATCCTGTCCGGCCTCGCCGGCATCGAGGACAAGGTCAAAGGGCTCGGCTTCGGCGCCGACGACTACATGACCAAGCCGTTCCACAAGGACGAGCTGGTGGCGCGCATCCACGCCATCGTGCGGCGCTCCAAGGGCCACGCCCAATCCGTCATCCAGACCGGCGATCTCGTCGTCAACCTCGACACCAAGACGGTGGAGGTCAACCAGGCGCGCGTGCATCTCACCGGCAAGGAATATCAGATGCTCGAGCTGCTCTCGCTGCGCAAGGGCACGACGCTCACCAAGGAGATGTTCTTGAACCATCTCTACGGCGGCATGGATGAGCCGGAGCTCAAGATCATCGACGTGTTCATCTGCAAGCTGCGCAAGAAGCTCGCCAATGCGTCGAGCGGCAAGAACTACATCGAGACCGTATGGGGCCGCGGCTATGTGCTGCGGGAACCATCTGACGACGAGGGCATGGCCGCCTGACGCGGAGCTCTCGTCATCGCGAAAGTGCGTTGGACTCTCCTCCCCGACTCGGAGCCTTCCGAACCCCGCCGCGAATGGCGGGGTTTTTGTTTTTCGCCGGATAGGCTTGAATGACGTCAAGAGCGGACGGGAGGAGATGCCATGGGACGTTGGATTCGCGCGCTTGCCGCGCTGGCGGCGCTGGTCGCGGCAAGCGGCGCAGCGCTCGCGCAAGGCACCTTCCCGTCCCGCCCGGTCCACCTGCTGGTGCCCTTTCCGCCCGGTGGCGCGGTCGACATCGTGGCGCGCACGCTCGGCGACGAGCTGTCCAAACGCTGGGGCCAGCCGGTCGTGGTCGAGAACCGGCCCGGCGCCGGCGGCACGATCGCGGCCGAGGTCGCGGCGAAGGCAGCGCCCGACGGCTATACGATCATCCTGGTGGCGAGCGGCCACGCGATCGTGTCCTATCTCTATCCGAACCTGCCATACGATCCGGTCAAGGATTTCACGCCGCTCGCGCTCGTCGGCTCCTCGCCCAACATGATGCTGGTGCGTGCCGACTCCCCCTTCAAATCGGTTGGCGACGTGATCGCCTTTGCGCGCCAGAAGCCGGGCCAGCTCTCCTACGGCTATGCCGGCAACGGCACCTCGCCGCACCTCGCCGGCGAGCTCCTCAAGTACATGGCCAAGGTCGAGATCACGCCGGTGCCCTACAAGGGCGGCGCGCCGGTGCTCAACGACCTGCTCGGCGGGCACATTCCGCTGTCGTTCAACAATATTCCGGAATCGATCGGCTTCCTGCAGGCCGGCAAGCTCAGGGCCCTCGGCGTGACGACGGCCGAGCGCTCGCCGGTGCTGGCCGACGTGCCGACCATCGCGGAGGCCGCCTTGGCGGGCTACGACACCGGCGTGTGGTGGGGCTTTCTCGCGCCCGCCGGCCTGCCGGTGGACGTCAAGGCGAAGCTCGCCAAGGATTGCGCCGAGGCCGCGCTGGTGGCCGCGGTGCGCGACCGCCTGACCAGGCTCGGCGCGACGCCGATCGGCGGCTCAGCCGAGGAATTCGCCAAGCTGATCGCGTCAGAACACGAAAAGTGGGGGCCAATCATCAAGGCGGCCGGCATCAAGGGCGAGTGACGCTCGCTCCACCGCAAAACGCCCGTCTCACCGCATCGCCGCGACCGCCGCCGCCTTGAGCGCCGAAAAGCCCGGGGCCGTCGCCTTCGCGGCCGCGTTGGGCAAGTAGAGCCCGCGCCGCTCGGTGAGCGGCTTGAACACGTCGGTGAGCCCGACCACGGTCTCGGCAGCGCCGAGCACCAGGAAACCGCCCGGCTCGACGAGGCGCGCGAGGCGCTCGAGCACGTCGACCTTGGTGGGTTGGTCGAAATAGATGAGCACGTTGCGGCAGAAGATGATGTCGAAATTGCCGAGGTGGCCGAAATCGGACAAAAGGTTGAGCGGCCGGTACTGCACCATCGCCTTGATCTCGGGAGAGATCTGCCAGGTCTCGCCCGCCTGCGTGAAGTACTTCATCAGCATCTGGATCGGCAGGCCGCGCTGCACCTCGAACTGGCTGTAAAGCCCGGCGCGCGCCTTCTCCAGCACCTCGTTCGACAGATCGGTCGCGATGATCTCGATGCGCCAGCCGGCGACCTGCGCGGCCATCTCCTTGAAGATCATGGAAATCGAATAGGGCTCCTGGCCGGTCGAGGCGGCGGCGCACCAGATGCGGATGCGGCGCTGCGTGGCGCGCGCCTTGAGCAGGCTCGGAATCATGAACTCGCGGAGATGATCGAACGGGATTTTGTCGCGATAGAAGAACGACTCGTTGGTCGTCATCGCCTCGACCACGTCGACGATCAGCCGCTCCGCCCCGGGGGCCTTGAGCTTGGCGACCAGATCGGAGAGGTGCGGCACGCCGATCTTGCGCGCGAGCGGCAACAGCCGGCTTTCCACCAGGTACTGCTTGTCGGCCGAGAGAACGAGACCGGAGCGTTCCTTGAGCAGCTTGCGCAGGTAGTCGTAGTCCAATGGTGTCACGATCGCTCTCCGGAAAACAGCCGCGCGACTTTGGGAGCAATCTGATCGAGAGGAAGCACGGCCGAGCAGATGCCCGCGTGAGCCGCCGCACCCGGCATGCCCCACACCACGCTCGTCGCCTCGTCCTGCGCAATCACGCTGCCGCCATGGGCGACGATGTCGGCGCCGCCCTTGGCGCCGTCCGAGCCCATCCCGGTCAGCACCACGGCGAGCACCGCCGAACCCCACACCGCCGCAGCGGAGCGAAACAGCGGATCGACCGCCGGCTTGCAGAAGTTCACCAGCGGACCGTCGTCGAGCGCGATGAAGACGCCGTTGTCGCGCTTGACCGCCTGCATGTGCTTGCCGCCGGGAGCGACGTAGATCGTGCCGGCTTCGACCGGCTCGCCATCGATGCCCTCGTGCGCCTTGCCAGACGCCGCGCGCGCAATGTGCTCGGCCAGGATGGTCGTGAAGGTCGGCGGCATGTGCTGCGTGATCAGCACCGGCACCCGCGACAGCACGCCGCGCAGGTTGGACATGACCGTCGTGAGCGCCTGCGGTCCGCCGGTCGACGAGCCGATCACCAAGACGCGCGGCGACGTCGGCGCAAACGCGCGCAGCTTGATCGGCGGCTCGGGCGCGCGCGCGGGCGCCGGCTGCGCGGCCGGGGACGGCGCCGTGCCCGGAGCGGCCGGCGCGCGGCGCTTGCGGCGGCGGCCGCCCAGCTCGCGCACCTTCTCGATCAGGTCGCGGCGGAAGATCGCCGAGGTCGTGACCCCGCGATTGGTCTCGGGCTTGGAAATGTAGTCGGCGGCGCCGAGCGATAGGGCCTTGAGGCTGACTTCCGCGTTGTGGCGGGTGAGCGTCGAGGCCATGATGATCACGAGATCGCGCTTCTTCGCCAGCATGAGCGGCAGCGCCGAGATGCCGTCGAGCTCGGGCATCTCGATATCGAGGATCACGACGTCGGGATTGATCCGTTCGAGGTGATCGACCGCGTCGCGGCCATTGCGCATCGAGCCGGCGAGCGCGAGCCCCGGCTCCTCCTCGATCCAGCGCGACACGAGCCCGCGCACGACGACGGAGTCGTCGACCACCATGACCCGGATGGCGGCATCGGCCGTCGCGACAGCGGACGGCGCCGAAGGAATTGCAAGACCCATGTACCCCTACTCGGACTCGACGCTACCGAACTGTATTTGCGCGCATGGCCTTGCCGGCGAGCCGGCGCCCACCCCGGGTCAAGTCCGGAGCCGGCTTCGCCAGGCCATGCGCTGACGGCACCGCTCAGAGCAGCCCGACCTCCTGGAACTTGGCCTCGACGATGTCCTTGTCGAACGGCTTCATGATGTATTCGTTGGCGCCGGCATGCAGCGCGCGCGCGATGTGCGCGACGTCGTTTTCGGTGGTGCAGAAAACCACCTTCGGCTGGTCGCCGCCCGGCAGCCGGCGCAAGGCACGCAGGAACTCGTAGCCGTCCATCTTCGGCATGTTCCAGTCGAGCAGTATCGCGTCGGGCAGCCGGCGCTGGCATGCGCTCAGCGCCTCCTCGCCGTCCTCGGCCTCGGAGATCTCGAAATCCAGCCCTTCGAGTATGCGCCGCGCGACCTTGCGGATCACACTTGAGTCGTCGACGACCAGACAGGTCTTCATCGCACTGCGTCCTCTATCCAGCGGGCAAGCCCGCATCTGCCCAAGCGTCGTCGCCACCTGTGCGACGCATCATGCTGCTGCCGCCTCGTGGCCGGTGTCGAAGATGCGGTCGACGTCGAGCACCACGAGCAGCTGCTTTTCCAGCCGGTGCACACCGCACGACACGCGCGCGAGATGCGCCTCCAGGTTGACCGGAACCGGCTCACGCGTGTTTTCGGCAAGCTTGAGCACCTCGCCAACCGAATCGATCAGGAGCCCGTACGATTCGCCGCGGAACTCGATGCCCACGGCCATCGCCGGCCGGTCGGACTTGCGCTTGCCGAGACCGAGCCGGCAATGCATGTCGATCGCGGTGACGATGCGGCCGCGCAGGTTGAGCACGCCGGCAACCTCGGCGGCGGCGAGCGGCACGCGCGCCAGGCGGTCGGGCATGAACACGTCCTGCACCTGCGAGATGGGCAGCCCGAACAGCTGGCCGCCGATCATCACGGTCACGAATTCGATGAAATTGCCGCTGTGATTGTCGTTGCCCGTCGTCATCCCTGCCTCCGTCATGCCGCCTCCCCGATCACAGCGGCCTGCTCCTTGATCGCCGCGAGCAGGCCCGGCCGGTCGAACTTGGCGACATAGTCATGGAAGCCGGCCAGCCGGCCGCGCTCGATCGCGTCCGCCGAGGTGAGCGCGGAGAGCGCGATGATCGGCAGGGCGGCGGTGCGCTCGTCGGCGCGCACGGCCTGCGCCAGCTCGTAGCCGTTCATGCCGGGCATCTCGATGTCGGTGACGATCATGTCGACCTGGTCGCCGCCCTTGAGCACATCGAGCGCGTCCTGGCCGCCGCCGACCGTGGTCACGGAGTAGCCGGCGGAGCGCAGCACCGGGGTGAGCATGTTGCGGAAGAAGGCCGAGTCCTCGACGAACAGGATGGTGCGCGCCTTCGCCTTGATCTTCTTCTCGGTGCGGATCAGCCAGTCCTCGAAGGCCTGCGGCAGGTAGTAGCCGACGTCGATGATCTCGGTCGCCTGGCCCTTGATCACGGCCGAACCGAGAACGCCCGGGGTATCGCTCGGGACCTCGACATTGAGCCGGTCCTCGACGATGTCGACGATCCGATCGACGGCGAGGCCCATCGAGCGTCCCCCGTCGGAGAACACCAGGAGCGGCTGGGTGCCCTCGGTCTTGAGCGCGACGTCCGGGTGGACGCGGATGAGCGGCATGAGCTGGCCGCGGTACTGGATGAGCGGGCGGCCATTGGAGATCTCGATATTCTTGACATCGATCTCTTCGAGGCGCGTGACGAGGGACAGCGGCACCGCCTTCGGCTGCGCGGCGCCAGCATGGAAGATCAGCAGCGAGACCATCTCGTCGCTCGATGCGCGCACCTGCGCGGCCTCGTCGGTGACCGCACTCTGGGCCGTGATGGTGCCCACCGACTTGGCGATGCCGTTCGGATCGATGATCATGATCACGGAGCCGTCGCCCAAGATCGTGTTGCCCGAGAACATGTTGATGTGGCGCAGCCGCGTCGACATCGGCTTGACCACGATTTCCTCGGTGTGGAAGACGCCGTCGACGACGATGCCGAAGGTCTCGCGGCCGACCTGCGTCACCACGATGAAGCCGTTCTCCGGCCCGGTATTCTCGCCATTGTCGATCTTGAGCAGGCTCTTGAGGTGAATGAGCGGCAGGAGCTTGTCGCGCAGGCGCAGCACCGGCGCGTCCTTGATGCGCTCGATCTTGTGCTCCGAGTTCGCCTGCGCGCGCACCAGCTCGATGACGGCGAGCTGCGGGATGGCGAAGCGGTCGCCGGCCGCTTCGACGATCAGCGCCGAGACGATCGCCAGCGTGAGCGGGATCTTGATGACGAAGCTCGAGCCCTGGCCGAGCGTCGACTTCACTTCGATCGTGCCGCCGATCTGGTCGATGTTGGTGCGCACCACGTCCATGCCGACGCCGCGGCCGGAGACGCTGGTGACGGTGGTCGCGGTGGAGAAGCCGGGCGCGAAGATGAACTTGTGGATCTGCGCCTCGGTCATCTTCTCGGCGGCGGCTTCGGTGACGACGCGGCTCGCGATCGCCTTTTCCCTGATCCTCGCGGTATTGAGGCCGCGGCCGTCGTCGCCGATCTCGATGATGATGTGGCCGCCCTCGTGATAGGCGGAAAGCCGGATGGTGCCCTTCTCGGGCTTGCCGAGCGCGCGCCGTTCGGCCGGGGTCTCGAGGCCGTGGTCCGCCGAGTTGCGCACCATGTGGGTGAGCGGATCCTTGATCAGCTCGAGCACCTGGCGGTCGAGCTCGGTATCGGCGCCGCGCATGTCGAGCTCGATCTGCTTGCCGAGCTCGCCCGAGAGATCGCGCACGATGCGCGGCAGCTTCTGCCATGCATTGCCGATCGGCTGCATGCGCGTCTTCATGACGCCTTCCTGCAGCTCGGCGGTCACGCTCGACAGGCGCTGCAGCGGCACCTTGAACTCGGAGCTCTCGTGCCGGCGCGCGATCTCGAGCAGCTGGTTGCGCGTGAGCACGAGCTCGGAGACCATCGTCATCAGGTGCTCGAGCGTCTCGACGTTCACCCGCAGCGTCTGGTTGGCGATCTTGCCGTCGGTCTTCTCCTCCTCGGCGCCGCCGGCCGGCTTTTCCGGCGCCGGCTTTTCGGCGGCAGGCTTCGCGGCCTTCGCGGCCGGAGCCGGTGGCGGGGGCGGGGG
>DATBZM010000026.1:0-15791 GCA_036513175.1 Xanthobacteraceae bacterium | reverse complement strand
CCAGATTGGAAATGAGCCGATATCCACGCCCGCGCGGCGCGCACCATCGAAGCGAGCAGCCCTCGGCCAACTCCGATCCTCGATCAGGATACGATCGCGCCCCTTGTCGTAACTCCCCGGCCGCAGGAGACGCGATCCGAGCCACTTGGCGACCGGCACGGTGACGGCATTGCCCACCAGTGACCATCGAAGAGAGGACCGGCCGACGGATTCGGCCGGCTCGGTCCAGTTCGACTTGAATCCCTGCAATCGTTCCGCATCACGAATTTCAGGCGTAATGATTCCGCCGATGGGCAGCATGACTGCTGGTGGAGAAGCGATTCCCACTGTCGAGCCATTTTTCAGAGTCGGAATTGCATCGGGCGCCCATCCCAAGCCGCGAATACCCTCGGTCCAATAGAATCCGTGCGCGTGGCTGGAAAGCTCGGTTCTATGTTCCGGGGCGGCGACATCATCTACGAGCAAGACATCTGCAGGATCGACGTCTGTCGTCGTGGCGACAAAAAGCACGCGTTCGCGTCGTTGGGGGAGAAATGCCAATGAATTGACTACACGGTAGGCCCAGCGATAACCGCGCTCTTCGAACGCCTGAACCAGTGTTTTCAGGGCTCTGCCTTTTCCCAGTTGCAGCATGAAAGACACGTTTTCCAACACCACCCACGGCACTCGACTTCGGTCGAGCAACCGAAATACATGCTCGACCAATCCCGATCGCGAGCCCGTGATGCCGGCGGTGAGGCCTGCTTGGCTCAGGTCCTGACAAGGGAAACCCGCGACGAGAAGTTCGATTGCCTTCGGCAAACTACGCAAACTGGTGATGTCACGCTCACAGGGCACTGCCGGAAAATGGGCAGCCAATACTGCGCGCGCAGGCTCCGAAATCTCGCAAAACATCAGTGCTTCGTGCCCTACGGAGCAGAAGCCCAATTCGAAGCCGCCAATACCGGCAAATAGACCCCCGACCCTCATGCCGACCACCAGATTATCGACGCCACCGAATCGCAACATTCGGCACCACTCTGCCATTTGAGTCGCGGCTTGCCAAGCAAATGTTCACAAAATGTTCTCGGGGCGAGAAATGCCATATTATGTAACAACTCCAATATCTTACTGTGAATATCTCGCAGATTCTGACTTCAGGCATTTCGCTTGAGCCACCGTCCGATCCGCTCCACCGCCGCTTGCGCATCCGCGCGCGAGCCGGCGTAGCAGAATCGCAGGAAATGCCGCCCGTTGGTCGGATCGAAATCGATGCCCGAGGTCGCCGCCACGTGCGCCTCCGCCAGCATGCGCTTGGCGAAATCCTGGCTGTCATTGGTGAAGCGCGAGACGTCCGCATAGAGATAGAAGGCGCCGTCCGCCGGCAGGAAACGGTCGAGCCCGGCGCGCGGCAATCCTTCGACCAGGATGCGGCGGTTCTCCTCGTAGCCGTGCTTGATCTCCTCCATCTCGGCGCGGCCGTCGAAGGCGGCCTCGGCGGCGACCTGCGCGAGCGTCGGCGCCGAGATGGCGAAATTCTGCTGCAGCCGCTCGATCGGCCGCACCAGCGGCTCGGGCGCGACCATCCAGCCGATGCGCCAGCCGGTCATGCAGAAATATTTCGAGAACGAGTTGATGATGACGGCGCGATCGGAGAACTGCGCCGCGGTCGCGGCCGCGAATGCGTAGTCGAGGCCGTGATAGATCTCGTCCGAAATGAAGCGGATGCCGGCGGCCTCGGCCGCCGCGATCAGCCGGCCGAGCGCGTCGGGCGCGATCATCGTGCCGGTCGGATTGGCGGGGCTCGCGACCAGCACGCCGGCGAGCGGCCGCTCACGATGCGCCGCGAGCAGCGCGTCCCCGGTCAACGCCCAGCGCGTCGCCGCGCCCGTTTCGACCAGCACCGGCTCGCAGCCGAGCGCGGTCAGGATATGCCGGTAGGGCGGATAGCCCGGGTTGGCGATGGCGACGCGATCGCCCGGCTCGAACAGCGTGAGGAAAGCCAGCATGAAGCCGGCCGAGGAACCGGTCGTGACGATGACGCGCGCCGGATCGATCTCGACGCCATATCGCTCGCCGCAATGGCGCGCGATGCGTCGCCGCAGCGTCGGCAGGCCGAGCGCCTCCGTGTAGGCGATCGGCCCGGCCAGCGCCGCGCGCGCGGCCGCCAGCGCGGTCGCGGGCGCCGGCGCCGCAGGCTGGCCGACTTCCATGTGCACGACGTGGACCCCGGCCGCCTCGAGCCGCGCCGCGGCCGCCATCACGTCCATCACCATGAACGGCGGTACGTTGCTGCGCGCCGACGGCGCCATCAGGCGTTTGGCCAAGTCCGAACCGACGTCCAGCATCTGCACCGACCTTTTGAGCTAAATGCTTGAATCCACTGGGCGAACAAATTTCAGTGAGACGCCCGCCGTGCTGTTGCCGTATTTGCCCGCTTGGTCTATCGCGAGCAGCCGAGCGTGATCACGTTGACCGCACCGGACCGCGTGCCTAGCTTGGTTGACCCGGGCACGTGTTGAGCGCCGCGCCGAATTCGAAGACCATCGTAATAGACCAGTCGCAATGATGATCGAAGCACGACCTGTCAAGCGGCAGCCGACGCTCCGAGCCTCCCGCCCGGTCGCGATCATGGCCGCCTGTGCGCTTCTCGCCGCCGCCGTGCCGGCGCCCGCGCAGGACGTTCCCAAGGGAATGCCGATCATCCGCGATGCCGAGATCGAGCAGCTCCTGCGCGACTACACGCGGCCGATCCTGCGCGTCGCCGGCCTCGCGCAGCAGAACATTCACGTCATCATCATCGAGGATCGCTCGTTCAACGCCTTCGTGATCGACGCCAACCACATTTTCGTCAATGCGGGCGCGCTGATGCAGGCGCTCACCCCCAACCAGATGATCGGCGTGCTGGCGCACGAGACCGGTCACATCCACGGCGGCCATCTGATGAAGATGCGGGCCGAGCTCGCCAATGCGCAGACCGCCGCGATCGTCGGCATGCTGCTCGGCGTCGGCGCAATCGCGGCCGGGGCGCGCAGCGGCAATGTCGGCGGCAATCCGGGCATCGCGCTGCTCGCGCCGCAGAGCATGGTCATGCATTCGCTGCTCGCCTATCAGCGCCAGCAGGAAGAGCAGGCCGATCGCGCGGGCGTGCAGTTCCTCACCGAGACCGGCCAGTCCGCCAAGGGCATGTACGACACGTTCAAGCATTTTGCCGACGAGTCGCTGTTTGCCGCGCAATATTCCGACCCCTACCTGCAGAACCATCCGATGCCGGCCGAGCGCATGGCGGCCCTCACGGCGATCGCCAGAACCCCCTATTGGGCCAAGCTCGATCCGCCCGAATTGCAGCTGCGCCACGACCTCATGCGCGCCAAGCTGTACGGCTTCCTCGACCAGCCCGGCTCGGTGCTGCGCCGCTATCCGCCGAGCGACATGAGCCTGCCGGCCCGCTACGCGCGCGCGATCTCGACCTACCGGCACGGCGATCTCGGCGACGCCACCGCGCAGATCGACAGCCTGATCCGCACCGAGCCCAACAATCCGTATTTCTACGAGCTCAAAGGGCAGGCCCTGCTCGAGGGCGGCAGGGCGAGCGACGCCATCGCGCCGCTGCGCCGCGCGGTCGCGCTCGCGCCGACCCCTGCGCTCATCCAGGTGCTGCTCGCCGAGGCGCTGATCGCCACGCAGCAGCCGGGGCTCGCCAACGACGCGATCAACGATCTGCAGGCCGCGCTCGCTAACGACAAAGACATCGCCGACGGCTATGACTATCTCGCCATGGCCTATGGCCGCAAAGGCGATATCCCGCACGCCGACCTCGCCTCGGCGCAGGCTGCCTTCACGCGCGGCGACTGGAAGACCGCAAAGCAGCTTGCCTTGCGTGCCAAGACGCGCTTCCCGGTCGGCGCCCCCGGCTGGGTCAAGGCCGACGACATCGCAAGCTACAAGCCACCCAAGCCCAAGTGGGGGCTCTAGGCCGGGTCTCCAGGATTTGCAGTTTTCACGCCCACAGAGGATACGATCGATGAGCCTGAACTTCCGCCTGATCGCCGCCGCCGCCACGGCCGCGCTGCTGCTGCTGCCGGTGCCGTCGCGGGCACAGAGCTTCTCCGATACGCAACGCGGCGAGATCGAGAAGATCATCAAGCAATACCTGATCGCGCATCCCGAGGTGCTCGAGGAAGCTTCCGCCGAGCTGGAGAAGCGCAAGCAGACGGCCGAGGCCGAGAAAGCCAAGACCGAGATCGCGAGCCACGCGCAGGCGCTGTTCTATTCGCCGCGCCAGGTCACGATCGGCAACGCCAAGGGCGACGTGACGCTGGTCGAGTTCTTCGACTACAACTGCGGCTACTGCAAGCGCGCGCTCACCGATCTCACCACGATCATGAAGTCGGATCCGAAGTTACGCGTCGTGCTCAAGGAATTCCCCGTGCTCGGCCCGGGCTCGGTCGAAGCCGCCAAGGTCGCGGTGGCGGTGCGCATGCAGGACTCGGGCGCCAAGTATTTCGACTTCCATCAGCGCCTGCTCGGCGGGCGCGGCCAGGCGGACGAGGCGCACGCGCTGCAGGCCGCCAAGGACGCCGGCTTCGACATGGCGCGGCTGCAGAAGGACATGAAAAGCGACGAGGTGAAGACCTCGCTCGAGGAGAACATGAAGCTCGCCGAGGCGCTCAGCCTCAACGGCACGCCGAGCTACGTCATCGGCCAGGAAGTGGTCGTCGGCGCGGTCGGGCTCGATGCGTTGAAGCAGAAGGTCAACATGGCGCGTTGCGGCAAGACGACCTGCTCCTGAACGCAGCTCGAATTTCGCGGCGGGCGTGGGCAGCTTCCCCTCGCCCGCCACGCCGCCTATAACTCGCGCGCCGGATGACGTCGGGGGAGCGACCCCTCGGGCTTCGGCCCGCGGCGAGATCAAATGCCCCACACCGTCTACGTCCTCAACGGGCCCAATCTCAATCTGCTCGGCACGCGCGAGCCGGAGAAATACGGCCACGCGACGCTCGCCGATGTCGAGAAGCTCGTGCGCACCGAGGCCGAGAGCTTCGGCTGGACGGTCGAGTTTCGCCAATCGAACCACGAGGGCGAGTTGGTCGACTGGATCCAGGAAGCGGCGGCCAACAAGGCGGTCGGCATCGTGCTCAATCCCGCCGCCTACACGACCACCTCGGTCGCCCTCCTCGACGCCATCCTCGCCACCAGGCTGCCGGTGGTCGAGATCCACATCACCAATATTCACGCGCGTGAGAGTTTCCGCCACGACTCTTATATATCGAAGGCCGCCAAAGCCGTGATCTGCGGCTTCGGCGTCGCGGGCTACGCGCTCGCGGTCGCGGGCCTCGCGGCGATGACGGGGGCAACCGCGGCCGGCGCAAGGAAGAAGCAATAGCCGTGGCGCGCCCGCCGAACAAATCGCAGCCGCCGACGGCTCAGCCGGCCGAGGACGTGGTCCGCGCGCTGGCCAGGCTGCTCGACGAGACGGGCCTGAGCGAAATCGAGATCGAGGAAGGCGGCCGGCGCGTGCGCGTCGCGCGCCCGGGGACGAGCGCCGCCTACGCGGCGCCGCCGGCGGTCGTGCCGCCGCTCGTGCAGTCCAAGAGCGAGCGCACATCCGAGCCTGCGGACAATCCGGGCGTCGTGCTGTCGCCCATGGTCGGCTCGGCCTATCGGGCTGCCGAGCCGGGCGGCAAGCCCTTCGTCGAGGTCGGCAGCCACGTGAAGGTCGGCGACACGCTGCTCATCATCGAGGCGATGAAGACCTTGAACCAGATTGCGGCCCCGCGCGCCGGCACCGTCACCCAGATCCTGTTCGAGGATGGTCAGCCCGTCGAATTCGGCGAGTCGCTGATGATCATCGAATAGTAGCGGCGAGTAGCGAATAGCGAATGGCGAATAGAAAGCCCGGGACATCTGCGTGCTATTCGCTACTCGCCATTCGCCGCGGCGGAGCCGCTGATGTTTGAAAAAATCCTGATCGCCAATCGCGGCGAGATCGCGCTGCGGGTGCTGCGCGCCTGCAAGGAGCTCGGCATCCCGACCGTCGCGGTGCATTCGACCGCCGACGCGGACGCCATGCACGTGCGCCTCGCCGACGAGAGCGTGTGCATCGGCCCGCCGCCGGCACGCGACAGCTATCTCAACGTGCCGGCGCTGCTCGCCGCCTGCGAGATCACCGGCGCCGACGCGGTGCATCCCGGCTACGGGTTTCTCTCGGAAAACGCGCGCTTCGCCGAAATCCTGATCGAGCACGGCGTGCAGTTCATCGGCCCCAAGCCCAACCACATCCGCCTGATGGGCGACAAGATCGAGGCCAAGCGCACCGCCAAGCGCCTCGGCATCCCGGTGGTGCCGGGATCGGAGGGTGGCGTCGGAACGGACGCCGACGCGCTCGCGATCGCGCGCGACATCGGTTTCCCGCTGCTCGTCAAGGCCGCGGCCGGCGGCGGCGGGCGCGGCATGAAGGTCGCGCGCACCGAACGCGATCTTTCGGTTGCGCTCGCGACCGCGCGCGCCGAGGCCAAGGCCGCATTCGGCGACGACGCGGTCTATCTGGAAAAATACCTGCAGCAGCCGCGCCACATCGAGATCCAGGTGCTGGGCGACGGGCAAGGCGGCGGCATCCATCTCGGCGAGCGCGACTGCTCGCTGCAGCGGCGCCACCAGAAGGTGCTGGAAGAGAGCCCCTCGCCGGCGCTGAACCAGGCGGCGCGCGACGCCATCGGCGAGACCGTCGCGCATGCGATCCGCGAGCTGAAATATCTCGGCGTCGGCACGGTCGAGTTCCTGTACGAGGAGGGCCGCTTCTATTTCATCGAGATGAACACGCGCATCCAGGTCGAGCATCCGGTGACCGAGATGATCACCGACATCGATCTCATCCTGGAGCAGATCCGCATCGCCAATGGCGGCGAGCTGCCGATGGCGCAGAAGGACGTGAAGTTCCACGGCCACGCCATCGAATGCCGCATCAATGCCGAGAACCCGGTCTCGTTTCGGCCCTCGCCGGGCCGCATCGTGCATTACCACCCGCCGGGCGGCATGGGGGTGCGCGTCGACTCGGCGGTCTATCAGGGCTACACGATCCCGCCTTTCTACGATTCGTTGCTCGGCAAGCTGATCGTGCACGGCAAGACGCGCGCCGAATGCCTGATGCGGCTGCGCCGCGCGCTCGACGAGTTCGTGGTCGACGGGATCGAGACCACGCTGCCGCTGTTTCGCGCGCTGGTGCGCGACAAGGACATCGTCGACGGCAGCTATCACATCCACTGGCTCGAGGAGTTCCTCGCGCGCGGCGGGATGGAGGAATGATCAAGCGGTATGAGCATGATCCCGAAAAAGCCTGCCCCGACCTGATCGGGGGGTAGATACCGGTTTTCGGAAAAGATCATGCTCAAACAATCGCTCAAGCGGAGCCGGCGGCGCACATCCCGCGCAGCAGGCGTCCGACCCGCTCGGGGGCGTAGGGTTTCGGCACGAAGGCCGAGCCCGCGACGGCGTGCGCGACCCTCTCGACCGTACCCGACGTGTAGACGACGATCAGGGCCGGACAAAGCTCGCGCGCGTGCCGGGCGAGCATCGCGCCGTCCATGGCGCCTGCGAGATTGATGTCGGTGAAGAGAATGTCGACAGTGAGCCCGTCACGCAGCCGGCGCAGCGCGTCTTCGGCACTGAGCGCGGTGTGAACCACGAAACCCTGCTGCTCGAACGTGTCCGCGGTATCGACACAGATGAGCGCCTCGTCTTCCACCACGAGCACGCGGCGAACCAGACATTCGCCGCTCCCGTCGCCGGGGCCACCACGTCCCTTGATGCTGGCCGTGCTCAACGCGTGTTCCGTGCTCAACGCGTGTTCCCCTTCCCGCCGCGCGCTGGTGCGGCGCGGCATGCTCAGTGCCCCAACGCGAACGCCACCCGATGTTTCCCATTTGGCGAAAGATGTAGAGATTTATAGTTGTGGATTTGCTAATTTTCCGCGGGGTTTCGCTGCGGAACCGAAGAGAAAACGAACCGCCCCGATGGCCAGCCGCGACGCCGCCTTTGTCGAGATCACGCCCGAGGTCCTGCTCAAGGCCTATGCGTGCGGCATCTTCCCCATGGCCGAGAGCGCGGATGATCCGGCCCTCTACTGGATCGAGCCGGAACAACGCGGCGTCATCCCGCTCGAGGGCTTGCGGGTGGCGAGCCGGCTTGCCCGCACGGTGCGCTCCGACCGCTTCACGGTCGTGTGCAACCGCGACTTCGAGGCGGTAATCGACGGCTGCGCCGAGCCGCAGCCGGGGCGCGCGCGCACCTGGATCAACCGGCGCATCCGCAGCCTCTATCTCGGCCTCTATCGCGTCGGGCATTGCCACACCGTCGAGGCCTATGAGGGGGACGAGCTGGTCGGCGGCCTTTATGGGGTGTCGCTCGGCCGCACATTCTTCGGCGAAAGCATGTTCCACCGTGCGCGCGACGCCTCGAAGGTCGCGCTGGTGCATCTGGTGGCGCGGCTGCGCGCCGGCGGCTTTCGCCTGCTCGACACCCAGTTCGTCACCGACCACCTCAAGACCTTCGGAGCCGTCGAGGTGCCGCGCAAGCAGTATCACAAGCAATTGGCCGAAGCCCTCGTCGGCGAAGCGGATTTCGCCGCGCTGCCGCTCGACCGGCCGATCCCGGGCGCGCAGGCGCTCGCGCTCGCGACCAGGGACTGAATGGGTCTCAGTCGCGCGGCGCCTGGGCACGCGGCGCCGGCGCCGGCTTGCGCGGACGCGGCGGCGGCTTGGGTGCGGGTGCCGGCGCGGGCTGCGCCTCGGCGACCGGCGCCGCCGTCGCGCCGCCTTTGCAGTCCTTGAGCCACACGTCGTAGATCGGGTGCTCGACCGCATGCAGGCCCGGGCTCGCCGCGAACATCCAGCCCGTGAAGATGCGCTTGACCTCACCCTGCAGCGTCACCTCGTCGACCTCGACGAACGCGTCGGTCTGCGGCGTCTCGGTCGGCGGGCGCGTATAGCAGACGCGCGGCGTCACCTGCAGGGCGCCGAACTGTACGGTCTCGTTGATCGCGACGTCGAACGACGTGATGCGGCCGGTGATCTTGTCGAGGCCGGAGAACACCGCGGTCGGATTGATGATCTTGATCGCCGGCGGCTCGGTCACGATCTCGTCGCCCGGCTGCAGCGTGGTGTCGACCGGGGACGGCGGGTTTGCCGGCTGGCCCTGTCCTGGATTGGGCGGGGCGGGATTGACGCCGGGCTGCGGGGCCGGTAGCGGCGCGACCGGCACGGCGGCGCGCTGATCCGGCACGCCGGGCGGCGGCGAAATCGGTTGCGAGCGAATCGGGCCTTGTCCCGGGCCGACATAGGGCGCGGCGTTTGTCTGCGGCGGCGGGTTCTGTGGCGGCGGCTGATATTGCGGCGCGGGCTGGTACTGCGGCTGCGACGGCGGCGACGGCTCGTAGCTGCGCTGCTGATCGTAGGGCTGGTTGGGAATGTTGCTGGGCGGCCGCGGCGGCGGACCGAAGATGCCGCCGAATTGGGCCATGGCGGGCGCGGCGCCGACGAGGCTCGCAACCACAAGCACGGCGCAACAACCCGATCGGCGCATTGCGGTTCTCGCTGCGGGGCGCCCGCCCCTCCCCTTTGGTATCCGGAGCCCGGTTAACACGGGCAATACGGCGGGGAAAGGGCGCGGCGGCGCGGCCCGCAAAGGGCGTCGTAGTGCTGGAACCGGTCGGACCCGACGGGCACCCCGAACCCGTAGCCACCGCGCCGGCACATGGGCTAAGTTCCCGGCTCAATTCGGGTTTCTCATGCGGATTCTGGCGTTTCATCCCGGCGCGCACGATGCATCGGCCGCCGCCTTCGACGACTATCGGCTGCTCGCCGCCGTCCAGGAGGAGCGGCTGACCCGTCACAAGGGGTCGGGCGACGGCATCCCGTGGCTTGCCATCGACGAGGTCTTGCGCATCGCCGGCTGGACGCGGCGCGACGTCGACGCCATCGCGTCGACGCGGGCGTTCTATCCGGCAATCTATCTGCGCCCGTCGCTGTTCAAGGAGATCGACTACGCGGTGCGCCGCTGGCGCGGCAAGGAGCCGGGCGTGCGCGAGATGTGGCGCGAGTGCCAGCGCCGCGGCACCACCGACACCAACGCGATCTTCGCCGCCGCGCGCTTTCTCGACGTCAACGGCTTTCGCCCCGATATCCCATTCCGGTTCGCCAATCACCACGCCGCGCATGCGCTGCCGGCGCTCTTTTTCACCGATTGGACCGACGCGCTCGTGTTCACCGCCGACGGCATCGGCGATAATGTCAGCTACTCGATCCGCACCTTGCGCGACGGCGCGCTCGAATGCCATTTCGGCGACGACCGCGACCTGTTGCGCAAGCTCGAGGCCAACAGCATCGGCCAGGCCTACAGCTTCGCGACCGCGCTTTGCGGCTTCCGCAAGCTGCGCCATGAAGGCAAGCTCACCGGCCTTGCGGCCTACGGCGAGCCGACGCTCGCGCCCGCGATCGCAAAACGCTTTCGCGTCGGCGCCGACGGCCTCGTCGCGACGGATTTTCCCGGCGAGGTCGAGATCGGCGCCGAGATGGCGCGCATCTGCGCCGGCGCCTCGCGCGAGACCATCGCGGCCTCGATCCAGAAGGCGACCGAGGACCTGATGCTCGAGGCGGTGCGCCACTGGCTCACCCGCCACGAGGTGCGCCATCTCGGCCTCGGCGGCGGACTTTTTGCCAATGTGCGGCTCAACCGCCTGCTCGCCGAAAGCCTCCCGCTCGACGAGGTCTTCATCTTCCCGGCCATGGGCGACGATGGCCTGTGCGTCGGCGCCGCGCTCGCGTTCCTGCTCGCGCGCGACGGCCTGCCGGCCTGGCTCGGCCAGCGCTATCGGCTCGACACCGTCTATCTCGGCCGCGATTTCGACCGCGACATCGATGCCGCGCTCGGCGCCGTCGCGGGCCTGCGCCGGCAAGCGGGCGCGCCGCTTGACGGCGCGGTCGAGCGCATTGCGGCGGGCCAGGTCGGCGCCGCCTTTCTCGGCCGCATGGAATTCGGCCCGCGCGCGCTCGGCGCCCGCAGCATCCTGGCGAGCCCGGCCGATCATGCGATCAACGACGATCTCAACCGCCGCCTCGAGCGCTCCGAATTCATGCCGTTTGCGCCTTACGTGCTCGACGAGCATGCCGACGAGGTGTTCGAGATCACGCCCGTGAACCGCTACGCGGCGCGTTTCATGACCATCACGTGCGGCGTCAAGCCGGAGTGGCGCGCGAAGATTCCCGCCGTCGTCCATGTCGACGGCACCGCCCGGCCGCAGATCGTGCGCGCCAGCGAAAATCCGCTCTACGCCGCGATCCTGCGCGGCTTCCGCGCCAAGACCGGGCTGCCCGTGCTGGTCAATACGAGCTTCAACGTGCACGAGGAGCCGATCGTCAACGCGCCGGCCGAATGCGCCCGCGCGCTCGCCGATGGCCGCATCGATTTCGTCGTGACCGAGCAGGCCGTGTACAGCCGCTAAAATCTGCCAAGAACGCCCGTTTTGCGCCGCAAGATTTTAGCCAGAGCCCCGGAAAAAACTCTTGCCAAGATGACGACAAATGCAATCAGTAAAACTCAGAGAGCGGACAAGCCGATCGTCGTCTCGATGTTGTCGGTCATCTTCATCGTATGCGGGACACTATGCGCGAGAGGCGGCGCTCCGCTCGCGGCCGCCCCGCAGCTCCACGGTGAATATCAATATGCGCGTTTGGCCGTCCGAAAGCCGATGAGGAATGTGATCACTGAATTCGATCGGGGATCAGTGCGCTTGCAAGGCACTGTCGACTCGCTCCGGCTGGAGGTCCGCGACAGCACGATCGCGACGGTTCTTGCCGTCATGGGGCGCGCGTTCAACGTGCAATTCCGATCCTCGACCGCGCTCGATGATCCCATCACCGGCACATATGCGGGTTCGCTGACGCGCGTGATCGCGCGAATTCTCGATGGCTATGACTACGCCATAATGCACGAAGGCCCTGCCGTGGAGGTCGCGGTGTTTGGCAGGAGTCGCGGGCGGGCGGAGCCTGCACCGCCGACGCCGGCCATGGTTGCGCCGACCACGGTTGCGCCGGCCGCGGTTGCGCCGGTGCGGCGCGTCCTCCGCTGCGGGCGATCGGCCGGACACCGGGCCGCGTGCCCGCCGATCTGACCGCGGCGGTTCGCGACCGTGACGCGCAGCAAAATCGGTATGGTCGTAAGCGGACGCCGCAACCGCCGGAGAATGGCTTTCTCGGAATCTCGCTGGCGCGTTGGAGTTCGCCCTGGAATTTTGGCGTTCGTGACGCCGAAATTTTTTTCCGCGATTGACGGTCGGCGCCATATTGACCGCGTAACATTCTACGCACATTCTGGTTGCATGGCGGCATTTTGGCGCAGGCGGCCGAGCAAAATCGCTCCAGCCCGCAACGCAATCGTCCAATGTGCCTGTCTCGCGTAGGCGAGTCGTTGTCGAGGGGACCCGGGAGTCTTTAGCGTCCTGAGGGGGCAAGACGATGTGGCAAGCCGCTCAATGGATCTGCGCGCTGGTCACCCTGTCGTGTCAGGTGACGCCGGGCGTCGCGGTCATCCAATCCGCCTACGAGAGCGCGAAGGCCACCGACAATCTGCACGACGACAGCCTGCAGGTGTTGCAGGCGAAATGTCGTGACGACGGCACGCACAAATATCTCTGCGAGATCACCTTCATCTCGAAAAAGGATCCGGACGAGCGGCCGTTCTTCGACGTCGTGACGATCACCCGCGTCGGCGACGGCTGGGAGCTCAAGAGCGGGCTATGCAAGGGGCACGGCGCCGGCTGACGGCTCTGTGCAAAAGCAACTAGCGCATGTTCCGGCGAAGTGGACGCCGGTTCGCCGACAAGAACATGCGCCAAATATAGCATGCAGGGAGGGCGCGCCGCGCTCGAGCAAATCAACCACAACTGAAAAATGCATGGGAGGAAGCCTATGTTCAACAAACCAGTTGCCACCGTGATCATGGCTCTTTGGGCGGTAGGTGCGGCAGGGGTCGTTGCAGCCGTCGCTCAAACCACGACTTCGGCAAGCTCCGTGGCGGCGAGCGCCGTCGCCCCTGTCGCCAAGGCCTGTCAGCGATTTGCGGCCGGCAGCGTGATCCAGCAGCCGCCGGCGCTGTTCAGCCAGAACGGCGTTCTGAACGTCCAGTTCTCCTATCAGACGACCACCGACTCGGCCGGCCGGCAGCTGTTCTGCTTCATGACGCCGAGCGGCCTGGAGAACCCGACCCTGTACGTCAATCCGGGCGACACGCTCAACGTCACGGTGACCAACAACACGCCCAGGGTCGTTCCGACGACGACCGAGAAGTTCAATCCGCCCACCTGCGGTGACACGACGGAAGTCGAGCTTCTCAGCGCCATGACCGGCGGCTCGATGAACATCCATTATCACGGCACCAACACGACCCCCGGGTGTCATGGCGACAACGTCGTCAAGACCCTGGTCAATCCCGGAGACACGTTCTCATACAGCCTCCAGTTCCCGACCAACGAGCCGCCGGGACTCTATTGGTATCACCCGCACGTTCATGGCCTCGCGGAAGCTGCCGTCCAGGGCGGCGCAAGCGGAGCCATCGTGGTCCAGGGCATCAACAATGTGCAGCCGGCGACGGCCGGCCTGACCCAGCGCATCGTGATCGTTCGCGACCAGCAGACGACGCAGGGCCTGGCGGAAGGCGGTGGAGGCCAGGAGGGTGGAGTCCCCGCGGTCGACCTCACCGTGAACAACGTCACGATCAACACGACGACGAATACGACGACCGGAGTGACGACCTACACGCCGGCAGTCATCCAGATGAAGGCCGGCGACACGGAGTTCTGGCGTGTTTCAAACAGCGCCTCGGACTCCATCCTCGACCTGCAGGTGCGATTTGACGGCGTCCCGCAGACGATTCAGGTCGTCGGCATCGACGGGGTCCCGGTCAACTCGCAGGACGGCGCCCAACCCGGACATCTCATTCCGGTCACGCACTTCCGGCTGCCGCCCGCCGCGCGTGTTGAGTTCCTCGTGAACGCGCCGGCCCGCAGCGTCCAGGTCGCCGAGCTGGTGACGCAGAACATCCTCGACGGGCCGCTCGGCGACGATGATCCCACGCGTCCTCTGCTCAGCATGCAGCTTGCTCCCGCCGGAATGGCGGCAGCGGCCAATACCCCGGCCACTCCCGACAGTGTTGTTCCCGCCTACGCGGCCCTCGACACCTCGAAGCAGCTGTTCGGCGGCATCTCGAGTCAGAGGCCTGCCCTCACACGTACCATCTTCTTCGAAGAGCTCCAGGACGGGAGTGCGTTCTTCATCAACTTCTCCGGATGCGTGACGGCAGCGGGCGCGCAGTGCGCCACGCAGCCTTATCCGATCGACACGCCGTTCGATACCAACAATGCGCCGGCGTTCATCACCACCCAGGGAAGCGTGGAGAAGTGGATCATCCAGAACCACGCTCAGGAGAACCACGAATTCCACCAGCACCAGGTCCACTTCATGGTGCTGTCGCAGGACAACTTCGAGGTCAACGGCAGCGAGCCGGCGCCGGGCATCAACGGCCAGTGGCTCGACATGGTCGAGGTTCCGTTTTGCGGTGGCCCTCCGCCGGCGATCACCAAGAGCAACCCGACCGGCAACAACCCGCCCGCGTGCGTCGGCTCGAACGGCCAGCCGGTCATTCCCTACCCGCAGGTCCAGGTGCTGGTCGACTTCCGCGGAATGGACCTCGGCGATTTCGTCTTCCACTGCCACATCCTCGGACATGAGGATCTCGGCATGATGGCGATCGAGCGCGTTGTACCCGCGAGCCAGGCAAGTGCCAACTGAGTAGGAGCTTGCAGCTCGAGCGGCTCCGGCGCATGTCCCGGCGAAAGCCTGCCCCCGACTTGATCGGGGGTGGACACCGGTCCGCCGACAAGAACATGCGCCAAACAAGGAAAACCAGAGCACATTCCGATTCCCCCGGAACGGAATGTGCTCTAAAGGAATTCTGAAAGCCGCTTTCTTGACCGGGCTCGGTTACTTGCCGGCCTGCGTGGGCGGCATGACGAATTTATCCATATATTCTTCGAGCTTGGTGCGATTCGCCGCCCGATACGCTTTGTAGTCGCGGGCAATACCGTCATCTCCCAGGCTGAACAGCACGTAAGGATCGACGAGACCAGCGTCGTGCAGCTTGAGCAGCAGCCCGGCAACCGTATTGTCCGCCAGCAATTCAGCGCTCTTCTCATCTTGCTTGAGGGCTTGCAGGACCACGGCCGCCGCGGTCAGGGCCTCGGATTCCTCCGCGAGCGAGTGCCGGTACACGGCCTCCTGCGGAAGCTGCTTTTGAAACTTGCCGCCTTTGCGCCACTCCGCGATCACCGCGTGATAGGCCCGCCAGGCGCGCAAGAGTTGCGGAGGCTGCCCGGAAGCATCGATGGGGATCGGCAGATACACCAGCTTGAACGCGGTGTTGTTGATCAGCGCCCACGCCCGGATCTCGCGCCAGACGATGTTGTTATACGGTTCGGCCACGGCGGCGTGAATGAGCATGCTGCGCGCCTTGGCCATGTCGGCCCGCTTGGCCAGCATGTCGGCATAATAGCGGAAGGCCGTCTCGATGTCTGGATCAAGGCGCATCGCGCGCTCGTACCACTGGCTGGCGCGAGCGAAGTCGTTCTTCCGGTTGTATGTATTGGCCGTAAAGAGAGTGGCGGAATAGTTGGTGGGCTCGAGTTCCAGCGCCTTTGCGTAAATGGTCAGCGCTTCGTCGAAGTCGCGCCGCGCGAACGCCGCCTCGCCGGCATTCATGACTTG
>DATBZM010000025.1:0-18358 GCA_036513175.1 Xanthobacteraceae bacterium | reverse complement strand
CGGCGCGGGTGCGGCTCGAATAGCGGATCTCCTTTTCCCGCGCCATGACATCGAGCATGTCGCGGGGAAATTCGCCGGACGCGCTCCACAGGTCGACCTGGAACGCCAATGTGTCGCGGCGCGGCTGGCTGTCGACCACCCATTGCAGCGGCGTGTTCGAAACGAGGCCGCCGTCCCAGTAGTGCTCGCCTTCGATCTCGACCGCAGGAAAGGCCGGCGGCAGCGCACCGCTCGCCATGACGTGCTCGGGGCCTATGGTGTGCGTCGTGGTGTCGAAACAGACGAAGTTGCCCGACCTGACGTTCACGGCGCCCGCGCTGTAACGCGTCGCGACGGCGTTGAGGCGATCGAAATCGACCAGGCGCTCGAGCGTGCTTCTCAGGCCATTGGTGTCGTAGAAGCTCGTCGCCTCCATTGATCCGTCCGGATGCAGCCAGGGCGCCAGCGGCCGCAGCGAGAAGAACCCTCTCGCCCCGCATGCGAGCGCGAGGCTCGCGCTCATCCGGTTGAGCAGATTGCGAAGCGCGTCGCCCCGCGCGACGCCGAGGCGCGGATCGCCGAAGCCGAGCCAGGCTCCGTCCGCGGTCACCTGCTCCCAGAAGGCGCGCAGCCGGTCGACCCGTGAATTGGGCGGATTGCCCGCGATGATCGCCGCGTTGATCGCTCCGATCGACACGCCGGCGATCCAGTCGGGGTCGATGCCGGCCTCCGCCAGCGCCTCGTAGACGCCCGCCTGGTAGGCGCCGAGCGCACCGCCGCCTTGCAGCACCAAGGCGACGCACTCGAACGGGAGGCGTCGTTGCGCCGGCGCGGCGCGCGGCTGGATCTGAACATTCATGGCTTGTCGCTCACGTTTTTCTATCGATTCAGTCCCGGCATGAGGGGTGAGAGCCGCCGGCCGTGGGGGTGGCCGACGGCTCTCTGGTCTACCGCCGACCGCCGGGGGGAGGCGGGATCGCACGGCGGCAGATCATAAGCAGGTTTCAGCGATGGCTCGTCGAGACCCGCATGGCAGCGATCTCAAGCGGGCGCTTCGTTGGGTCATTGCGCGGCCACCTGCACCTTGCTGCCATCGACGAGGCTTGCGGGCGGGTTGAGAATGACGCGCTCGCCCGCGTGGACGCCCGCGGCCACTTCCAGGCGTACGCCCTGGTCACGCGCCACATTGATCTTGCGGATTTCGGCCTTGCCATCCTTGACGACCGCGACCTGCATGCCATTGGCGTTGAAAATGATGGCGTCCGACGGAATGATGAAAGACGGTGTCTTGCGCGGGATCTCGAGCTCGACCATGCAATAGGCTCCCGCCGACAGCACGCCGTCCGGATTGGCGAGGTCGATCTCGGTCAGCAGCGTGCGGGTGCCGCTCTGCAGCGCGTTCGCGATGCGGGTGACCTTGCCGGCGAATTCGCGGTCGGGCAGCTCGGGCACGCGCACGATCGCGTCCACCCCCGGCGCCACGCTGAAGGCCGCGTCCTGCGGCACGTAGACGAAGACGCGGATCTTGTCCGCCTGCATGATCTCGAACATGAAGGTGCCGCTGGTGGCGTTGCCCTGCACTAGGCTGCCGACATCGATGTTGCGTTGGGTGATGACGCCGTCGAACGGCGCGACGATCGTCGCATAATCGCGGTTCTGCCGCAGCGCCTTGAGGAGCTGCTCCTGCGCCTTCACGTTGTTCTGGGCGACACCGAGATTGCCTTCCTGCGCCTTGAGGTTCTGAACGTCGACCGTGCCCTGCTGCTGGGTGGCCCAGCCTTGCCGGACCAGCGGCCCGTCGCGGTCCCAGGTCACCTGCGCAAGCTTGAGGTTGGCCTGGACCTGCTCGAGCGCCGACTTGAGCTGCGCGAGCGTCGCCTCGTTCTGCGAAATCTGCGCGTCGAGCTCGGGCACGGCGAGCTGCGCCAGCAGATCGCCTTTCCTGACGCGATCGCCGATATCGACATTGCGCTCGGCGACATAGCCGGTCGCGCGTGCATAGATGTTCGCCGCGGCGAACGCGGCGGTCGTGCACGGCAAGCTGACCGACCGGGTGCTCGGGCTCGGCGCGACGACTGCCACCCGCATGCTGGGAACGAGATCACGCTCGTGGTGCGAGGTCGCCAGCACCTCCTGCTGGCGCGAATAGTGTCCCCACGCGCCGAGCGAGACACTGCCGCCAAGCAACAAAACTCCGCCAACGGCAAGCAGGCGCCCTGCCTGGCGCCGGCGCGCCCGTGCGCGCGGCTTCGGCGGCTTCGCGACGGCGTGGTCGCCGGCGGGGCCGTCCCGGCGATACCGGGTGACCGCGTCATTCTCGTCGTGGATGCCAAGATCATTCATGGGGGAGATCCTCGAACACGCCATAGGCCGCAACGCCGTCATTGCGCTTGCGCAGCATGGCGAACACGTAAGGGACGATCAGCAGGGTGGTGGGAGTCGCGAACAGGAGGCCGCCGATCACCGCGCGCGCCAGCGCCGCGTTCTGCTCCTCGCCGGGGCCGCCGATCGCCATCGGGATCATGCCGACGACCATCGCGGCCGCCGTCATCAGCACGGGGCGGATGCGGGTAAAGCCGGCGTCGACGGCGGCGCGGAACGCGGTCCTGCCCTTGAGCTGCTGCTCGCGCGCAAACGTGACCAGCAGAATGGAATTGGCCGAGGCGACGCCGACCGCCATGATCGCGCCCATCAGCGACGGGACGCTGAGCGTGGTGCCGGTGATGAACAGCATCGTGACGATGCCGCACAAGGTCGCCGGCAGCGCCAGGATCACCACGAACGGGTCGGCGAAATTCTGATAGTTGACGACCATGAGCAGATAGACGAGCACGGCCGCGAACAACAACCCGGTGGTGAGGTCGCGAAAGGAATCGCGCATGCTCTGGATCTGCCCGAGCACCCGGATCGTGTTGCCGGGCTTGAGCTGCTTCTGCAGCTCGGCGACGATGTTGCCGATGTCGTTCGAAATGCTGCCGAGATCGCGGCCCTGCGCGCTGGCATAGATATCGAGCACCGGCTGAATGTTGGTCTGGTTCAGATTTGTCGAAACGCTTGCGCGCCGCAACGTCGCAACATTGCCCAACAACCCCGGGACCGGCGGGCCGTTGGCGGCCAACGACGTGGAAACCGGGGTGTTGCCGAGCGCGTTGAGCGAGCTCACCAGATGCTCCGGCGTCTGCACCGCAAGGTAATAGGGAATCCCGGTCGCCGGATCGGTCCAGAAATTGGGCGCGACCTGCTCCGAGGAGCTGAGGCTGATGTTGAGGTCGTTGGCGATGGCTTGCGCGTTGAGCCCGAGCTGCAGCGCTCGCGGCCGGTCGATGTTCGCCACGAAGGCCGGCGCGTCGAGCTCCTGCTGCAGATGGGCGTCGGCGACGCCCGGAATGGCCGCCATGCGCCGCCGCAGTTCCGCGGCCGCGCGCAGGTCGTTCGCGCGATCCCGACCGATGACCTGAACGTCGATCTGCGACGACAATCCGAAATTGAGGATTTGCGTGACCATGTCGGCGGATTGAAAATAGAAGGTCACCGACGGAAACGCGGCCGGCAGCTCCGCGCGCAGGCGGCGTACGTACTCGGCGGTGGGCGCATGTCCCTCCTTGAGCGAAATCAGGATCGTGCCGTCGTTGACGTTGATGGTCGAGCCGTCGCTGAAGGCGAGGTTGTACACGCGTTGCGGCACGCCGATGTCGTCGACGATGAGGTCGCGCTCGCGCGCCGGAATCACCTCGCGGATCCTGTCCTCGACCTCCTGGAAGATGCGCTCGGTCGCTTCGATGCGGGTCGCCGCCGGCGCGCGGACGTGAAGCTTGATCTGTCCGCTGTCGATCTCGGGGAAGAAGTCGCGGCCGACGAACGTCAGCATCACGCCGCCGAGCGCGAGCATCAGCACCGCGACCGTCGGTACGACGAATCGGCGCTTGAGCAGCATGGTCAGCGCGCGCACGTAACCCCAGCGGAACCGCTCGAAGGCGCGCTCGAATCCCTGGTGAAAGCGCGCGAGCCAGCTGCCCGAAGCCGGGCCCGCGCCGTGGCGCTCGCCCTTGAGCAGGAGGCCGATCATGACCGGCGTCAGCGTCCGCGACAGGCCGTAGGACGCAAGCATCGCGAACACGACCGCGAGCCCGAGCGGCGTGAACAGGAATTTGGCCGGTCCTTCGAGAAAAATCACCGAGGTGAAGACGCAGCTGATCGCGAGCGTCGAGACCATGGTCGGCACCGCGATGCCGGCGGATCCGTGCAGCGTCGCGGCGGCGAGACTCATGCCTTCGCCGCGCAGTCGGTGCGTGTTCTCGATCGTGACCGTCGAATCGTCGACCAGGATGCCGACGGCCAGCGCCATGCCGCCGAGCGTCATGGTGTTGAGCGTGTGGCCGAGGAAATGGAGCACCACGATCGATGTGAGGATCGAGAGCGGAATCGAGATCAGCACGATCAAGGTCGAGCGCCATGAGCCGAGAAACAGCAGGATCATCAGCCCGGTGAGCCCGGCCGCGATCGCTCCCTCGCGCAGCACGCCGGCGATCGATGCGGTGACGAGCTTCGACTGATCGAACAGCTCGTTGATGCCGAGCCCGGCCGGCGCGGCCGCGCGGGCGAGCGCCAAGGCCTGGCGAACCCCGTTGACGACCGCGACGGTCGAGGCATTGCCGTTCTTGAGCACGCTCAGCAGGACGGAGCGCCGGCCGTCCTGGCGGACGATGTTCTGCTGCACCGCCCAGCCGTCGTGCACCTGGCCGATGTCCCTGAGGAACACGGTCTGCCCGTTGACATATTTGATGGGAATGTCGTTGAGGTCGGCGATGCTCGCCGGCATCGCGTTGGTGCGCACCGTGTATTGCGTGTCGCCGATCTTGGCGAGGCCGGACGGCAAGGTCAGGTTCTGGGCATTGACCGCATTGACCACGTCCGCCGGCGTGAGGCCCGCGGCCTGCAGCTTGAGCGGGTCGATATCGACCATGATCTGCCGGTACTTGCCGCCGTCCGGTGTCGGAAACGTCACGCCGGGAACCTGGGCGAGCTGCTGGCGCAGGCGGTAGAGCCCGTAGTCGTAGAGCTGCTGCTCGCTGTAGCGATCGGACGAGAGGCTGAGCTGCAGCACCGGAACGCTCGAGGCGTTGTATTGCACCACGATCGGCGGCTGGATGCCGGCCGGCAGCGCGGCGCGCACCGAGTTCGTCGCCGCGACGATCTGCGAGATGGCGAGGTCGAGCTGGACGTCGGGCTGGAAGTAGATCTTCTGCACCGAGATGCCGTTGAGGGTCTGCGCCTCCATGTTCTTGATGCCGGTCACGTTGGTGCTGATCGCGTACTGACTGTAGGTCGTGACCCGCTGCTCCATCTCCGGCACGCTGAGGCCGGTGTACTGCCAGATCACCGACACCACCGGAATGTCGATCTCGGGGAAGATGTCCTCCGGCATGACGATGATGGCGGAGACGCCGAGAAAGGTGATCAGGGCGGCAACCACGTAGAACGTGTAGGGAAATCTCAACGCGAAGCGGACGATGCCCATCTCGATGGCTCTCGGCTCGTTGTCATTCGGGCATCGATCGCGATGCGCAAATAACCCAGGAATTGACTGACTGAATGTCCCAGCCGGCGCCGGGTGGCGTCGTCGGCCGGTCGGACACTGAAATATTGACAGCGGCGGGAAAAGAAAATCTCATGTCTATTGCACTCACTGCTGAGCGGAATTCAGCAATGCGCCGTAGCGATCTCACCGATCTGAACGCGTTCGTCGTCGTTGCCGATCACCTGAGCTTCCGCGCGGCGTCGACCCAGCTCGGCGTGACCGCATCGGCGCTCAGCCATTCGCTGCGCCAGCTCGAGGAGCGCCTGGGGACGCAGCTGCTGCACCGCACGACGCGCAGCGTCTCGCTCACCGATGCCGGCCTTCGCCTGATCGAGGAGTTGCGCCCGGCCATGGGTCAGATTTCCGGCGCGCTGGACGCCTTGCATCGCCGGCGCCAGCGCCCGTTCGGCCGCTTGCGCATTCACGCATCGCATCTTGCGGCCGGCGCCGTGATCGCGCCGATGTGGGGACGATTTCTGTCGACCTACCCCGAAGTCCACCTCGACCTTTGGGTGGAGACGCGGCCGCTCGACATCGTGGCGAGCGGCTTCGATGCGGGACTCGGGCCGAAGAACTGGGCCGCCGCCGACATGATTGCAATCCGTTTGGGGGGAGCCATGAAGGTGGCCGTGGTCGGTGCGCCCGGATACTTCGATCGACGGCCGCCGCCGCGCACGCTCGACGATCTCGCCGCCCATAGCTGCATTCAATATCGGTTCGCGACCAATGGAGCTTGCCTGCCGTGGCCGTTCGAGCGCAACGGCAGGACCAAGCGGATGTCGCTGACGGGAGAGGTGACCGTCAACTTTCCCGAGTTCGCCGTCCGCGCGGCGGTCGACGGGCTCGGAATCGCCTACACCGTCGAGTCGTTGGCGGCGCCGTTCCTGCGCTCGGGCCAACTGGTTCGCGTTCTCGAGGAATACTCACCGGGATTCGAGGGATTTTTCCTGTTTTATCCGCGCCACCGGCAGATCCCGGCCGCGCTGCGGGCCTTCATCGACATGATCCGCGCTCCCAAATCGGCGCCGGGTCGACGCTCGCTCAAGAACCCGCTTTATTGAGAAGTCGAGCTGCATTTGAAGTCCGAGGTCCCGCTGAAAAAAGAGAACACAAGTCACCCTGCCGCCGACCCGACAGGCGCCGACGCGCCCGGCGCCTCGGCGCGCTCCTCGATCGGGCCCACGTCGCGGCACAGGCTGAGCGCCGAGTTGATCAGCCCGACGTGGCTGTAGGCCTGGGGGAAATTGCCCAGCATGCGGCCGCTGGCCGGATCGATCTCCTCGGCGAGCAGCCCGACGTCGTTGCAGCGCGCCAGCAGCCGCTCGAACAGCTTGCGCGCCTCCGCGCCGCGCCCCTGCAGGATGTAACTGTCGACCAGCCAGAAGCTGCAGGCGAGGAACGCCCCCTCGCCCGCCGGCAGACCGTCGATCGTATGCTCGCTCTCGTAGCGCAGCACGAACTCGTCGCCGATCAGGAGCCGCTGCTCGATCGCCCGCACGGTGCCGCGCACGCGCGGATCATCCGCGGGCAGAAAGCCGACGATCGGGATCAGCAGCAGGCTGGCGTCGAGCTGCTTGGAGCCGTAGGCCTGCACGAAGCTGTCGAGCTCGCGGTCGAAGCCGCGCCCGCACACTTCCGCGTGGATCTCGTCCGCGATGGCGCGCCAGCGCCGTGACGACTCGTCGTCGCTTTGCCCGTCGCTCGACGCACGATCGAACGCGACCCACGCCATCACCTTGGAGTGGACGAAGTGCTGCGGCCCGCCGCGCACCTCCCAGATGCCTTCGTCCGGCTCGTGCCACGCGCTCGCCAGATAGTCGAGCACAACCGGCCGCAGCTCGAGGCCGCGCGGCGAGGGCTCTATGCCGGCCTTGAGGGACTGGAACATGGCGTCGGCGGTCTCGCCGAACACGTCGAGCTGGCGCTGCTGGTAGGCGGCGTTGCCGATCCGCACCGGCGCCGATCCCTCGTAGCCGGGAAGCCAGTCGACGATCAGCTCCGGCAGCCAGCGCTCGCCGCCGACGCCGTACATGATCTGCGTCTGGCTCGGGCTCCCCGCGACCGCACGAAGGAGCCAGTCGCGCCATGCCTGCGCTTCCTCGTTGTAGCCGAGATGGACGAAGGCGAGCAGGGTGAAGGTCGCGTCGCGCAGCCAGCAATAGCGGTAATCCCAGTTGCGCATGCCGCCGAGGCGCTCGGGCAGCGAGGTGGTCGCCGCCGCGACCATTCCGCCGGTCGGCGCGTAGGTGAGCGCCTTGAGCGTAATGAGCGAGCGCTTGACCGCGTCCGTCCACGGCCCGGCCGCGGGACAGCGGTCGCTCCACTGCCGCCAGAACGCCTCGGTGCTCTCCAGCGCCGCGAGCGCATCGATCGCCGGCGGCGCGGCTTCGAACGAAGCCCCGTAGGAAAGGACGAACGCGATCGTCTCGCCGGCCGCGACCGCGAACGCGCCTACCGTCCTGAGGTCCTCGCCGCGCAGCGCGACCGGCGTGCGCAGCGTCAGCCGCTCCGGTCCCCCGATCATGTCGATCGCGCCGTCATCGCGCCGGTTCACCCACGGCACCGTCGCGCCGTAGTTGAAGCGCGCGACGAACTCGCTGCAGAGATCGACCTGTCCGGTCCGGCCGATGACAATGCGCACCAGATGGGCGCCGTCGGCCGGCGGCATGAAGTCGACGACCACGGCGCGGCCGGTCGTGGTTTCGAACTCGGTCTCCAGCACCAGGGTGCCGGGACGGTAGCGCCGCTGCACGGTGTGCGACGCCTCGCTCGGCGCGATCAGCCAGCGCCCATGGTCGGGCGTCCCGAGCAGGGCCGCGAGGCACGCGGCCGAGTCGAACCGCGGCCAGCACAGCCAGTCGATCGAGCCGTCACGCCCGACCAGCGCGGCCGTCTTTCGGTCGCCGATCAGCGCATAGTCTTCGATCCGCATTGCCATTGTGGTTTGCTCCGATGGTCGCGACCGGGGCTGTCGCGCGGCTCGTCCGCGTCTGTCGCCACGGACCGATGCCCGTCGGGGCCAAGCCGTCCGCAGCTTCCGCGGTCATCGGCTGTGCATATCGGAAAATCAGGGTCGATCGCGAGCCCCCCGGCCCGAACTTTCGCTCGATCCGCCCGCCCAGACCACGGCTCAGCCCCTCGACGATCCTGGACCCGCGTCCCGGCCGGACATGCGCGGGAGCCGCCCCGGTATCCGCAACGATGCACGTCACAAACCGGTCCGCGCATGACAGCGCGACGTCGATCCTACCGGGTCCGCCGGCAAATGCGTGCCGCGCCGCATTCGTGATCAGCTCGCTCACGATCATCCCCAGTCGCCAGCACTGCCCGGGCGCAAGCCGCACGGGCTCGGCTGTCAGCACAAGCTCGATGTTCATCTCCTCGAGCTTCGACCGGCTGAGCGACAGGCATAGCGCGCCGAGGTACGCGGCCGCGTCGACCGGCGCATCGTCGGCAGGCGGCTGCAGCGCGTGGTGAACCTCCGCATGGCGGTGCAAGCGCTCCGCGACGGCGCCCAGCGCGCGCTTGACGTCGTCGCTTCCGGAGCGCGCGGCCGTGCGCGATACCATGGCGATGACCGACGCGAGCTCGTTGTTGATGCGGTGATTGAGCTCGTCGACGAGCAGCCACTCTTGCGGCCGCAGCTGCGAGACGGCTTCCGGCATGATGTCCTCCTGCAATGCTTCGTTGGTCAATGCCCGACCGGCCGCGGCCCACCGAGCTTGACGCTGCGCAGCATCATCGCGAGCGGCACCGCCGACAGCGCGATCAGCATTAGGACGAAGAAGCCGTCCATGTAGCCGAGGAACGCCGCCTGCGTCTGCACCTGTTGTCCAATCCAATCGACCGCCCGCTGTTGCGCCTGGACGAGCGAGCTGCCCTGGGCGGCGAAATAGGTCGTCGCCTGGTGCAGCGTGTCCTGATACTGCACGTTCGACGGACTCAGCGTTTCGACCAGCCGGCTTTGATGGAACTGCTCGCGATGCGCCAGTACGTTGGAAAAGATCGAAATGCCGATCGAGCCGCCGGTGTTGCGCGCCGCGTTGATCAGCGCCGCGGCCTGACCGGTCTTCTCGGGCGGAATGCCGTCGTACGACGCGGCCGTGATCGAGATGAAGACCAGCGAGATCCCGAACGCCTGCAGCATTCGGGATTGCGCGATGAACCAGAAGCCGACATCGCTATAGACGTCGGTCAGCCAGTACATCGACAGCGCGACGACGAGGGCCCCGGCGATGATCAGGTATTTCGGCTGGACCTTGCCCGACAGGCGGCCGGCGAGGAACATCGTGACCATGGAGACGACGCCGCCGGGCGACAGTGCGAGGCCGGCCCACGTGGCCGTATAGCCGAGCTCCTCCTGCGTCAGTTGCGGAAGCGATTGCGTGGTCGACAGCAGGATCGCGCCGGTCGCCAGCATCACGACAAAGCAGGCGCCGAACTGGCGCGTCGCCACCATGCGCAGGTCGATCATGGGATCGCGGCGGGTGATCTCCCAGGGAATCATGAACACGAAGGCGAGCGCGCACACGATCGCCGTCCCGACGATGAAAGTCGAGCCGAACCAGTCGTCCTCGAGCCCGCGGTCGAGCATGAGCTCGAGCGAGCCGAGGAAGGTTGCGACCAGCACGAAGCCGACGAGGTCGAACCCGACGCCGCGCTGCGGCGGCGGCCGGCCTTGCGCGGACGGTTGCTCGCGCAACAGGACGGCAATCGCCGCCATCGTGGCGAGGCCGACCGGGCCGTTGATCAGGAAGCACCAATGCCAGGACACGTTGTCGGAAAGCCACCCGCCAAGCGTCGGCCCGACCACCGGCGCGACCACCACGGCGACGCCGAACAGCGCAAACGCCTGGCCGCGCTTTTCCGGCGGAAATGCATCCGCGAGGATCGACTGCGACACCGGCACCATGCCGCCGCCGCCGAGGCCCTGCAGGATGCGAAAGAACAGCAGCGACTGCAGATTCCAGGCGAAGCCGCACAGCACCGAGGCGGCCGTGAACACCCCGAGGCAGATGAGGAAGAAGCGCTTGCGGCCCACCATCCGGGCGAGGAAAGGGCTCGCCGTCAGGATGATCGCATTCGCGACCAGGTAGGTCGTCACCACCCACGAAGCCTCGTCCTCGCTCACCCCCATGCCGCCCGCGATGTAGGGCAGCGCCACGTTGGCGATGGTGGTATCGAGCACTTCCATGAAGGTTGCGAGCGCGACCACCGCGGCGATCAGCCAGGGGTTGACGGTCGCGTCGGCGCGCGCGCGGCTTGCCGCCGCGCCGCCGCCAGCCGCGCTCGCGACGGCGCTCATAGCCACGCCGTCAGCCGCTCATAGAGCGACGGCGCCGGGTTGATGCGCACGCTCGGCACCACCGACATGCCGGGACCAAGCGCGACGTCGCTCGGAGGGCTGTCGAAGACGAGCTTGACCGGCACGCGCTGCACGATCTTGACGTAGTTGCCTGTGGCGTTCTGCGCCGGCAGCAGCGAGAACGCGGTGCCCGACCCGGGCTGGATGCTGTCGACGTGACCGTGGATGGTCCGCTCCGGATAGGCGTCGATCGCGAGCGTCACCGGCTGGCCCGGCCGCATGTGGTCGAGCTGAGTCTCCTTGAAGTTGGCGGTGACCCAGATATCGTCCGGAACGAACATGGCGAGCGCCGTGCCCGGCGCGACGTAGGCGCCGACCGCGGCGCCGAGATTGACGATGCGCCCTGGCTGAGCCGCCGTGACGATCGTGTAGGAGAGATTGAGCTGCGCCTGGTCGCGCTGTGCCTTCGCTTGCGCAAGGCTCGCCACCGCGCTCGCGCGCTGCGCCTTCAACGCATCGATCTGCCGTTGCGCCAGCCGCAGCGTGGCTTGCGCGCTCGCCAGCGCGGCCTCCTGCTGATGCAGCTGCGAGGCGTACTGCTGGGCGCTCTGGATCGTGCCGGCGCCGGTCTTCGCCAGCGCCTCGTAGCGCGACGACTGCTGCTGCGCGAACACGAGCGAGGCCTGCGCCTGGTTGACCTGCGCCTCGTTGGCATTGATCTGCGCCTGCTGCACCGTGAGCTGGGCGTCGATGTTCCCGATGCTGGCCTGTGCCGCCGCCACTTGCGCGTCGGCCTGGGCGAGCGCGGTGCGATAGTCGCGGTCATCGATGCGGGCGATGATGCCGCCAGCCGCGACGTGCTGGTTGTCCGAGACCGGCACCGCCGTCAGATAACCTGCAACCTTGGGCGCGATGGAAAACTGCCGCGCCGCGATGAAGGCGTCGTCGGTCGTCTCGAAATGCCCGGCTTGGTCGAGATAGACGTAGCCGGCCGGCGCCGCGATGCCGAGAAGCATGATCGCGGCGATGACGGCCAGCGGGCGCCGGCGCAGGAGGCCGGGTTTCTCCCCACCGCCGTCTTTGTCCCCTTCGTGGCCGCGGTCCCGATCCTCTGCCTCATCGTCGAGTGGCGGCAAGTCGGGGATGCGCCGCTCGGTTCCGGGCGATCGCGGCGGCGCCGGCGCGCGGGCGCGCACGGGAGGCTTTTCCGTCGCCTCAGCGGCGGGCTCGTCCTGGCCGAAGCGGCGGCGATGCGGAACGCGCACGACTTGCGGCGGCGAAAGCTGCAGCAACGCCTGCTCGCCGCTCTCTTGCGTTCGGGCGTCCGACGCCGACGGACCGGCATTCGCCTGCGCCGCAGCCGGTACGGAAAGCGGGCGCGGAAGAACCTTGTGGTCGCGATGGCTCATGTGCGAACCCCAAATGATCGGAGGCGACGATTGCGAATGATCGGATGCGAGAATGGCCGGCCTCGCGGCCGGCCATTTCGCGGCGAACCGAGGTCAGCCGCTCAGTGGCTGCCCTGCTCCTGGAAGTCGATGATGTTCTGGTCGTTGCCGAAATCGTTGCCGACCGGGAGGCGGGACTTGACGCCGACGTTCGGCTCGCGCCGGGTCGACGCATAGGCGCCGCGGTCAACGATGGACTCGCGCGACAGCTGCCGGCTCAGCGCATAGCCCGGGGCCTCGTCGCTGCGCTGCTGATCGGCCATCGCGCTTGCGGCGCCCGAGACCAGGATGACGGCGGTGAGAAGTGAGGTGATCGTCTTCATGGGAATCTCCATTTGCATTCCTTGCCCAAGATCTCGGCTGCGACCGTGCTCGGCTTGCAGCGATCTCGTTGAGCTCCAGGTAAGGCACCGATGCGAGCGCATCAGCTCGAGAATTGCGAAGACATTATTCGTCAGGGCTGAATGCTGGGCACCTCGGCGGCATCGATCGGCCGCCAATCGCGGCCGTCAAAAAAGTGCGACCCGCGGCACTGCCGTGCCGCGGGTCGCGCCGATCGACGCGGGAAGCGTCGGTCATTTGTACATTTGAAAATCCTTATGCGGCGTTGCGGCGGCCGGCCGGTCCGGCTGCGCGCTCGCGTGCGCGCTCGCATAGGGGCCCGACCGACGCGGCGACGCCGCGCTGTCATACGCGAATGCTCCCGCAGAGCGACCACCGACCGCCCGCCAGTTGGCGGCGTTGTCGTTTGCCGGGTCGGGAGCTTGCCGGTCGAGTGCCGCGGCAGGCACTGTGCCGGCCACCATAGCGGCGAGTGCGGCGACCGCGAGGGCGATCTTCCACGAAGGCCTGCGCGTATTGCGGGTTGCTTGTCCGATGCTGCTCATAACTGTCTCCTATCCTGGTCGACGGTCGAGGCAGCTAACCTCGCCGTCCATATGGTGGAGATAACCGCGAGGCGCCGTCGGATAACCTCAATGTCGCGAAATGCACCATTGCGCAGAACCGAATAATCACGCGCGCCGCGGGTTCATCGACGAGAACATGCGCCCGATGCCATAACGACTACGCCGCAACGTCGGCCGCAGCGGGCGGCAGGAAGCCGAGCAGGACCGGCTGGTCGTGCATTCGCCGCACCAGGAAATCGAGGAAGCTGCGCACCTTCACGGAGAGATGCCGGCTCGCCGGATAGATCGCCTGGATCGCGATTTCGCCGAGATCGTGCTCCGGCAGCAGCCGCGTCAGGCTGCCGTCGCGCACGTCATCAGCCGCGAGGATCACGGGCAGCATCGTGATGCCTTGGCCGGCCAGCGCGGCGCGCCGAAGGAGCACAAAACTGTTGCTGCGCAGGTTGCCGCGCACATCGACCGCGCTCACCCCGTCGGGCCCGGTGAACCGCCAGTCGTGCTCCAGCGTCGGATATATGAGGCAGTTGTGACCGCTCAGATCCTGCGGGGTGCGCGGCGTGCCGCGCCGCTCGAGGTAGGCCGGCGCCGCGCAGACGATCAGCCTGCCGGAGCCGAGGCGGCGACTCATCAGGCTGGAATCCGGCAATTGCCCGGCCCGCAGGGCGAGGTCGAAGCCCCCCTCGATGAGATCGACCATGTGGTCGCTCGTCACGACCTCGAATTCCACCTCCGCATGGGTCGCGCAGAACTCGGCGACCAGCGGCGCCAGCACGCGCGCAAAGCTTTCGGTCGTATTCACGCGCAAAAGACCGCGCGGGGTCGTCTGCAGGGCGGCGGCGCAGCGCTCGGCTTCCTCGACCTCCATCAGGATCTTCGAGCTATGCTCGTAGAAATTCCGCCCGACCTCGGTGAGGTGCAGCTTTCGCGTCGTGCGATTGAGGAGTTGGACGCCGAGATGGTCCTCGAGCGACTGGACGTGGTGGGTGACGCTGGCGGGCGACGCCTTGAGCACCTTCGCGGCGGCCGCAAAGCTGCCGCTGTCGATGACCTGAACGAACGCCCGCATGCTGACGAGTCGATCCATCCGATCCTCCAGAGATCGCGCCGAGTTCCACCTCCAGCCCCGAATTAATCACCGCGGTTCGGCAAACCCAGGCCGCGGCCATCTGAAATGCGCGACGCTGCTCTGCGCGCGACGCGCGTCGGATGTCAGAACGCCAGAGCGAGCGCGGGCCGGTTGGCGTTGCTGCGCGATGCGCGAGGTTGCGGCTGGCGCGCCGCAAGATGACTCTTCGCCGCCTTCTCCACCTTGGCGAAGGCGCGCGCCTCGATCTGGCGCACGCGCTCGCGCGAGATTGCGAACTCCTCGGCCAGCGCCTCGAGCGTGACTGGCTCATCGGCGAGCCGGCGCGCCGCGAAGATGCGCCGCTCGCGGCCGGGCGCAAGCACCGCGAGCGCCGCATCGAGCGCGCCGCGCCGGCCGTCGCTTTCCTGCGTCTGCGCCAGTATCCGCTCGGGGCTCGGCGCCTCGTCGACCAGCCAGTCCTGCCATTCGCCCGCGCCGCCGTCCTGGCCGACCGCCACGTTGAGCGAGACGTCGCCGCCCAATCGCCGGTTCATCTCGACCACGTCCTGCGCCGGAACCTGCAGCTGTTGCGCGATCTGCTCGACATGATCCGGCCGCAGGTCGCCCTCCTCGAACGCCGAGATACGGCTCTTCGCCGCGCGCAGCTTGAAGAAGAGCCGCCGCTGGTTCGCGCTCGCGCCGATCTTCACCATCGACCATGAGCGCAGGATGTATTCCTGGATCGCGGCCTTGATCCACCAGATCGCGTAGGTCGTCAGCCGAAAACCCTTGGTCGGGTCGAACCGCTTCACCGCCTGCATCAGCCCGAGATTGCCTTCGGCAATTACCTCGGCGATCGGCAGGCCATAACCGCGGTAGCCGCCGGCGATCCTGGCGACGAGGCGCAAATGGCTGGTGACGAGCTTCTCCGCGGCCGCGCGGTCGCCATGCTCGCGCCAGCGCGTCGCCAGCAGGTATTCTTCCTGTTGTTCCAGCATGGGAAACCGGCGTATCTCGGTAAGGTATTTCGATAACCCTGCTTCGGCCGTAAAAGTCGGCAGGCTGGCGGCGATCCTTTGCATGGACGCTCTCCATCTCGCGGGTGACGGAACACGCTGAGTGCCACCGATCCCGGCGGCGTGTGCTATGTGCCACGGACCACTATTCGCGATAATCGAGGGAATTCAGAATTGACTCTTTGCCGCGAGCGAACAATCGTTTGGCGTGCGGGCTCCTTTGCAATCCGCTCTGATTGACACGATTTTTGGGGTGTTTTTGTTATTTTCTTTCGGCGATCAGGAAGTCGCGCGGGCTATCACGGGAAAATGAACCAGCCCTCGGCGCCTGTTCCGGCGAAAGCCCGCCCCGACTTGATCGGGCTGCCCGCCGGCTCGCCGACAACAACGTGCGCCGAATGAAACGGGCTTAGGGATTTCCCGATTCCGCAGGGACGGAACATGCTCCACTAAGCGCGCGGCCTTCGCGTGACCGCGCCGGCGGATTCGGCCCGTCCGCCCAACAGAATGGCAGGCGCCGCCGATACGCCCGCGCTGCGCTCCAGCGGCCCGGGCGGCGTCGGCGGGACGTGCGAGGCCGCGTCCAATGCCCGCGGGATGTGCTTGGTCAGCATGTCGACGAAGGCTGTGGTCTTCGTCGGCGCGAGGCCGCGATGCGGATAGACGACCGTCACGGGCCGCCTGACGGTCGTGTATTCCTGCAGGATCGCGATGAGCCGCCCGTCGGCCAGCGGTCGCGCGGCCACGAACGTCGGCAGGATCACGATCCCCTGCCCGGCCTCGGCGGCGCTGACCAGCGCCAGCGTGCTGTTGGTCTGCAGGTTGCCATGCAACGACATCTCATTGTCGGTGCTAAAGACCGGCCAGCGGTCGCCCGAGCCCGAGTCGGTGTAGATCAGGCAGTTGTGATCAACGAGGTCGGACGGCTTCTGCGGCTTGGGCCGCTCGGCGAAATACTTGGGCGACGCACACGCGACCATGCCGAACTCGCCCACCTTGCGCACGATCAGGCTCGCATTGTCCGGCATCCGGTGGCGGACCGCGAGATCGAAATGATCCTCGATCAGGTCGAGATCGCGCCCCGTCACGATCATGCGCACCGACACCTCCGGATATTGGCCGGCGTATTGCGACACGACCGGGGTGATGAGGTCGATCAGCGGCAGCGACACGTTGAGGCGCAGCACCCCGCGCGGCACCGCCTGCATTGACTGGACGAAGTCGTCCGCAAGATCGAAGCGCTTGAGCAGGTCGAGGCAGCGCCCGTAGTAGGCTTCGCCGACTTCGGTCGGCTTGACGCTGCGCGTGTTGCGGTTGAGCAGGCGCACGCCGAGGCGCTGCTCGAGCGCCTGGATCTGCGTCGTGACGACGCTCGGCGCCAATTCGAGATCGCGCGCCGCGGCGGAAAATCCGCCGAGCTCCACGACGCGGACGAACGTCAGGATCTGCTCGAGCTTGTCCATGCGATGGGCTCCGGGTGCCGCCCCCTTACGTATGGTCTCCGGAGCCGGACGCCAGCGCCGCCGGCCGCGCTGGGCCGGCCTGATATTACCTCCCGGACGTCTCAACGCGGCGGAGGACTGACCTCTCCGGGCACGCCATCCGGGTCCGAGCGCCGGCTCGAACCCGAAGAGCCTTCGCTTTGTGCGGCCGCTGACGGTGAGCTCCGGCTGACGGAGCACGCAACCAATTTGCCTTGATCGACGTCTCGGCACGCGCGGCACCGGTTTCCGACTGTGGAAGAGTCGACGCATAAACCCGCTATAGGCGCCCGACTATATTTATACCTCGACTGTATTTTTCATTGTGGAGTGCTTATGCGGCAAGGCACCCCACCCATCTCAATCTGTCGATGGAAAGCTCTGCGCTTTCCCGCGCGAGAGTTCTGGCACGCCATCTCGTTTCCCACGTCGGCATGTCTCATTATTTAATTCAGCCAAATGGTCTGTTCCGGATTGTCTGTCTACTGGCCGCACGGACAGCGACCTACGTCGCCGATAGCGGGATCGCTGCAGCGTCGATGATTGCTGCGGCAAAGATCTCCGAGGAAAACAATGGAGACTTCACATGAAGACGATCACTTCGCTTGTCGCAGCCGTCCTGTATGTTGCCGGAGGGAGTGTCGCGTTCGCCGATCAGCAGCGCAGCGACGAGGCGCCGGGCTATGCGCTCAGCCAGCAAGCCGCGCAGGGTTTCGACGGAGGCTATGCGTCGGTGCCCGCTCGCGGTCACGTCCGCCATCGCGTTCCTGCGGCCCGGTAACGATCGACGTCCAATTTCGAGCGCGGTCGAGAACGGGCCGTTTGGGCTGAAGGCTGCGATCAGTCCGCCTCGAGAGCGTCAAAAATGGAGATCATGACATGAGAACGGCTAGATATCGGTCGCGACCGGCGGCGCCATGAACTCAGGCCCGACCGGATCCGTGATGATGCGTGAAAGGATCGCATCGATCTCGCGCATGCTGTCGGGGTCGATTCGCCAGCCCATGATCTCGCCCACGGGCGCAAGCTGATCGGCCCGTCGCGCGCCCCACAGCGCCACGCCGCTGCCCGGCCGATCGAGCACCCAGCGCAGCGCCAGGTGGATGACCCGCTTGCCGAAGCGCTCGCGCGCGAGGCGATCGAGCGCCTCGACCGCCTGCAGGTACTGGGCAAAACGCGGCGCGCGGAATTTCGGATCGCTACCGCGCAGATCGTCGCCCGCAAAGGAGGTGTCGGCGCGCATCCGCCCGGAGAGGAGCCCGCGGCACAGCGAGCCGTAGGTGAGCGTCGTAATGCCGTGCGCGGCGCAATAGGGCAGCACGTCAGCCTCGGCGCCGCGCTCGAACATGTTGTAGGGCGGCTGCGCGGTGTGCAGCGGCGCGGCGGTGCGGAAGACGTCCATTTCGGCCGGGCTGAAATTGCTCACCCCGATCGCATTGATCTTGCCGGCGCGATAGAGCCGCGCCATTGCCTCGGCGGTGTCGTCGATCGACACCATCGGATCGGGCCAGTGCACCTGATAGAGATCGATCGCGTCGGTGCGCCGGCGGCGCAAGGACTCCTCGACCTCCTTGATG
>DATBZM010000024.1:0-27994 GCA_036513175.1 Xanthobacteraceae bacterium | reverse complement strand
GTAATTGCGCACTAGGCCGGGACGACGGGTGCAAACTCACGACGCCTTCCTGATCTTGAAGCTTGCGAGATAATCCTCCGGCTTGGCCGGATCGAAAGTCTTGCCCATCACCGAAAACGATTTGTAGGCGGTCGCCGGCGGCGCGAGTCCCATGTCCTTCATCACCTTGCCGGTGTCGGTCGCGAGGTAGACCTGCTCGGCGACCGCCTTGTAGTCGACGTCGCCCTTGATCTGGCCCCAGCGCTTCATCTGGGTGAGCATCCACACCGCGAAGGACTGCCACGGGAACGGATCGAAATCGACGCGCTTGGGATCGGTCTTCACGTTGCCGAGCCCATCCGCATAGGTGCCGGTGAGCACCTGCTCGAGCACGATCGGCGGCGCGTTGAGGTAGTTCGCGGGCGCGATCGCATCGGCGATCTGCTTGCGGTTCTCCGCCTTCGACGCGTAGGCGGTGGCGTCGACGATCGCGCGGGTGAGGGCGGCAAAGCTGTTCGGCGCCTGGGTGATGAATTCGCGGCTCGCCGCGAAGGCGCAGCACGGGTGGCCATCCCAGATCTCCTTCGACAGCAAATGCAAAAAGCCGACGCCGTCGTAGATCGCGCGCTGGCAGATGTTGTCGGGGGCGAGGAAGCCGTCGATGTTGTCGGCGCGCAGGTTGGCGACCATCTCGGGCGGCGGCACGGCGCGCAGCTGCACGTCGGTGTCGGGGTCGAGGCCGTGCTCGGCGAGATAGTAGCGCAGCAGGTAGTTGTGCATCGAGTAGTCGAAGGGAATCGCGAGCTTGAAGCCCTTCCACTGTTTCGGGTCGCGCCGGTCCTTGTGCTTCATCGCCAGCGTGATGCCCTGGCCGTTGATGTTCTCGATCGCCGGCACCGTGAACGGGATCGGCGGCGAGCCGAGCCCCATCGAGATCGCGATCGGCATGGGCGAGAGCATGTGCGCGGCGTCGTATTCCTTGTTGATGGTCTTGTCGCGCACCACCGCCCAGCCCGCCGTCTTCACCACCTCGACGTCGAGGCCGTGCTTGGCATAGAAGCCGAGCGGCGCCGCCATGATGATCGGCGTCGCGCAGGTGATCGGAATGAAGCCGATCTTGAGCGATTTCTTCTCGACCGGCGCGGCCTCGGCGAAGGCCTCGGTGGCCGTCTTGAGCGGGAAGAACTGGCCGAGCGCGGCGAGAAGGGTCGCGGCGCCGACCGAGCGCAGCAGCGCGCGCCGCGCGGTGTTCTCGGGGAAGGCCGCGCGCAGCACGGTCGAGGCGACGACGCTGGCGTAGCGGGTTTCCTCGCTCGAGGTCGGCTCGCACCGGAGCAGACGATCCGCGTGATCGTGCGTCCGCTGGTCGGCATGCTGGCCGCACGAGCAGACGCTGCGCAGGCGTATCGGATTGCGCGTTGAATCGACTGGCATGTTTCCCATTGTCGTCCCCATTCGCTGGCCGAAAGCGCTTTGCAGGAAGCGTGCCGCGCGACAGCGCGCGCCGGTGTCGGCCGGCGCGCGTCTTCGTCTCACCTGTGTTGCGTCAGGCCGCGGCCTCGGACGCGGCCGGGGTCGTGTAGGGCAGTCCGGTCTCGATCGGCAGCGAGGGATCGCGCGACCACTCGTTCCACGAGCCGAAGTAGAGCGTCACGTCCTCGACGCCGGCTTCTTTCAAGGCGACGAGCGTGTTCGAGGCGCGCGCGCCCTTGAAGCAGTAGAGCACGACCGGCGTCTTCGGCGTGATGCCGACGCTCGCGCATTCGGCGAGGATCTCCTCGCGCGACTTGAACATCGGCCCGGCCGGCGAGGGCTTCATCATGCGGTACCACTCGATCCACACCGCGCCCGGAATGCGTCCCTTGCGCGGGCAGAAATCCTTGCCGTAGGGCGAGGAGCTGTCGGCGATCCACTCGTCGACGTCGCGGGTGTCGAGCTTGACCAGGTTCGGGTTGGCGACGGCGGCCTTCATGCCCTGCAGGTCGACCAGGATGCCGGCGGCGCTCGGATCGAGCGGGAAGGTGCGCGGGAGCGGGGTCGCGACGTCGGTGGTGGTGGGCAGGCCCGCCGTGCTCCACGCCGCGTAGCCGCCGTGCAGGATCTTGATCTTCGGATAGCCGAGATAGCGCAGCAGCACGTAGCCGCGGCACGATTGGCCGAAGCCGGTGTTCATCGACTGCTCGTAGACCACCGCGGTTTCCTTCCCCGAGAGCCCGGCATTGCCGAAGATCGCGGCGAACTTCTCGCGCATCGCCGCCACGCCGTCGGGCGTCGAGGTCGCCAGATAGGTGAAGATGTCGTGGATGTTGACGGCGCCGGGCAAATGCCCGGCCGCGTAGGTTGCGGGATCGCGCGTGTCGATCAGCACGATCGGCTCGCTCTTGAGGCTGTCGGAAAGCTCGGCCGGAGTAATGAGAACCTTCTCGCTCATTTGCTCTCTCCTGTTGTGGTTCCCGGCATCGGTAGCTGTTGGACCATGTCACGCGGCCATGTCGGCGAGCATCTTCTTGAGCTGCTTGATCGCCGGCGTGACGATGGCGACGAAATAGGCCTCGCGCAGGCGCCGCTGCGCCGCGCCGTTGGCGACATAGCCGCGCGCACCGCAATGGAGCATCGCGGCATGCGCGGCCGCGACGGTCGCTTCGCCGGCCGCAAGGCGCGCCTCGATCACGGCGCGCCAGTAGCCGGCGTCGCTCTCGAACGGGGTCGCGGCGAGGCGCTCGACCTGCGCCTCGAGCGCGGCGAGCTTTTCGGAAAAGTCCTCCGGCTGGACATCGAGATACTTGTTGACGTGGCCGAGCGGGCCCTTGGTCTGCTCCATCAGCGCGATGCAGCCGCGGATCTGGCCGAACGCCATGCCGGCCTGCAGCAGCACGAAGCCGGCGCGGATGCGCTTGATGAAGGCATCGCTCGGATCGGCGAGCACGAGTGCGTCAGGGATCATCACGTCGCGCATCTGCACCGCGAAGGTGCGGGTGCCGTCGAGCGCGACGAATTTGGTGCTGCCCGACAGCGTCACTCCCTCGGCCGCGCAGGGGACGATCGCCATCACGAAGCGCTTCGGCGCGTCCTCGGTCTCGAACACCGCGCCGAAATGGTGATCGGCGCCGAGGTTCGAGACGAACGGCAGCGCGCCGCGCACCACGTAGCCGCCCGCGACCTTGCGCGCCTTGAGGCGGATCGGCTCGATGCCGAAGAATGTCTTCATCGGGTTGGAAAGCGCGGTGCCGCCGAGCACCTCGCCGGTCGCGACGCAGGCACCGAGCGAGGCTTTCAGCGCCTCGTTCTCCGAGGCGAAGATGTACCAGCCGAGCGCGTCCTGGCACCACATGCAGAACGAGGTGGAGAGGCAGTATTCGCCCGCCGCCGCCATGGCGCGGATAGCGGTGACGAGATCGGACGCGCCGCCATCATGGGCACCATCGACAGGCAGATGCGCCGCGAAGGCGCCGGCGCGGCCGAAGGCGCGCATGACCGTTTCGGGATAGAGCCCCTCGGCATCGATCGCGCGCACGATCGGGGCCAGCTCGCGCGCCGCGATCGCGCGGACCGAGTCGACCACGCCGGGTGGCGGCGTGGCCGACTCGATGCGAACAGCGGTGCTGGTGTCGAGCATGGGGTTCCCGCTGCGCGCGATCAGACCATCGTGACGTCGAGCTTCACCGGCCGCGTGAAGGTGTTGGCGACCGGCGACCAGACCTTGGCGTGGGCGATCAGCGCCTCGAGCTCGTCGCGCGGCCGATCGGCCTCGAACGAGACTTTGGCGCGCACGTCGGTGAAGCCGACCGGTTTTTCGCCGAGATCGCCGGTGCCCCACACGCCCGTGATGTTGAGGTCGCCCTCGAGCTCGATCTCGAGCCGAAAAACCGTGATGCCGCGCGCGACCGCGTTGGCATGGATGCCGACCGCGAGGCACGAGCCGAGCGCCGCGAGCGAGGCCTCCGACGGATTGGGCGCGGTGTCGTCGCCGAGCAGGCCGGGCGGCTCGTCGACGATGTAGGGCGGCAGCGTGCGCACGAAGTTGAGATGGCGGAAGCGGCCCTCGGCGACGGTCTTGCACTTGAGGGTCTTGATCACCGACGGGTCGGCCTTGCCCTTGGCGATCAGGGCATCGAGGCCCTCCTTGTCGATCGGTGCGAGGCAGCCCGTGAGGGCGGTTTTTGCCACGGCTTGGGACATGTAGTTTCTCCCGGATCGTCTGATGTATGAAACAGAACGTTCTGTTTCATGCATTGACCGTGCCAACTTGGGGCGGCGCAAAAAGGCTTGAAGATTCAGAGCGGGAGGATGGGGCCGATGAGTCGGTTCAGCGGCGCCGGCTCAAAAGCCGGTCACACGCGATTGGCATCTGCGTCCTTTTGAGGCACCGATTGGACCAAACAGACCAGTCGTTCTTGCCGATTGCGCAGCGGCGCGCGCATAGGTTATGGGTGCCGCATGGACATGGCCACGCCCGCCACCGCGGATCAGCAGGCCGCCGACGGCGCGCAGGCGCTCGCATCGCCGCGCGAGCGGCTGCTCGTGGCAGCGACGCGGCTCTTTTGCCGCTACGGCATCAACTCGGTCGGCGTCGATGCGATCGTCGAGGCGGCCGGGACGGCCAAGACCACCCTCTACAATTCGTTCGGCTCGAAGGACGGCCTCGTCGAGGCGGTGCTCGAGCGCGAGGGCCGCGTCTGGCGCGCCTGGTTCCTCGACGAGATCGACGGCCCCGGCGGCTCGGCGCGCGAGCGGCTCGCGCGCATCGGCCCGACGCTCAAGCTGTGGTTTGCGCGCGAGGATTTCTTCGGCTGCCCGTTCATCAATGCGGTCGGCGAGAGCGACAAGGCGGATGACCGCATGCGTACGCTCGCGCTCGCCCACAAGCGCATCGTGCTCGATCGCCTCGCGGCGCTGTGCGCCGAGGCGGGTGCGACGGATCCGGCCCAGATGGCGCATGCGCTGGGGCTCGTGATCGACGGCGCGGTGGTGGCCGCGCTCGTCACCCGCGACACCGGCGCCGCCGACATCGCGGGCCGCGCCTGCGCGGCGATCTGCGCGGCGCCGATGTGAGGCGCTGGACGCCTAAATCGGCGCGGCTCAAATCAGGCGTGGCATCCGCTACTGCCTTCGGACAACGGCAGACGCTGGCGTCGGGGACGATGCACCAGGTGCGAGTATCCGCAAGGCGAGCGCGATGACGTCGTAAGCGACCTCTGTGGGCTTCAATTCGCCGATGTGGGCGGCAAGCAGCCGGTCGAAGATGCGAGGGTGCGCAGCGAGCGCGCTCAATGCGCGCCCGCGCAGACGCTCATTGCCGTCCATCAGCAACAGGCAACGCGCCATCAGGCGCGGAATCCTGCCGATACGGCGATGGGCCGTCGCATAGGCGGCAAGATCTTCGGCCGCCAGTGCGGCGCCGAGGAGATCGGCTTGGCGAAAGGCGAGCGCAAGTCCTTCACCCGTGATCGCATCGACCGAACCCGACGCATCGCCGATCAGTGCAATGCGCCCGCGCGTGACCGCGTCCAGCCTGGTCGTCATCGAGATCGCGCCGCGCTCGGGCCCGATGGCTTGCGCGTCCTCGAGCCGCGCCGCGAGCTTCGGAAAGAACACCGGCAGGGACGTCATGTCGACCCGGCTGTCACTGGAGACGATTGCCACGCACACGGTATTTGGCGCTACCGGGGTGACGTAGGCCTGACCGTGTGCATGCCAATAGACCTCGACGAAATCGGTCCATGGCCGCACGTGAAAATGTCGACGGAAGCCGATGCGCCTGGCTCCCGTCCAGCGTGGGCGCAGCCCCGCCCACTTGCGCACGCGCGAATGAAATCCGTCGGCCCCGATGATCCATCGGCATCGCACCGTTCGGCCGCCCACGACGACGCCGGAGGGCGCTATTGCGTCGATCCGGGTATGCCAAAGCGTCGTGATCCCGGCATCGTTCACGCGGTCGACCATGAGTTGGTGCAGGGTGGATCGGGGGACCCCGAAACCGTGCAGGCGCGGATATGACGCCTCCGCCTCCACCTGCTTCTCGATAAAGCGGATTCCCCGAAACGGCATGCCGTGATCGGAATTAATTTCCACTCCGATCCGGTGCAGGGCCGCAATGGCATCCGGCATAAGTCCTTCGGCGCAGGCCTTGTTGATGGGCGGGCGGGCTCGATCGGCAACGACGACCTCGAGACCGTTGCGGCGGGCCGCGAGAGCAGCGCCAAGGCCCGCCGGGCCACCGCCGACGACGAAGACGTCGGTCTCCGCCGGAAGGTTGGGACTCACCATTTCACCAGGATCATTTCCGAGCAGAACCCGGGACCCATCGCCAACAGAATGCCGTATGTGTCCGCCGCCGGTCGATGATTCTTGACGACATCTTCGAGAACAAGGAGGACCGAAGCCGACGAAAGATTTCCGACCCGGTTCAAGCAATCCCATGACCGCTCGAGATCCTGATCGCGCAGATGCAGGGTTTCCTGGATAGCCTGCAGCACCTTCGGGCCGCCGGTGTGGATGACCCAACTGCCGATATCCGTGCGCCGCAGCTGATATTTGGCGAGAAAGTCATCAACGCCTTGAGCAAGATTATCCTTGATGAATTCGGGCAAGCGCGGAGAGAGAACGATCTTGAAGCCGTGTTCCGAGATATCCCAGCCCATCACATCCTCGGAGTCCGGATAGAATACCGAGGCTGTGCCGACGATGCGCGGCTCCGCATTGGAACTGCCGGCTGATGCGGCGGCACGTTCCGCCCCGATCCGGGAGCCGACAACGATCGCGGCCGCGGCGCCATCGCCGAACAGGCCCGCCGCAATCATGTTGGCGGTCGAAAGATCGTCGCGCTGGATCGTCAGCGAGCAGACCTCGACCGCCAAGATCACCGCGGCCTGGTCGGGGAAAGCCTGCGCGTAGTCGGCCGCGCGGGTCAGGCCGATCGCGCCGCCGGCACAGCCAACGCCGAAAATGGGAGTGCGCTTTATGTCCGGTCGCAACCGCATGCGATTGATGAGTCGGGCATCGAGCGACGGGCTGGCGATTCCCGTGATCGAAACGACGAACAATGCGTGCAGATCTTGTCGATCCATGCGGGCCTGCTCGAGCGCCTGATCGATGGCACGGACGCCCAGCTCCTCCGCAACGTCCCGCCAGGCGCGGTTCGTCTCGCCCCACGATTCGAACTCTGAATACCGTTGCAGCGGAAAGGCCAGGTGTCGGTGGTCGACGCCCACACGCGATTGGAGGCGATGCAGCAACTTGGTATTTTGCAGCCCTTCGCCCCAATAGTCTTTCAGCGCTTCGGTGATCGTCGATTGAGAATACCGATGCTCGGGCAGTGCACTGGCGACGGCTGCGATTCTCAAGGCTTGTTCCTTCTCGCGTGGTTGTCGGATGGAGATATTCCGAGCTTGATTCTTGTGTCGTTCGATCTGAATCGAGACCTCGGCGGTGGTGTTGTTTCCGACCGCGTGCGTGAGGTCTTCAAGGCGCGCTAGATCGTCGAGATGACGCGATGCGCGATGCTGAGCGCTTCCGCCCAAAAGGCGCCGGAGCCGTGCACCGATTCCATGACCTTCTCGATCGCGTCGACGTATCGATCGAGCTGGCCATTCTCCACCGCGAGTGGAGGGGAGACCTTCAGAACCATGAAATTGTTGCCGCAGACCTGGTTGAGAATGCCGTGCTCGCGGAACATGCGCATCACGACCATTTGCCCGAACAGCGCCGAATGAATTCGCGCGCAGCCTTCGAAGGCGAGCCGCAGCTTGAGCGAGCGAGGTGGCTTGAACTCTATCCCGTTAAGGAGCCCCATGCCGCGAACTTCGCTGAACATCTCGAATCTCGCCAAACGTTCGCCAAGCGCCTTGCGCAGATACCTTCCGGCAGCCTCCGCACGCGACCCGAGATCTTCGCGCTCCAGGACGTCCAACGTGGCGAGGCCCGCCTGCATTGCCAGGCTGTTCTCGCCGAACGTCGAGGTGTGAATCAGCGCGCGTCTGAGCGAATCGTAGACCGACGAGTAGATCGCATCCGACATGAGCACCGCACCCGACGGGATCAGCCCGCCGCTCAACGCCTTCGCCAGGATGACCATGTCGGGGTCGATGCCGAAGTGCTGGGCGGCGATGAAAGGGCCGGTCCGGTGCATTCCGGTTTGGACTTCGTCGAGCACCAGAAGAGTACCGTAGCGGCGGCAGAGGTCCTGAGCACCCGCAAGATACTCTCGTGACGGCACGAGCACGCCGCCCTCTCCCTGGATCGGTTCGAGCACGAATGCGGCGAAGGACTTCGTTGCCAGCTTGCGCTCAAGCTCGGCAAGCTGGCCGAATTCGACGAACTCGACCCCGGCAATCAGCGATCCAAACCCCTTCTTCCAGAAGTCGTTCGACATCAAGGAGAGTGCCCCGCACGTAAGTCCGTGAAAGCCTCCCCGCGCGCAAAGGATTCCCGTGCGGTCCGCGTGGGCGCGGGCAAATTTTATCGCGGCCTCGACACCTTCGCTTCCCGAGCTTGCGAAAAACGCTTTGGTCAGTCGCCCGCCGGCGCGCATGCAAAGCCGCGCGGCGAGCTCGCCGGCGAGATGGGGGACGTGCGCCTGCAACATCGCGGGCCCGCAACGATCGAGCTCGCCTTTGAGAGCGGCGATCACATACGGGTGATTATGACCGACATTATGGACGCAATAGCCGGAATTGAAATCCAGGATCAGGCGGCCATCCTCGGTCTCGAGCTCGCCTCCGCTGCAACGTCTGTATCCGACGTTCATCTGCAAGACGTCGAGCAACCGCACCCATTGGGGGTTCACGTAGCTCGCGTAGAGCCCGGTGCCGGTCGTGTCGATCGGTGCCGGGGCCGTCATCCCGGACCGAACATAGCTCGCGCCAGTGGTCATCCGTCGCCTTACCCCGTTTCGCCCCGCTCGCCATGTGACGCGATCGCATCGGCGCCCACCCGTCGGGCCGCCATGATCGAGCGTTGGACACCCAGCTCGGCTGGCTCAATGCACGGCACCCGATATAACGGCATGAGCACCAGGAATGCGGCCGAACGCGGCAACGGACGTGAGTTGAACGTCAGCTGGCCGTCAGAATGACGTCAGGCAGGCATCAGCAAGGCGAGCAAATGCGTGGTCGCCCCACTTGAGCGGACAAGCGCGCCGTTTCTCATTACCGATTTGTAATTGGACCAAATCACAGCCTGAGGACTAGTGTTGAATGGTGTCGGGTACAACCGTCGCCCCCGTATCCGATTCAGAGAGCCCCAGTTTGCAATCGCGAGCTGGGGCTCTTTGTTTTCTGAGATCTGCGGCTCATTCGACTTGCTCGTCGGCGAGGGTCAACCTGAGCACTCATGCACCGGAGCACGGCATTTCGCTTGCCTCCGGCTGGAGTGTTGCGCTCCGATGATCCTGTCGTTGCTTCGGTGCGCCTGGAACCCCGAATAGCCATCGCGGCGCCGCAAAAACGCCGCGCCTGCTCAACACATCGTTCGTACCAGGTTTCTAGCCCAATGATGGCCAGGGGCTCGGCTGGGGGGCGATGGGGATCGCAGTCATTATACGGTGCCTCGGTGTGGCGTTGTGTGCGGCTCTGCTCGCCGGCTGCGCAACCACGATCCATAACGCGCCCATCAATCGCCCGCTCGCGTCATCCGTCGGGGAGAGCGTCGATCGCGGCCAGCGGGCTTCCGCCGGCGGTGACGATGTTCTCATCGGGCTGGCGTTTTCGGGCGGCGGCATGCGCGCCGCCGCCTTTTCCTACGGCGTGCTGTCCGAGTTCGACGAGACCCGGATCCGGTCGCCGAAAACGGCGGAGTCGCTGGTCGATCGGATCGATTTCCTGTCGGGCGTCTCCGGAGGCGCCGTCACGGCCGCCTATTTCGGCCTCAAGGGGCGCGCTGCGCTTGCTGATTTTCGCGAGCGCTTTCTGCTGCGGAATGCCGAGGAATCCTTGGCGACGGGATTCACCCCGACGAATGTCTTCCGCGCTTATGAGGGCGGCGTCAATGATGCGGAGCAATTCCCACGCTGGCTCGACGACAATCTTTTTCATGGCGCCACGTTTCGCGAGTTCGATTCACAGCACCGGCCGCGGGTCTGGATCAATGCATCGGATATCTACAATCGAACGGCATTCGTGTTCAACGACTCGACTTTCAGCGCCATTTGCAGCGACCTCGCCTCTTATCCCATCGCCAGCGCGGTTGCGGCGTCGGCCGCGATGCCGGTGGTTTTCGCCCCCGTCGTGCTGCGATCGTTTCCCGATCGTTGCGCGGCTCAGGTTCCGGATTGGATCGAGAAGGCGCAGAACAATCCACTCGCCGCGCCGATCCTCAAGGAGGCCGCCGCCGCGATCATCCGCTACCGCGACGGTTCGGTTCCCTACATCAAGCTTCTCGACGGTGGCCTGGTCGACAATTACGGCCTGTCCGGATTCACCATCGCGCGGCTGTCGGCGGACACGCCCTATGGTCCGCTGACGGCGCAACAGGCCGTCAACATCCGCCGCGTGCTGTTTCTGGTCGTCGACGGCGGGCGTGGACTCTCGGGCGACTGGGCGCGAACCGCGGAGGGTCCGAGCGGTCCCGAGATTGTCTGGGCGGCTGCCGATACGGCAATCGACTCGAGCGTGCGCTCGAGCTTCACGGCCTTCGACCGCACGATGTCCGAGTGGCGGGATACGCTCATCCGCTGGCGCTGCGGTCTGTCCGCGCCGGCGCGCGCCAGGTACGGCAAGACCGACCGATGGGACTGCAAAGACTTGAAGTTTTTCGTCGGACGAATCAATTTCGACGAGCTTGGTCGGCAACGCGCGGCTGCGCTCAACGCGGTGCCGACGCGCTTCAAGCTCACGCCGGACGAGGTCGATGCGGTCGTTGCGGCCGGACGCGACGCGTTGCGCGCAAATCCGACGTTCCGGGCCTTCCTGGCAAGTCCTTGACCCGATCGTCGATCGAGTATGATCTTTGCCGACAATCGACGTCGACGGCTCCGCCCGCCGCCGCCACGGCATTCATGCGGGAAGGCCCGCTGTCCGGGCGATAACGCGAATAGCGCGCCTTGAGTCGGGGGACTCACACGATGCGTGTTCTACTGATCGAGGATCACCAGCGCCTGGCGCAGACGATCGTCGATGGCCTGGCGGCCTTTGGACTCGGTGTCGATCTGTTCGCGACCGGCGAAGACGGTCTCGCGGCGACCAAGGGCGTCGCATACGACGCGATCGTCCTCGATCTGGGCCTTCCGGACGGCGACGGCCTCGACATCATCCCGGACCTGCGCGAGGCGACGAACAACATACCGATCCTGATCCTGACGGCGCGCGACGGCGTCGATGACCGCGTTGCCGGCCTCGATCGCGGCGCCGACGACTACCTGCTCAAGCCCTTCGCCATGAAGGAGCTCGCGGCGCGGCTGCGCGCGCTGCTTCGCCGGCCTGGCGGGCCGCTCGGCCTCGTGATCGAGGTCGGCAATGTGTGCCTCGATACGACCGTGCGGCACTTGAAGGTCGGCGGCCGCGTGGTCGCAATCCCCCCGCGCGAGCTCGATGCGCTCGAGCTGCTCATGCGTCGCAGCGAAAAGGTCGTGCCGAAGCGGCTGTTCGAGGATACGATCTACGGCTTCGGCGACGAGGTCGCCGCCAACACCATCGAGGCGCTGGTGTCGCGCCTGCGCCGGCGGTTGCAGGCGATCGATGCCAAGGTGACGATCCATACGCTTCGCGGCATCGGCTATCTGCTCACCGAGTAGGATCTCCTGAGAGGATCCATGTCCCTGTCTTCGCGCATCATCGTCCGGCTGACGGTCACGACGTTGATCGCGGTCGCGATCGGCTACGGCTGGCTGTACTTGAAGCAGGCGCATGTCGAATCGTATCTCCGCCAGCGGGCCCTGGTGCGTCAGGCGGAGGAGATTTCGCATTTCCTGGTGATTAACGCCGACGGATCGATCGAGCTCGATCTGCCCGCCCAGCTGTCCGAATCCTACAACAGTCCCGGCAGCCGCTATCAATATGCGGTTCGCGATGGGTCGGGCCGCATCATCCTGAGCTCGGGCCGCCGCGTCGGACCGGTGCCCGACTTCATCCGCACCGATCAGCATCGCGCCTACGCGTACCGCGATGCCGACAGGTCGAGCACCGTCGGCGGCGCGTTTCGCGCCGTCCTCGGCGGGCGCACCTTCGTCACGCAGGTCGAAGAGACCGACCCGATGGTGCGTTCGATCAATGCGGCGGTGTTCAACGAGTTCTTCACGGACGGCGGCTGGCTGGGCGTACCTTTCCTTCTCGCGTTGCTCGGGGTGAGCGCCTGGACGGTGCGAAAATCGCTCGCGCCGTTGCACGAGCTGTCCGCGCTGGCGATGCGAATCGATCCCGGCAATTCGCAGCTGCGCTTGCCGCAGACCGGCGTCCCGGACGAGATCTTGCCGCTGGTCGGCGCGGTCAATAGCGCGCTCGATCGCCTCGACGACGGGTTATGCAAGCAGCGCGAGTTCAACGCCAACGCCGCGCATCAATTGCGCACGCCGCTCGCCGTCCTCGCCGCCAACATCGATACGATGAGCGACGCCGCGACCGCGGCCAAGCTGCGCTACGATGTCGAGCTGATGAGCCGCATCGTGACGCAGCTCCTGCTCGTCGCCAAGCTCGAGACGCTGAATGTCCCGCTCGACGAGCAGGTCGATCTGCGTCAGGTCGCCCATGATGTGGCGGAAAATCTCGGTCCGCTCGCGGTTTCGACCGGAAAGACGATGGAGATCGAAGAGCCGGCCGCGCCCGTCATGATTCGCGGCAATCGCTTTGCCGTGACCGTCGCGCTCGGCAACCTGATCGAGAATGCGCTCAGTCACACGCCGGCCGGCGGCCTGGTGCGCATCACGGTGACGTCGGCGCCGGCGATCGAGGTCAGGGATTCGGGGCCGGGAATTCCGGCGGACATGCGCGAGAAGATATTCGAACGGTTCTGGAAGGGGGAGAACAGCAAGGAGGGCGCCGGTCTCGGCCTCTCGATCGTCCGTCGCGTGATGACCGCGCTCGACGGCTCCGTCGCGATATCGGACGCGCCGGAGGGGGGCGCGCACTTCACCCTGACGTTCTCGGCGGCCGCGCCCGCGGGCCAGGCCGCCGCAGCTTAGGCACAATCGCAGGCATTACGGCCGCGCACCCGCGGATGCCGCGGATTGCATCGGGATTCCGGCGGGAACCGGTCAAAAATCCAATCCGTTGAACCATTTGCCTTCAATTCGCCGCGCCGCCGTCAGGTGGCCGTCAGCCTGTCCCTCCATTGATGGTGGGGGCCGATGTCGGGGTGGCCCGGGGGACTTGCAATGGCATTTGCGGTGGTGTCGCGGTCGAGCGAGCTTCGCGGCGCGGTGGAAGCGGCAATCCGTACGCGCTACTGGCGGGACTATCAGGCGGCTCTGCGCACGTGGCCCGCGACCCTTGTGGCCGACGTCAGTGCATCGGGTCGGGTCGAATGCGCGGCCGGCATTCGCTTCGGCGGGCAGATGCTGTTCGCGGAACACTACCTCGACCGTCCGGTCGAGCTGGCGTTGCGGCGTGAAACCGGCGAGGCGGTCGAGCGCGAGCGGATCGTCGAAGTCTGCCATCTCGTCGCGCCGCGCGCCGGGTGCGCGCTTTCGTTCGTCCGGCGGCTGATCGATTTCATCTGCGCCGCAGACGCCGACTGGGCGATCTTCACGGCGACGCGGCCGCTGCGTCGTCTCCTCGCGCGCAATCGCATGGACATGGTCGAGCTTGCCTGCGCCGACGGCGGTCGCGTGCCGGACCCGGACTATTGGGGCAGCTATTTCGACCACGATCCGCGCGTCATGGCGGTCTGTCGCCATGCGGTCGGCGAAACAGGGCGCCCGTATCCCTCCTGTCTCGGCGAGAGCGGCGCCGTCCATGCGTGAATTCTTCGCCCGGCTGTCGCGGCGCGCATCCATCCAGGGCAGCGGCCCTGCGGTCACGACGCCCGATGGTTCCCTGAGCTATGAGCAGCTGCTCGCTCGGGTTCGCGCGACCGCGCAATGGTCGAGCGCGGTTCCGCGCCGCGTCGGACTCCTGTTCGGCAACAGTCTTGACGCGATCATCGCGGACCTCGCGCTGACGTTCGCCGGGAAAGAGCTGGTGCCGCTTCCCGCCTTCTTTTCCGATGCGCAGCTTCGCCATGTCATCAGCGCCACCCGCCTGTCGCACGCCATCGCCGGTCAGGACTTGGTCGAGCGCGCCAGGCGACTGGGCCTCGTGGCGTGCGTGCCGGGCGCAAGCACCATGCTCGCCATGTGGCCGGCGACGGACGCCACGCGCATCATCTTCACGTCGGGCACCACCGGCCACCCCAAGGGCGTGCGGTTGTCGAGCCGGCAAGTGCTGGCGAGCGTCGCGGCGCTTGCCGAGGCGACCGGTGCGACGGCGGACGACCGGTATCTCTCGCTGTTGCCGAGCGCGCTGTTGCTCGAGCAGATTGCCGGCACGTATCTGCCGCTGTCGGTCGGGGCCGAGATCTGCCTGGCGGGCGGCCAGGCCACGCATCCCGCGAAGGCGGCCGCGGACGCCGCGGAGGCGCTCCAGCCGACCGCGACCGTCCTCGTGCCCGAGCTGCTCGCCGGCTGGCTGCATGAGCTGCACAAGGCGGGGCGGCGCGCTCCCGCGTCGCTGCGCTACGTCGCGGTCGGCGGTGCGCCCGTCGCGCCGACGCTGGCGGCCGCCGCCTGGTCGCAGGGCCTTCCGGTGCACGAGGGCTACGGGCTTTCCGAATGCTGCTCGGTCGTTTCCGTCAATCGCATCGGCGACCGGCGCGGCGGTACGGTCGGGCGGCCGCTGCCCAATGTCCAGGTTGCAATCGAAGGCGGCGAAATCCTCGTGCGCGGCCCGACCGTGATGGACGGGTATCTCGAGGAACCGCGCGGTGCGGACGCCTGGCGGACCGGCGACCTCGGCCATTTCGATCCGGATGGGTTCCTCGTCGTCACCGGCCGGAAGGACAATGTCATCGTCACGAGCGCCGGCCGCAACATCAGTCCCGAATGGGTCGAAGACGCCGTGCTGGCCGAGGCGCGCATCCGGCGCTGCGTCGCCGTCGAGCACGCCGGCGAGCTGGTTGCGGTCGTGGTCCCGGGCGACCCGTCGGCGGGCCTGTCGCCGGACATTGGCGACCTCGTGCGCGATGCGGTCCGCGCCGTGCCCGATTATGCGAAGCCGCGCCGCCTCCTCGTCCTCACCGAGGAGGAATTGCGGGCGTCTGACCTGTTGACCGCGAATTTTCGTCCGCGCCGCGCGGCGATCCGCCACTACGTGGCGCAATGCGAGCATCGTCTGTCGCAACCCACGTGAGGAGCCCGTGATGAGGCCTTTCGATCGATTGGCGGCCGAGACGGCCGCGGCGCGCCGCGAGTTCATCGCGCTGCCGCTGATTCAAAATGTGCTCGCGCACGGCGCGCCGAAGGACCTCTACGTCGACTTCCTCGGTCAGGCCTACCATCACGTCAAATGCACTGCGCCGCTCATGGCGCTCGCGGCCGCCCGCTGCGGCGCGACGGACCGGCGCTACCAGGCGGCGCTGTTCGACTACATCGCCGAGGAGCGCGGCCACGAGGAATGGATTCTCGAGGACATCGCCGCGCTCGGCGCGGACCCCGGCGCGGTGCGCAACGGCTCGCCGCGCCTGCCCTGCAAGCTCATGGTGGGCCATGCGTTCTACCTCGTCGATCACGTCTCGCCCTACGGCCTGCTCGGCATGATCCATGTGCTCGAAGGAATGGCCGTCGCGCTTGCGTCGAATGTGGTACGGGCGATGCAGCGGACCGTCGCGGCGTCCGGCGATGCCGGCTTCAAATACCTGACCACGCACGGCGATCTCGACGTCGGCCACGCACGATTTTTCGAGCAGCTGATCGACGACATCGATCCGGCGCACCTGCCGCTGGTGATCGAGTGCACGCGGGATTTCTACGTTCTTTACGGCAACCTCTTCCGCGACCTCGACGTCCGCCGCCATGCGGCGGCGAGCGCGGCCTGATCGGGGCAAAGCCGTGCGAGGTCTCATGCCGTCTCTCGCCGACAAGCGCATCATCCTGACCGGCGGATCCGGCGGATTGGGCGAATTGACCGCCGCCGCGCTGGTGCGCGCGGGGGCGGAGGTCATCGTCCTGTCGCGCCGGAGCGGTCCGGAGCGGGTGCGGCATTTTCAGGCCGATCTTTCGTCGCCCCAAGGCATTGCCGGCGCGTGCGAGATCATCGGGCGCGAGGAGCCCGATATTCTGATCAACATGGCGGGCGTCCAGCATTTCGGCCCGGCCGAAGCGCAATCGCTCGATGCGCTGTGCGGCAGCTTCAACGTCAACCTGGTGGCACCGGTCGCGCTCTGCCGCGCGTGCCTGCCGGCGATGCGGCGCCGCAATTCGGGGCAGATCGTCAACATCGGATCGATCCTCGGCTCGATCGCATGCGCGCACTTCGCGAGCTATTCCAGCGCGAAGGCGGGATTGCGCGCATTCAGTGAGGCGCTGCGGCGCGAGCTCGTCGATACGGCGATCGCGGTCACGTACGTGGCGCCGCGGGCGGTGCGGACCCGCATGGTCACGCCCAAGCTTCAAGCCTACGCAGAGATTGTCGGCATGAGCATCGATCGCCCGGACAACATTGCGGCGCGCATCGTCGAGGCGGTCAGGCGGCGGGACAAGGATGTCTACATCGGGTTTCCCGAACGCGTGTTCGTCCGCCTCAACGCGATGTTCCCGCGGCTGGTGGACGTGGCGGTCGCGCGCCGCGATCGCCTGGCAAGGAGCCTGTTTGTGTCGTGAACGCACGACGAATCTTGCAAAGGAGACGACCATGGTCGGAAGGATGATGGCATTCGCGCTGCTGTTTGGCGCCCTTGCACTCGCAGCACCGCGAACCCAGGCGGCGATGGCGCAGGATTCGGCGCTCAATGCCGACGTGCTGCATCTCTCGCTCGACTGGGAGCGCATCAAGTTCCAGGTCGAGGATCGCGATCTGCAGGAGAAGGAGATGGCGGGCCTCGCGCAACGCGCCGCCGAGATCGCACAACGTTATCAGGGGCGCCCCGAGGCGCAGATCTGGCTCGGCATCATCATCAGCGAGCAGTCCTCGATGGCGAGCGAGAACGGCAGCCCGTTCAAGGCGCTTGGTTTTGCCAAGCAGGCACGTGACATCCTCGAGAAGGAAGAGAAGGTCGATCCCGTCGCGGTCGACGCCGGTGCTCCCACGAGCCTCGGCGTGCTGTACTACCGCGTCCCCGGCTTTCCTATCGGTTTTGGCGATACCAAGCGGGCGCGTCAGCTCCTGCAGGAGGCCGTGACGAACGCGCCGAACGGCCTCGATGCCAATTATTTCTACGGCGATTTCCTCTACCAGCAGCACGAATACGCTGCCGCCGAGAAGGTCCTTCGCCACGCCCTGAGCATTCCGGCCCACCCCGAGCGTCCGCTCTGGGACAAATCGCGCCGGCTGGTGATCCAGGAGCTGCTGGCGAAGATCGCAAGCGCGGGTCATTGAGCCGCGCTGGCGCTTGGGGCGCAAGCGCGATGGGCGCTGCTGCCGGGTTGTGGAAATATCTCGGGCGCCAGCTGCGGCAGCCGTCGGGGCCAGGTGCGGCCCTTGTCGGACCCGCGATGGCGCTCGCCAACCGGCAGCCCAACCGGGCCGCGATCGATGCGCTCGACATCGCGCCGACCGATACCGCGCTCGAGCTCGGATTCGGGCCCGGCCATGCGCTGAGGGCGCTCGCCGCGCGCGCGTCGCGCGGACGCGTGTTCGGCATCGATCATTCGGCCGCCATGCTGGCGCAGGCGACGCGGCGCAATCGCCGCGCGATCGCGGAGGGGCGACTGCAGCTTCGCCTCGGTCGGTTCGATGCGCTTCCGTGGCCGGCCGCGTCGATCGACAAGGTTCTTGCCGTCAATGTCGTCTATTTCTTTCGCGCCGACGGCACCGAGCTGCGCGAAGCGAGGCGCGTGTTGCGGCCCGGCGGACGGATGGCGGTGTTCGCCGCCGACCGCAGCGCGATGGCGCGTTGGAAATTTGCCGACCCCGATACCCATCGGCCGGTCGATCGGCAGGAGCTGCTTCGGCTATTCGCAAGTGGGGGTTTTGCGGCCGGCGACGTGACGGTTCGCTCGATCGCCCTGCCGCTTGGAATAACGGGTCTGCTCGGCGTCGCGCAAAAGGGAGCTTGCGCGGAGGCTGCCGGTGGCGCGGTGACGGGAGCCAATGAAGGCCGGCGCGCCTGAGCCCGCACGGCAGCAGCCGCGCGGGCTCAGGGCCGGCGTCCGAAATCAGGCGACTTTGTTGACCGCCGAACCCGTGCCGGGCGCGGTCGGGCCCGGCTGCGCCGCGGCTGCAGTCGCGACGCCCTTGTCGTCGCTGTCGCCATCGTGGTCGGGACCGGGACCTTCGGCGCGCTCCGGCGTGATAGGCGTCACGTGGGACGCGCTGACTGCTGATACGCTCATGCTCTTGCTCTCCTCGAAGGGAACGTCGGGACTCGCGCATTCAAGCGAGCCCGCGTGTGCTTTTCCTTAAAGCGAGGAGATCGGCGGCGGCCGGACTGTCAGCGTTCCGTCAGGTTCACATCGCCGGTTGCCGTCCTGCCGATGCAGACGTGGCGGCGCTCTTCGTATGGGCGGCGACGCGGGAGGCGCGAGCGAAATCCATCGAAATCCCTTGATAAATACTTGCGAGCCGCCAATACGTTGGCCGCCCTTACGGCGCCACAGGTTTATTTAGATCGCGTGACAACATGAGCTTTACGACCAGGCGATCAGAGCTGCCGGTCAGCCCAAACCCCAATCCGGCTTCGACATTGAATGGCTCTCCCTTGTAATCGATGACGCCGAAAACCTGCTGCGACTGCTGATCGAACGGCAGGAAGCGCTGAATCACGCCGAAATCGGCGTATTCTTCGACGGCGACCGCCCAGGTTTTCGACAGATTGTAGGCGACGCGCACTGACGGCGCGAAATCGAGATTCTTGAACCCCTTGAAGGAATTGTCGAAGATCGGGTTGACGATGAAATCGAATTTCCCCAAATGCCAACCGATGATCGGTCGTATTTCAGAAGTATAATGGTCTGGGTCCCAATGCTTGGCATTGTAGCTGAATTCGAAGTTTATGCCGTAGAAGAAAGTGCGATCGGCTGCATGCGGCACGACGAATAATTCGCGGACCTTGAAGCCGTTCAGTGCCGGACCGAGGTTGCTTGCATCACTGTAGAGCGGCAGATACAAGCCCTGTTCGAACCAATCGGTGACGCCATAGGCCCATTCCGGAACGCCGTTGAGCGTATGATTGGGGACGATCCCGCCGGGGAATCTCGGCTCCTTCAGTCCATCGATCGTGTAGTTGTTGTGGAGCGTCAGGTTGAACACGCCCGGTTGCGCGATTTCGGCGTCGTAAACCTGGATTTCGTCAGTCTGCGCAAAGGCCGTCGCGGCCGACATCAGCAGTGCCGTGACGACAGTGGTCGCGAGTATGCCCAGAACGCCGAACCCCAGCCTGTGCTTCACGGAATGCCCCCTTTGAAGACATCGTAGAACGTTATTGGCTCTCCTCAAGGCCTGTCTGGCGAGCTTGCGCCGCTGAAGAGGTTGCCGGACGCTTCCCGAACGGCACGCGCCCGTGCATGCTTCCCAATCATGCCTGTGCGCCGGCAGCGTCGCGGCGCGCGTCGTCGAGGTGGCCAGGCGGCGGGACGAGGACGTCTACATCGGCTTTCCCGAACGCGTGTTTCGTCGGGCCTCAACGCGATGTTCCCGCGGCTGGTGGATGCGGCGGTCGCGCGCCGCGATCGCCTGGCAGGGAGCCTGTTGCGCGCAGGTCGCGACACGGGATGCCCCGACATCGCGGGCCGCGCCCGCGCGGCGATCTGCGCGGCGCCGATGTGAGCGCGCGCGACAGGCTACGTCGCTGATGCGCGGCGTCGCGCCAGGCGCGCCACGGCGCGGTCGATGACCAGATAGAGTGCCGGCATTACCAGCAAGACCAGCGGCAGCTGCACCGCAAGGCCGGCGATGATCGCGATGGCGAGCGGCTGTTGCATGGCCGAGCCCTGGCCGATCGCGAGCGCGAGCGGCAGCAGGGTCAAGATCGCCGCTATCGTCGTCATCGCGATCGGTCGCATGCGGTTGCGCCCCGCGGCAGTGAGCGCGTCCAGGCTCGGCATGCCCGAAGCGCGCAGATCGTCGAATTCGGAGAAGAAGAAAATCGCGACCTCGGTCACGATGCCGATGATCATGGTCATGCCCATCATGGCCGTGATATTGAGCTCAATGGCGGTGAGCCACAGGCCGATGAACACCGCGCAGGTCGCGAGCAGGGGCATGATCAGGATCGCGATCGCGACCGAGAACCGCTCGTAGAGAAACAGCAGCAGCACGAAGACGGCGCCGGCGGCGGCGGCGAAGACGAGCAGCAACCCGCGAAACGCGATCTGCTGCTGCTGATAGAGCCCGCCGAGCTCGTAACGAACCGAGGCCGGGAGAAATCCCGCCTGGTCGAGCAGGCGCGTGACATCGGCAGCGGCCGAGCCGAGGTCGCGCCCTTCGAGCCGTGCGGTCACCGCCACCATGTGCTGGAGGTTTTCGCGGGTGATCTGCGGCTGACCGCTCACCGCCACGATGCTGGCGATCCGTTGCAGCGGAAAAATATGGCCATCGGGCGCGCGGATCGGCAGGTTGGCGAGATCGAGGCTGGTGGCACGGACATTCGGCGGCGACCACACGCGCACGCCGATCTGCTTGAGCGATGTCGGGATCTGCGTCACGACCCGGCCGCGCAGATAGATGTCGACGAGGCGGGTGGCCTCGGCGGGGTCTATGCCTTCGAAAGCCGCCTTGACGCGATCGATGCGGATGTCGAGCGCATCGCCGGCCGGATTGATGCCGTTGCGCACCTCGACGACGCCGCGGATCTTGGCGATGGCGCCGGCGACCTTGCGGGCAGTCGCAAGCAGCACGTCGGGCTGGTCGCCAAAGAGCTTGATCTCGATCGGCTCCGGAACCGCGGTCAGGTCGCCGATCAGGTCCTCCATGAGCTGCGCCATCTCGACGTTGAGCCCCGGCACCTCGGTCTCGATGCGCCCGCGCAGCTCGCTCATCACGTCGAAGATCGGCCGCCGTGGTCCGGGCTTGAGCTTGACGAAGAAATCGCCGTTGTTCGCCTCGCTGAGGTCGCCGCCGAGACTGAGGCCGGTGCGGCGCGACCAGGTCTCGACCTCGGGCGTCGCCTTGAGGATCGCCTCGACCTCCCGCAGCAGGCGGTCGGTCTCCGACAGGGCCGTGCCGGGTGCCGCGTAGTAGTCGATGATGAAGCCGCCTTCGTCCATCACGGGCATGAAGCCGGTGCCGACCTGGCCGAACGCGAGATAACCGAGGGCGACGAGCGGCAGCGCCAAGGCGAGCGCGACCACGGCAGGCCACCGGATCAGGCGGGTCGCCACCCAGCCGTAGCCGCGATCGAACCAGCGGCGCAGCCGGCCCGCATCCTCGCGCTCGGCGTCGGGCGCGCGGAGCAGCCACTCGGCGGCGAGCGGCACCGCGAGCAAGACGATCACGAACGAGAACACCAGGCTTGCCGCCATGGTGAGCGACAGCGCCTTGAAGAACGCCCCGGTGACGCCGCTCAAGAAGGCAAGCGGCAGGAAGATCACGACAGTGGCGGCGCTCGACCCCGCGAGGGGCCGGGCGAATTCGGCGGCGGCGCGCAGCACGCCGCCGCCCGGCAACGCGACCGCATTCGCCTCGGCGGGTGCGCGGCGTTCGCGGACGCGACGGACGACGTGCTCGATCATTACGATGGCGTCGTCGATGATGAGGCCGACGGCGGCGGCCATGCCGCCCAGGGTCATGATGTTGAAGCTCATGTCCATGACCCAGAGCAGAGCGATGGTGGCCGAGAGAGCCGCCGGCACCACCAGCATGGCGATCACCGTCATCCGCCAGCTGCGCAGAAAAACCAGGAGAACCATGGCGGCAAGGACGGTCCCGACGATGATCGCATCGCGCACGCTGGCGGCCGACGCGGTGACGAGCTCGCTCTGGTCGTACCAGTTCGCGACCTCGATCCCGGCCGGCAGTCGGCCGCGAAAATCGCGCAGGCGCGCGCGCACCTCGCGCGCGATCTCGACGCTGTTGCCGCCCGGCTGCTCGTAGATATTTAGCAGGATCGCGTCGCGGCCCGCGGCGGTGACGCGCGTCCACTGCGGTACGGTCGACAGCTCGACGGTCGCGACGTCACCGACGGCGATCACGCCGTCCGCATTCGTGCGGACCGCGATTTTCCGCAGCGCGTCCACGCCGTGCAGCGTGTCGTTCGAGATCACGAGGTAGAGCTTGTAGCGATCCTCGACCCGCCCGATCGCCTCGAGCACGTTGCTCGCGCCGATCGCGTTGGCGACGTCGTCCACGGTCACGCCGGTCGCCTGCAGCTTGGCGGGATCGACGAGCACGTGATATTCCTGATCGTTACCGCCCGACACGCCGATATTGGCGACGCCGGGAATCCCGGCGAGCAGCGGCCGCACCTGATAGAGCGCGATATCGCGCATCTGCGTCAGCGGCACCGTAGGCGACGTCATGCTGTAGCTGATGATGGGAAATACGGTCGGGTCCATGCGCCGCGTCTGCATCGCCGAGCCCGGCGGCAGCTGCGGCAGGATCTGGCCGACCGCGGCATTCACCTGCAGCGTCGCGGCGACCATGTCGTTGCCCCAGTCGAAGAAGATCGAGACTTCGGCGCTGCCGCGGCTGGTGGTCGAGCGCACGTCGGTGACGTGCGGAACGCTATGCACGGCCTGCTCGATCGGCGCGGTCACCTGCAGCACCATCTGTTCGGCCGGGCGATCGCCCGCGTCGATGTTGAGCCGGACGCGCGGGAAGCTGACATTGGGAAAAAGCGTGACCGGCAGCGAGAAGCTGGCCGCCAGACCGGCGAGGATCGGCAGCAGCAGCAGAAAGAGCAGCGACCGGCGATGGGCGGCGATCCAGGCCGTGAACATGACGGCGGGCCTAGCGTCGGGCCGGTGCCGCCGGGCGGACCGCCATTCCGTCGCGCAGCTCATAGTTTCCCGCGACCACGACGACGAGCGAGGAATCGAAGTTGCCGGAGATTTCGGTGACCTGATCGGTCTCGATGCCGGTCTGCACGTCGACGCGTCGCGCGCGGTCATCGGCGACTTGAAAAATATAGCTGCCTTGGTCGTCGCGCAGAACGGCATTGCGCGGCACGACCCAGCCCCGATGCTTCGACAGGACGATCGCGACCGCAACGGAGGTGCCGGGAACAAGCCCGGCCGAGCGCGTCACGTCGATCCAGGCGTCGATCAGGCGCGTGGCCGGATTGACCGTGCCGCTGATCTGGCGCACGGTTCCGGCCATCGGCTGCGCGGCGCGCGACATGATCGGCGAAATCTCGGCCGTCATACCGGGCGCGACCCGGGCGGCATCGTCGGGCTTGAGGCCGGCGGTCACCCGCAGGCCGTGATCCGTGCGGGCGAGCTTCATGATCGCCACGTTGGGCTGCAGACGATCGCCCGGCGCGGCCGTCAGCTGCGCGACATAACCGTCGAAAGGTGCGGTGGCCGTCTTCGTGTCCTGGTCGTTGCCGAGCTTGCGCTCGGTTTCCAGGGCGACGCTTGCGTCGGCGACCGCCTTTTCGGCGGCCGCCACCTGGGCGTTGGTGGCGAGGCGCTGCGCGCGCAGGGTCTGCTGCCGCGCCAGCTCCTGCTTCGCGAAGTTCATTCCGGCCACGGCGTTTTGATAGCTTTGCAGCGCCGCCGGGTCGGCCGTGATGGTGACGAGCGCGTCGCCTGTGCGCACCTGCTCGCCGGCGCGAACCGGCAACGCCGCGATCTGCCCGGAATGTGGAAAGCTGATGGCGATCATGGATTCTTCGCTCGCCGCCACCGTGCCGTAGACGGTTATCATGTCGCGCAACTCCTGCTGCCGCAGCGCCATGGTCTCGACCTCGACGGAGGGCGCATCGGCGGCGCCGAAGGCCATCGAGGCGATCAGCGCAATGCCGATGGCGGCGCCAGGCCGGATAACTCGCATCCGGATCACGGCATTCTTGGGAGGTTGTGGTGACGGTCGGGCAATCGGCTGCCGACCAGGGTTTGCAACAGGATGCGCTGCTGCAGAATGCCTTGCTCCAGCTTGGCGGTCGCGAGTTCCTTGGCGAGAAGCGAAGTCTGCAGGTCAACGAAGCTGCGTTCATCCAGGTTCCCGGCGCGGAACGCCGGCTCGGCTTCGCCGACGGCCTCGCGCAACCGCTGGACGCTTGCAATGCTCGCGCCGTACTGGCTCTCGAGGAGGCGCAACTCGGTCACCAGCCGCTTGGCTTCGCCAAAGGCCGCATCGAGGCGCGCCTGGTACTCTTCGTGCAACTGCTCGCGCGACGCATCCTGGATCGCGATATTGCCCTGATTGCGGTCGAAGACCGGGATGCTGACCGTGAGGGCGATCGATTGGCTGCGCACGTCCGTGGTGTCGCGCGCAAAGTTCGATCCGATGCTGAGCTTGGGGAATTGCTCGATGATTGCCTGGCGAACCTGCTGTTCCTGGGCCTCGTAGCCGATGCGCAGGGCGAGGAGGTCGGGGCGGCGCGACGCCAAGTCCATCAATGCGGGTGCAAGGCGTGTCAGGTCGATCGCCGGCAAGGCGATATTTTCATCGAGGCGCAAAGGCGCATCCGGGACGAGGCCGAGCAGCGCGTTGAGGTCGTGCCTGTTCTTGAGAATCAGCTGGTCGATCTCATTGAGCTGCGTCTCGGCCGCGTTCATGGCGACAAGATCGCTGGTGACCGTCGGCAGCGTCTGGTCGCCGCGACGCATGGCCGCCGCGGCGCGCTCATAGCGGGCATCGAGCAGCCGATAGGTCTCGTCGACGAGGCGGCGCTGGCGCGCGAGCGAAACCGCGTCGACAAACAGCGTTCGCGCGCGGCTTACCGTCTGCCATTCGAGCCAGGCAACGGTCAGCTCGACGCTAGCCGCGCTCGCGCGCGCGGCCTCGCGGCGGCTGGACAGGGTGAGCAACGGGACCACGTCTTGCGCGAGCCCGGCCATCACCGCGTCGGTGGTGCCGGGGCCTCCGGTCAGGAAGGCATAGTCGAGACTCAACTGCGGATTGGGCAAAATGCCGGCGGCAAAGACCTGCGCCTCCGCCACGCCGATGCGCCGCCGCGCCGCCTTGAGATCGGGATTGTGGGCGATGGCGATCATCGCGACGTCGTCGATGTCCAAAGGCCGCCGCAAGTCGAAACGATGCGATCCGACCTCGCGTAGCGGCAAGCGATCGGCGGCGACCGCCAGCTGGGCGACGCTTTGTCGCAGATCGGGCCGGTCGGCCAGCGGCTCGGGCGCGTAGACCGCACATGCGGCGAGAGGCACGGCAAGGGCGCAGGCCATGATACCGGTTCGCCCCCCGACTTGACGCATCACGCTACACTCGGTCGTTTGCTGCGCCAGCTCGCGCCGGAAGAAATCCATGATTTCGTGGCGCCTATGCGGCAGAATAGCAGTATGCGAACCGCAACCCAGCTCGGCAAGCGGGTTGGCGGCAGCTCGTCGCGCGCGATGCGTCGGCCGCGGACGGCGCAGGCCGCGCTCGCGCGGCGATCCGCGCGGCGCGGATGTGACGCGCCCGCTCGATCTCAGGCCGCGATCGATGGCAGCTCCGCGAATTGCTCTCGGCACAGGGAGCTTGGCGGCGTCAGCGACAGATCTTTCACGATCTCGATCAACCGGGCGTCGGTGAACGGGCTCACGATCGAGAACCCCGCCTTGCGTGCAAGCCCCTTCATCGCCGCATTGGTGCGCAGCACCTCGCCGAACAGGTGGCGCGCGCCGAACGCCCGCGCCCGGCATTCGATGTGCTGCATCAGCAGCTGGCCGAGCCCGCGGCTCTGCCACGGGTCCATGACCGAAAGCGCGATCTCGCCGCGCGCGCTGCCCGGCGCGATCACGCAGAGCGCCTCGCCGATCATGTCGGCGTCGCGGCCCGTGCCCGTGAACGCGAGCAACGCGACCCCGCCTGGACGATTCAAGTGGGCGAGGCGCTCGAGCTCGCGCGGCGCAAGCTCATTGACCGCGCCGAGGAACCGGTTGCGTCGGGTCTCCGGCGACAGCCGCTGCAGATAGGCCCGCAAGGTCCCGGCGTCCTGCGGATGGATTGTGCGCAACAGCACGGATTCGCCCGACGGCAAAGCGAAGGCGCGGGACCGCGGCATCGCCTCGACAGGTTGGAAACCGTTCATCGTGCAGCTCCGTCACGTCTCCTCGACTCAAGATGCGTCGCAGGCGCGCCCGACTCAAACGAAGCTTTCTCACGCGATGGATGAGTTTTCCGAATGCGCGGATCGCCCGCTTGCCTATGCGGCCCTCTCCCCCGCTTGCGTGGGAGAGGGGGCGCCGCTTGCGCAGACGTTTGTAGACTTGCCCCCTCCCTGACCCTCCCCCGCAAGCGGGGGAGGGGACGCCGCCGCAGAGTTTTCGAATGCACGGATGGGCCGCGCTCACTCCTCGACCAGCGCCTTGAGCCGCGCCAGCGCGTCGTCCCATTGCCGCGAGACGCGATCGAGATAGTCGCGCAGCTCGTCGAGCGGTCTTGGCTCGAGCGCAAAGCGGCTCTCGCGCCCGACGCGGACCGGGCGCACGACGCCCGCGCCCTCGAGCACGCGCAGGTGCTTGGTCACGGCCTGGCGGGTGAGGCGGGTGCCGGCGGTGAGGCGCGAAATCGACTGCGGCTGCCCTTGCGCGAGCCGCGCCAGCACCGCGAGGCGCGTCGCGTCGCCGAGCGCCGCGAAGGCCGCGGCACGAGCCTTGAGCGCCGCCGCGCCGCTACGCGTTCTCATCGACGTGTTTCGCGATGTTCTCCGCTTGGATGCCCCAGCCGCGGTCGTTCATGCGGAAGGCCTCGTCGCGCCGATGCGGCGGCAGCTTGTCGAAGCCGGACTCGACGATGCGCAGGCGCGTGCCCGTCGCGGTCTTCTCCAGAATGAATTCGACCAGCGTCGGCGTCTCGCCGCTGTAGTCGACCTGCGGATCGATCGCGTAGGGGTGCCAGGTGAAGGAAAACAGCCGCTCCGCCTCGATCTTCTGCACCACGGCTTCCCAGCGCAGGTGCTCGTAGCCCGGATAGGTGACGTGCCCGCGCGAGACCCTGCCGACGACGAACGGGCCGTCGAGCCGCACGCGGAACCATTTGCCGAACTCCTCGTGGTCGGTCAGCGCCTTCCACACGCGCGCGACCGGCGCCGCGAGGTCGATGGTCTTCTCGATGCGATCGGGCATGCGCAACCTCCGGGTTGCCTGACGACATAGGCCGGGGCGAGGTGAAGCGCAACCAATTTGTTGCATGTCGGGACTGCGGGCACCGAGCAAGCGGCGCCTCCTCTCCAACTCTCCCCCGCAAGCGGGGGAGAGGGTGCGACCGCCGTGCTCGGGGCCGCGGGAACTCGAGGGCGCGGTTCCACGTTGAATCGGATCGACAGACAGCCGCGGGAGGTAATCCATGTGGGTGATCGTGGCGATGACCATCGCGTTCGGCGGCACGCCGAAGCTCACCGTCGTGCCGGGGCCCGAGTTCCCGAGCGAGGAGGCCTGCGTGCAGGCGACCCACGTCCACGGCAACTTCGATTCCGATCACGTCGAGCGCAGCCGGATCGCGTTTTCGTTCTGCGTGCCCAAGGACTCGGTGCAGATCGGGGGGCAGGCGCCGGCTGACGCGAAGAAAGAGGCGAATTGATCGTTCTTCGCGTCCTCATGGTGAGGAGCACGCGCGGAGCGCGTGCGTCTCGAACCATGGGCCACGAACGCAAGCGGCGCCACATGTGCCCTCGGCGCATCCTTCAAGACGCCTTTCTTCGCTGCGCGAAGAAAGGCTCCTCAGAGGCTGACCGAAAAGAAAACAGGTGATTTTGGCCCTTGTTGTGATTCCTTCGTGTTTGCGATTCGACGAGGGGAGCACAACATGTCTTGGACCAAAACCACCCGCAAGCAATATCGCCGCGATGGACTGCG
>DATBZM010000023.1:0-7426 GCA_036513175.1 Xanthobacteraceae bacterium | reverse complement strand
GGCGCCTTGCGCCTTCGCTTCGAAGCCCACGCAGTCGATCGCACTGTCGACTTCAGGAACGCCAAGGACGTCGGCGACGAGCTCGCCCAGGCGGTCGTGCCTGGTGAGGTCGATCGGCTCGAAGCCGACCTTCCTGGCGTGCGCGAGCCGCTCCTTGTTCATGTCCCCGATCAGCACGGCTGCGGCGCCGAGAATTCGCGCGGCCGCCGCGGCCGCGAGCCCGACCGGCCCGGCGCCGGCGACGTAGACCGTCGATCCGACGCCGACCTTGGCGGTGACGGCGCCATGGAATCCGGTCGGCAGAATATCGGACAGGCAGGTCAGATCGCGGATCTTTTCCATCGCCTGCGCCTTGTCGGGAAACTTGAGCAGGTTGAAATCGGCGTACGGCACCATCACGTAGTCGGCCTGCCCGCCGATCCATCCACCCATGTCGACATATCCATAGGCGCCGCCGGCGCGGTCGCCGTTGACGTGAAGGCAGACGCCGGTGTCGCCCTCCCGGCACGTCCGGCAGCGGCCGCACGCGACGTTGAAGGGGACCGACACGAGATCGCCGACGGCGAGATACTCGACGTCACGGCCTTTCTCGATCACCTCGCCGGTGATTTCGTGTCCAAGCACCATGCCGGCCGGCGCCGTGGTGCGGCCGCGGACCATGTGCTGGTCGGAGCCGCAGATATTCGTCGTGACGACCTTGAGGATGACGCCGTGATCGATCGTCTTTCCGCCCGGATTGCGGAAGGTCGGAAAGTCGATGTTCTGCACTTCGACGCTGCCGGGTTTGAGGTAAACCACGCCACGATTGGAATTGGAGGCCATCTTGCGTTCTCCTGTTTCGAGGGGCTGAGTTCGGACTCAATCGGCCGGAGTCCTGGCGGCCATCGCCATCCCGGCTTGGGCGAGCCGGGCGAGGCCCGTGTGCACAATGGCAGCCACGATGGCGCCGACGATCGGGGCCGTCACGTAGAGCCAGGCGTCGCTGAAATTGCCGGTCGCGACCATCGGGCCGAGCGCCCGCGCCGGGTTGAAGGCGGCGCCCGTGAGCGGGCCACCCATGATGATGTTGAGGACCAGGGTCACGCCGATCGCCAGCGGCGCGAGATTGCCGGCGCGCCCTGCCACCGCCGTGCTGAGCACGACCGTGGACAGGAAAAAGGCGAGCAGCGCCTCGATCACGTAACCGGCCCAGGGAGTGACCGTGAGGGACGTCGCACCGAGAGCGAGGTCGTGCGCGAGCATCGGCGTGCCAAGGCCGGTCTCGGCACCGCCGAGCACGGCGCGCAACACCAAGGCGCCGAGGATCCCGCCAACGAGCTGGCTGACGATGTAGCCGGCGGCCTCGCCCACGCGCATGGCGCCGGCGGCGAGCACCGCGATCGTGACCGAGGGGTTGAAATGCGCGCCGGACACGGAGCCGTAGGCGAAAACGAAGGCCATCACGGTCAAGCCGTGGGCGAAGGCGATCGCGCCGATGCCGGGCAGGCCGGCGCCGCCGCCGACCACGGCCGCGGCGCCGGCGCCGATGAATATCAATGCGAAGGTGCCGATGAACTCCGCAACGAGCTTGGATGCGATTCGGTTGGGCATTGTCGAACTCCGGTCAGCATGCTCCCGCCCCGCGCGTTGACTTGCTTGGGGTGACCGGCGGCACTGGAGCTGCCGCCCGGCCGGCGAAGCGAAGCAGCGTTATTCTGCGGCGATCATCTCGGGCGTGACATCGACGCCCATCGCCCTGGCGACGCCGGCGCCGTATTCGGGGTCCGCCCGATGGCAGTGGGCGATCTGCCGCTTGACGATCTCGACCGGCACGCCGTCCATCGCAGCCTTGTAGTTATGGAAGAGCTGCTGCTTCTGATCGGCGGTCATCAGCCGGAACAAGTCGCCGGGCTGCCGGTAGTCGTCGTTGCCGTCACGATGATTGTAGCGGTCGGCAGCACCCGAGATTTTCAGCGGCGGCTCGGCGACGCGCTCGTCCTGCACCGGGCCGTCGAACGAGTTCGGCTCATAGTAGGCGTCAGGGTTCGGGTTGCCGGCGAGCCGCATGGCGCCATCGGTGTTGTAAGTGTGCACCGGGCAGCGTGGCTTGTTGACGGGAAGCTGATCCGCATTGACCCCGACCCGGTAACGGTGCGCATCGGCGTAGGAGAAGATGCGCGCCTGCAGCATCTTGTCCGGCGAATGGCTGATTCCGGGCACGATGTTTGCGGGCGAAAGCGCGGCCTGCTCGACTTCGGCGAAATAGTTTTCCGGATTGCGGTTGAGCTCGAGGACACCGACCTCGATCAGCGGATAGTCCTTGTGCGGCCAGACCTTGGTGAGGTCGAACGGATTGTACCAATGCTTGCCGACGTCGCTTTCCGGCATGATCTGGACCGAGAATTTCCATTTCGGGAAATCGCCCCGCTCGATCGCCTCGAACAGATCGCGCTGATGGGTCTCGCGGTCGTGCGCGACCTTCTGCGCCGCTTCCGCGTTGGTCCAGTTCCTGATGCCCTGCATCGTCTTGAAGTGGAACTTGACCCAATGCCGCTCGTTCCTGGCGTTGATGAACGAATAGGTGTGCGAGCCGAAGCCATCGATATTGCGATAGCTCTGCGGCAGGCCACGGTCCGACATCAGGATGGTGACCTGATGCAGGCTTTCCGGCGACAGCGACCAGAAGTCCCACATGGCGGTCGGCGAGCGCATGTTGGTTCGCGGGTGCCGCTTCTGGGTGTGGATGAAGTCGGGGAACTTGAGCGCGTCGCGCACGAAGAAGACCGGCGTATTGTTGCCGACCATGTCCCAGTTGCCTTCCTCGGAGTAGAAGCGCAGCGCGAAGCCACGCACGTCGCGCTCGGCGTCGGCGGCGCCGCGCTCGCCCGCCACCGTCGAAAAGCGGATGAACGCTTCGGTCTTTTTGCCCTTCTGCAATACCTTGGCCTTGGTGTATTTCGCGATGTCGTGCGTGATGGTCAGCGTGCCATAGGCGCCCGAGCCCTTGGCGTGCTGGCCGCGTTCGGGAATGCGCTCGCGGTTCTGGTGGGCCAGCTTCTCCAGCAGAAAGAAGTCTTGCATCAGCACCGGGCCGCGCGGGCCCGCCGTGATGCTGTTCTGGTTGTCCGAAACCGGCATGCCGGAGTCGGTGGTGAGTGTGGGGCGTTTGGCCATAACGTCATTCCTATTCACGAACGTGGGGATCCCGGCAACCTGACGCCTACGGCGGCGTCACTGTTTCGCAACCTCATCTGCTCCAACCTCATCCGTCGACAGATGTGCGTTCGCGGGAAACCGGGGCACGAATTGCAATCTATGTATTGGCGTGGCGGTGATTTTAACGATCTTGCTGCGATTGCTGCGGGCTTGCGCCGATTCTCAGAAGCCGCATTATTTGTCGCAGTCGTGCTCGACATCGACGCCAATCTCGAGGGGGCCGAATACGAGCCGACGCATAACGAGCTCGAAGGCGTCGATGGCCGACTATGCGGCGCGCTCGACGAGGTCGGGAGCTACCCGCGCGGAATGCGTTTCACGGAAAGCGATGTCACGCCAGCGTGTCGAGCAGCGTCGTGGTCATGCGATCGCCGGCCTTCAGCATCGCCGCATTGGCGCTGAACGAGTAGCTGGCGATCATCTGGCCGACCACCTCCTGAGACATGTCGACGTTCGGCGCAGCGACGAGGCCGTCCTGGTTGGCGAAGGGATCCTGCGGGCTGTAGGCCGCGACATAGGAGGGATTGGCCGCCGTCACGGTCACTTGCGTGCCGCCGCCCGCCGCCGCGGCCTGATCGACCTGCAACGCTGTATAGGCCTGCGGCTCGCCGGCCGGAACCGCGCCGTTGGCCGCCGGAAGCGCGCCGGTCGTGAAGGCGTTGGCGACGTTGCTGGCGGCGACGTCGAGCCGCTGGGCCGCCGCGTTCATTCCCGATACCGCGATGGCCGAGATGCTGCTCATGCTCGCTCATGCGAAGGATTGCGCCGCTGCGATGTACGCACGATGTCATGCAACGAAGCCTTCACGGCGGCAGCGCGTTTCGGGCGACGCGAATGAGGATGCGTTAACCGTGGCGCGGGGACGCGCGCGTTGTTTCGTTATGAGCTCGAAGGCATCGACCGCGGATTGCGCGACGCCGCGGAAGGTCGCTTCGCCACGGACGAGCAGGTCGAAGCGGTCTTCGCGAAATTTCGCCGTAGATGAAGGTCCTCTACACCGAGGCCGCGCTCAGCGATCTCGAGCCACCCCGCCTCACCCCTTCTTCTTGCGCGCCGCATAGCGCGCATCGCGCGCGGCCTTCTGATCGGCCTTGAGCGCCGCGTCGCGCGCCGCCGTCTCGGCCTTCGCCTCGGCATCCCGGGCCGCCTGCGCGGCGGCCTCGCGCACCGCGTCGGCAGCGCGTTGCTCGGCCTCGGCGGCGCGGCGCACCGCATCCTCCTCGCGCGCGGCCTTGCGCGCGACGTCGCGCACGTCACGCGCCTCGCTGACCGCCTGGCGGGCCGCCTGCCGTTCGGCCACCGCCGGGTCGTCCGGTCCGGCCTTGGCGCGAAACTTTTCCAGCAACGCCTTCTTGGCCTCCGCGGCGGCGTTGAGCCGATCGCGGAAACCCTTGTCCTCGTGGTGGCCGTTCTCGACCCGGCCGCCGCGTTGACGCTTCAAGCGGTCTGCGATCTGACCCATCGGCTAGAACCTCCGCTGCGGCGGGCGGCGCCCGTCGGCGCCGGCTTCCGACCCGCCCGGCCCGCCTGGCCCCCCTGGCCGCGCACCCGGCCGTCCCGGCAGCAGCTTCTTCTTCGGGGCGGGGAGCAGCCCCTCGCGCTGCGCCTGCTTGCGCGCGAGCTTGCGCGCGCGGCGGATCGCCTCGCCCTTTTCACGCGTCGCCTGCGCGGACGGCTTCTCGTAGAAACGCCGGCGCTTCATCTCGCGAAACACGCCTTCGCGCTGCATCTTCTTCTTGAGGACCCGCAGGGCCTGGTCGACATTGTTGTCGCGAACGAAAACCTGCAATGTATGTTCCTTCCTTTTCGATCATGCCGGCGACGCCGAGGTCCCCGACACGCCAACGGCGCGTCCGAGGCGCTGCCTCGACGAAGCGCCATGCTTTCAAAGCCCGAGTCTACGGCCGCGGCGATTGCGGGGCAGACAACAGTCCGCGCGCGGCGAGCTCTCGCCTCAGCTCTTTTACGGCACGGTCGATGTTCTCCGCGCTGTTCGCCCGTTCCATTTGCCGCACCAGGTCGCGAACCGCGCGATCCTTGTCGCGGATGGCCCAGCGGCGAACGAACACCTGGGCGTCCGCGAAGGTGACGATCCGGACCGGTGCCGCGAGACGGGGCAGGTAGGCCGCGAACTCGCGCGCGGACGGCGCGTCGCCTGTGATCGCGTCTCCCATGATCGCGTCGCCCACGACCTCATCGTCCATGACATGCGCCTTTCTGCCGTGCCGGCTTCGGCATGAGCGGCGGGGGAAAACCAATCGCGGAACCGTCCGCCACCGAGGCGGCGCATGGCGTGCAACGACGCGCAAAGCCGTCCTCGGCCACGACGGCGATCAGCGCAATCGCGGCCGATCGGCCGAGAGCGCGCTCTCGGCCGCCGCCGCATCGTTCACACCTTCAACGATGAAATCACGCTAGGCTTTTTGGCCGGCCGCGTCCACACAATACGGCTGATTTCGCGGATCCGTCGCGGTAATAGGCCCGCGATCCGCTTTCGCCGTTCGGAATCCGCCCGGTTCGACGGCAACTCCGGTATTCGCGTCATGCCCTGAGCGCTAACGATTAACGGTCGGTTAACGGGCATTTGCCTTGTAAGTGCCGCTCCAGGCGTATATACTTGGTTATCGACATTTGGCCGGATCATCGGGCCGTCGCCTCGCCTCGCGCTGGGCAGAGGTTCAGAATCTTTCCGAACATCGACAACCGAGCCAACGACCCGCGCGTCTGCGCGGCGCACGAGCTCAAACGCAACCAAGCCAGCGAGAGGACATCTCCATGATCAACGGCACCGTGAAGTTCTACAACAGTCAAAAAGGTTTCGGCTTCATCCAGCCCGACGATGGCGGCAAGGACGTGTTCGTCCACGCCACGGCGCTCGAGCGCGCCGGCCTGCACGGCCTCAATGAGGGCCAGAAGGTCTCGTTCGACACCCAGGAAGACCGCAAGACCGGCAAGATGGCGGTCGGCACCATCCAGGTTCTGTGATCGCCGACGAGACAGTGCGGCCCGCGCTCGCGCGGGCCGCGCAAGCCGTCCCGACGGAGACGGCAGCGTTCGCCGGGGCGCGGCAGCCGGCGGCGGCCGGCGTCGTCGCGACGGGCGATTGGACGCAAAGAGACGACATCTGCCGCAGTTGCGGCGCGTGCTGCTCCTATTCGGCCGACTGGCCGCGCTTCTCGCTCGAAAGCGACGCCCAGCTTGCGCGCATCCCGCCCGCGCTCGTCGCCAAGGGCGAGGGCGGCATGCGCTGCACGGGTGCCCGCTGCGCCGCCCTGGTCGGCGTCGTCGGTCGCTCGACCTCGTGCTCAATCTACCCGATACGACCCGACGTCTGCGTGGCGTGCTTGCCGGGCGACGCGGCCTGCTTGCAGGCGCGGCGCCACTTCGGCTTGTGAGCCCGGCGGCGCCGGCCATTTCGTTCGACCTGCTCCGAGAAAGATGGAGATAGACATGAGCAATCAGTTTAATCCCGGCGAGACCGTGCGCCTCGTGCGCAGCTCGCTGCGCTTCGCCGCGGACGGCGACTTCAAGATCGTCCGGCCGTTGCCCGACGACGGTGGCGAGACGCAATACCGCATCAAGAGCCTGCGCGAGCCGCACGATCGCGTCGTCAAGGAAAGCGATCTGCAAAAGAGCTGAGCGGTCCGCGCGCCGTCGGCAGGCCATCATCCGGCCGGACAAGGCCGTGCACGCCGGACTTCGGAAGGGCCGGCGGCATGGCGCCACCCCCTGCCCTCGCGCCGCCTACCCGGCGTCCTGATCCGCGAACCTGCACGCCCGCGGCGGCCCGGACAGAATCGTGAGCACCGAGCTCCAGCCTCCGTCCACACGGCGCTTCACGGTCACCGCCGCGGGGGCCAGCCCTTTGCGCAGATCGTCTCGCCGGATTGCGCTGAGATCGATCAGCCATGGCTGCGATACGCGATCGGCCCGCGCGGTACCGACCGATGCGCCAAGCCGCCGATGCAGCTCATAGTCGATCATGTGATCGTAGCCTGACGCATCGGTCGGATGCACGACCCCGGCGGGATCATTGCCTATGGTCGGCCCGATCGCATGCGCCAGCCGCCGCACGACCCGCACGTCGGGATACGTGCAGTCGAGCCGCCAATGTCGCCAGGTCACCAGGAGACCCGCGGGCAGGAGGACGCATGCGAGAGCGCCCGCCCAGCGCGCACGCACGCTGCTTCCCGACACCCTGAGGCGCTCGGCCGGAGGCCGAGCCTCGACT
>DATBZM010000022.1:0-3250 GCA_036513175.1 Xanthobacteraceae bacterium | reverse complement strand
CCTCTCCCCGCGTGCGGGAGAGGGTCGGGGTGAGGGGGCTTCACCGCGAGTCGGAACCTGTCGAAAGGCCCCCCACCACCTTCCCCCGCACGCGGGGAGAAGGAGCCCGCAGTGCCTGTGGCGAAACCGCCATCCTCCGGCCACGAATCCCGCCTACACGCACCGTCCGCTCAATCGACATGAGACGGCCCTCGCCGCGCCGAGCCGCGCGGCGCGCGGCCGTTCGCGTCGTTGCCACGGTTTACGCGTGCCCTTTTCGGCGAACCGGTAGCCACTTCGCCGGGGCATGCGATAGAAAAGAGCCATGTTCCGCCGGTTCGAGACGACCATCGATCCGACCCGAGAGCCCGAGCGGCCGCAGCCGCCGTCCGGGCTGTTGGCGTTCTATTGGCATTTCGCCCGCCAGGCGAAGGGCCTGCTGATCGCGCTGTTCGTCATCGAGCTGTTCGTCGCGCTGTTCGACACCGCGGTGCCGTGGTTCATGGGCCGCATCGTCACGTTCGTCAGCAAGATCGCGCCCGACCGCTTCCTCGCCGTCACCTGGCCGTGGCTCATCGGCATGACGCTCACGGTGCTGCTCGCGCGGCCCGGCATCGTGCTCGCGCGCTACCTCGTCACCAACCAGGCAATCGCCGGGCCGTTCACCAACCTGATCCGCTGGCAGAGCCACTGGCACGTGGTGCGGCAGAGCTGGGCGTTCTTCCAGGACGATTTCGCGGGCCGCATCTCCAACCGCGTGATGCAGACCGGGCCGGCGCTGCGCGAGAGCCTCGTCGCCTCGGTGACGGCCGTCTGGTACATCGTGGTCTACGGCACCACCGCGGTCATCATGACGGCGGCGGCCGACTGGTGGCTGACGACCCCGATCCTGGTCTGGTTCGCGGGCTATGTCGGGCTGCTCGTCTATTTCGTGCCGCGCATGCGCGAGCGCTCGAAGCTCTCGTCGGAAGCGCGCTCCGCCATGATGGGCCGCATCGTCGACAGCTACAGCAACATCCTGACCGTCAAGCTGTTCGCACGGCCGCGCGACGAGGACGACTATGTGCGCGACTCGGTCGAGTACCACACCGGCCGGTTCCTCGCGCTGCAACGCCTGATCACCACCTTCGGCGTGATCCTCGCGCTGCTCAACGCGTTCCTGGTATTCGCGGCGGGCGCGCTCGCGCTGCTGCTGTGGCGGTTCGGCAAGGTCGAGGTGGGCGCCATCGCGATGGTGCTGCCGCTCGCCTTCCAGCTCACCAACATGTCGCGCTGGATCGCATTCTCGGTCACCGACATCTTCGAGCAGGTCGGCGTCGTGCAGGAAGGCATGATCACGATCGCGCAGCCGTTGCGGCTCGCCGACCGCGCGGATGCGCGCGCGCTCGCGATCGGCCAGGGCGGCATCGCGTTCGAGAACGTGCGCTTCGGCTACGGCCGCGAGGTCGGCGTGCTCGACCGCTTCTCGCTGGCGATCAAGCCGGGCGAGAAGATCGGGCTGGTCGGCCGCTCGGGCGCCGGCAAGTCGACGGTCGTCAACCTGCTGCTGCGCTTCTTCGATCTCGAAGGCGGCCGCATTCTCATCGACGGCCAGGACATCGCGGGCATGACGCAGGAGTCGTTGCGCGCGCAGATCTCGATGGTGACGCAGGATACCTCGCTGCTGCACCGCTCGATCCGCGACAACATCCGCTATGGCCGGCCCGACGCCCCGGAGGACGAGATCGTCACGGCGGCGCGGCTCGCGCATGCGGACGAGTTCATCGCCGACCTCGAGGACTGGAAGGGCCGGCGCGGGTTCGACGCGCATGTGGGCGAGCGCGGCGTCAAGCTGTCAGGCGGGCAGCGCCAGCGCGTCGCGATCGCACGCGTGATCCTCAAGAACGCGCCGATCCTGGTGCTCGACGAGGCGACCTCGGCGCTCGACAGCGAGGTCGAGGCCGCGATCCAGACAAGCCTCGACACGCTGATGGCGGGCAAGACCGTGATCGCGATCGCGCATCGGCTCTCGACCATCGCGCGCATGGATCGCCTGGTCGTGGTTGACCACGGCCACATCGTCGAGCAGGGCACGCACGAGGAGCTGCTGCGCCACGGCGGACACTACGCGGCGCTGTGGAAACGCCAGTCCGGCGGTTTCATCGATGTGGAGCCAGAGGCGCGGGTCGACGCGGCGGAGTAAAAGCCTCGCGCCCCGGATGCGTTGCAGCACGTAGCCCGAAGCGCGAAGTGGTGCAGCGCCGATCCGGGGCCCAGGCGCGTTTCGCAAAGCTCCGTGGGTCCCGGGTCTGCAGCGCACCGCTTCGCGCTGCGCTGCGCCCGGGACACGAGGCCCAGGACTACGCCGTCACCAGCCCGCCCATCGCCTTGGCGACGGCGCTGTCGGGGAACACCGTGCTCGCCAGCACCTTCTCGTCGACGCGCACGTGGTCGCGCAGCACGCCCTTGAGCACGGCGCGCAGGTCGGTGGTCGGCTTGAGGTCGCGGCCGTCGCGCAGGTCGTTCTCCTTGAGCCCCGGCCAGTCGGCGATCACGCGGCCGCCCTTGACGGCGCCGCCGACCAGCAGCGCGATCGTCGCGGTGCCATGGTCGGTACCCTCGGTGCCGTTGATGCGCGCGGTGCGGCCGAACTCAGTCATCACCGCGACCACGGTCTCGTTCCACGCCGGACCCATGCCGCTCTCGACCGCGCCGAGCGCGCCGTCGAGCGCGCCGAGCAGCTGCGCCAGCCGGCCGTTGGTGGCGCCCTCTGCCGCATGGGTATCCCAGCCGTCGAACGACAGCGCGCCGATGCGCGGGCCATCCGGCCGCGCGAGGAATTTCGCGGCCGCGCCGGCGCTTTCGGCAAAGTAGCGGCGTTGCGCCTCGCCCGGCACGGGCGGGCCCGGCGGACGGGCCTGCGCCTGCTGCGGCGGCTGGCCGGGCGGCTGCGGCTTCGGCGGCTGCAGCATGCCGCCCTCGCGCGCGATCGTCGCCAGATCCATGCGCTCTTCCAACACATGCGCCAGCGCCGGATCGGTGTGGCGATAGAGGTCGAGCAGGCGCATCACCATGTCGTCGGTCGGCGGCGGCAGGCGCGGCGGCGTCCACGACATCACCGGAGCGACACCGCGCACGACCAGCGGCGTGATCGGCCCGACCGCGAAGGCCTCGCGGCCCTTCGGATTCACCTGGCCAGCCGGCGCGAGGCTCGCGAGCGCGCGGTTGAGCCAGCCCGTCTCGGCCGCGCCGGGCCGGGTCAGTCCGCTTTCCAGCACATCCTGCCCGTCGA
>DATBZM010000021.1:0-10205 GCA_036513175.1 Xanthobacteraceae bacterium | reverse complement strand
GGCGAGGGAGGCGGCGATCGCCGTCAACGGCGTCCGCAGCTCATGACTGACGGTTGCGATGAATTCGCTCTTGAGCCGGGCCGCGCTTTCGGCGGCCACTTTGCCGAGCTCGGCCCGGTCGCGTTCCTCGGTGCGATGTTGCAGGACGAGCATGGCGGCTTCGAGCTCGCGGCCCACGTCGTCGATCTCCAGGATCTGCGAGAGTGGAATAAGCGATCGCTCGGCGTCTCCGAATGTCGCCGCCGGCCGCAACAACGACCGCATCGCATACGCGATCTTCTTGGACTTGTATCCTGCAAATCCGATCCCGATTGCCAGAAGGATGAGAGCGCCCGCAACGCTAAAGGACAGGAATACATACAGCTGGGAGTTCACCAACTCGGTAGGAATGCCGATTGCTACGGTCCAGTTCGTGCTCTCGGATCGGGCGAACGCCGAGTAAACAGGAAAACCGTCGACCGAGATCGTCTTCAGGAACCCCGATCGTTGTCGGGCGATCATGCTCATCAAGGCCGGCGAACCTGGTTGCCCGACGTATCGTTCGGAATTGAGATTGCGGGCCGCGTTGATGCCCGCCGCATCGAAGATGCTGGCGATCCAACCCGCGGGCAGTTTTTGATTGTTCAAAAGCTCTTGCAGGGCCTCGGGAAATAGCCCCATCGAAAGGACGTACTTGACCGCGCCATCGCGGTACACCGGAACCTTGATGCCGATCAGTGGCCTCGCCGCGACCCCTACGTGGAATAGGTTTGTAATGAGCGGTTTGCCGTTCCCGAAGACGGCGGCGTCGGCCGCCGGATTTGCGTTGATTGGGAGCTTTGTGCCGAACGGCAAAAACGTGTTGACGAGTTGCTGGCCCGATCTGTCGCTCAGGACGATATTGTTGAGGGGAAATCGCTTGCTGACCTCAGCTGCCTTTTTTTGGAATCCGCTGAAATCGTCGGAAGTCAACTCCGTGGAGGGTGCCAGGATTTCCAGGGCCACCCGCGCGGTCGCCAGCTCTCGATCGACGGCCAGCACGAGCGCCTGCGCTGTCATCACCCCGCCTTGGGAAATGCGATCCTCCAAGACCTTGTGCATACCCAGGATGAGGGCCGCGATGCCGATCCAACCCGGCAGGATGCAAGCCAGCACGATGTGAACGAGCGTCCGGCGGATCGTGTGCGATCGTCGCAGCGGCCACAAGGAATTCAAGCGGAGGGCCATCGCGTGCCAAAATGGTCGGATACGAGGTGCGGCATCCTCGGGATGTCGGTGAAGATCGCAGTGGATGCTAACGGGCCATTGATTTATGCAACGACAACACGGCCCTAGGGCAAATTACCTAGCGCTCTTGCGGGATGTCATAGGGAGAAATGCTCATAGCGGGCATCCACAACGCCCGGGGGACCTTCGCTGCTGGCGTTCGACGACATCACCGACTGGGCGCCGAAAAGCTTGGCGCCTCGCCGCAGGGGCTCTAGAACAGTCGGGACATTTCCACCCGTCATGGCCGGGCTTGTCCCGGCCATCCACGTCTTTGGACTTGAGCCTGCTCACGACACGGATGCCCGGCACATAGGCGAGCCCTCGGGTCTTGCCTTCGGCAAGCCCAAGGGTGAACTCCACGACGCCATTCTTCGACCGGCCATGGCCGGGCACGACGAAGGCTCAATTTGAGGCCGCGACGTCCAATGCACCACTTCGACTACCGCGACGGCGTGCTGCATGCCGAGGGCGTCGACCTCGTCGCCCTCGCCGACGCGGTCGGCACGCCGTTCTACTGCTACTCGACCGCGACGATCACGCGCCACTACAAGGTCTTCGCCGGCGCGTTTGCCGACGTGCGCGCGCTCGTCTGCTACGCCATGAAGGCGAATTCCAACCAGGCGGTGGTCGCGACGCTCGCCCGGCTCGGTGCCGGCGCCGACGTGGTTTCCCTCGGCGAGCTCATGCGCGCCCGCGCGGCCGGCATTCCACCCGACAAGATCATGTTCTCCGGCGTCGGCAAGACCGTGCACGAGCTCGCGGCCGCGGTCGACGCGGGCATCCTGTGCGTCAACGTCGAATCCGAGCCCGAGCTCGACCTCCTCGCCGGGATCGCTGCCGCCAAGGGCCGCACCGCCTGCGTGTCGCTGCGCGTCAATCCCGACGTCGACGCCAGGACCCACGCCAAGATCGCGACCGGCAAGTCGGAGAACAAGTTCGGCATCCCGATCAGCCGCGCGCGTTCGGTCTACGCGCATGCCGCGAAGCTCGAGGGCGTGCGCGTGACCGGCGTCGACATGCATATCGGCAGCCAGATCACCGAGCTTGCACCGTTCGGCGACGCCTTCGCGCTGCTCTCCGATTTCGTCCGCACGCTGCGCGCCGACGGCCACCACATCGAGCACGTCGACCTCGGTGGCGGCCTCGGCATTCCGTATCGCGACGACAACGAGCCGCCGCCCGATCCGGACGCCTATGCGGCGGTGGTCAAGCGCGCCACGCGCGATCTCGACTGCACGCTCATCTTCGAGCCCGGCCGCCTGATCGTCGGCAACGCAGGCATCCTGGTGACGCGCGTCATCTACCTCAAGCGCGGCGACGCCAAGACCTTCGTCATCGTCGACGCCGCCATGAACGACCTCATGCGCCCGACCCTCTACGAGGCGCATCACGAGATCTGGCCGGTGCGGCGCCCGGCTGCGGGGGCGCCGCGCATTCGCGCCGATGTGGTTGGCCCGGTGTGCGAATCGGGCGACTACCTCGCGCTCGACCGCGATCTCGTGGAACCCGCTCCCGGAGACCTCGTTGCCGTCATGTCGGCCGGTGCCTATGGCGCCGTGCAAGCCGGCACCTACAACACGCGCGCGCTGGTGCCGGAAGTGCTGGTTGACGGTACGGAATGGGCGATCGTGCGGCCGCGCGTCGAGATCGAGGAGCTGATTGCCCTCGACCGGCTCCCGGCATGGTTGAGGTAGGGCATGATCGCGAAAAGCCTGCCCCCGACGTGATCGGGGGTGGGCCCCGGTTTTGGGAAAAGATCATGCCCCAGAGAGAGTGCACAAAATTCCGTGAAATCCCGCGAAAGGGCCAATTTCGGCCTTGTCGGGATGGCTGGATGTCGCAATCATGATAGGATGTTGCGTCGCAACACGCCGGAGAATCGGCCGGAGAGCTGCTTGACGGAATCGATGCCCGACCCGACCACTCCGCGGCCTGACCCGCAGGCGACGACTGCATCGCTCGAACGCGCGCTGGTGCGCGCCAAATGGGTCATCCTGTGGGAACGGCTGTGGCCGGCGCTCGCCTCGATCGCGACGGCGGTCGGCCTTTTCCTCGCCATATCCTGGCTCGGCCTGTGGCTGTGGCTGCCGCCGATGGGCCGGGCAGTTGCTCTCTTTTGTTTCGCGGTGCTGGCCGCGGCCGCAACGCTGCCGGCGTTCTTCCTGCGCATCCCGAGCCGCCACGATCGCCTGCGCCGGCTCGATACGGTCTCCGGGCTTGCGCACCGGCCCGCGACCGCGATCGCCGACCAGATGGCGACGCCCGAGACCGACACCTGGTCGAAGGCGCTGTGGCGTGCCCATGTCGAGCAGGCCCTCGCCAAGGTGCGCAACCTGCGCGCCGGCCTCCCCGCGCCGCGTCTCGCCTTGCGCGATCCTTTCGCGGTGCGCGCGCTCGTGCTCATCCTCGTGGTCGCGACCTTCTTTGCGGCCGGCGGCGAGCGTTTCCACCGCATCGCGGCGGCCTTCGACTGGCAGGGCGTGGTGCTGCCGCCGAATTTCCGCCTCGATGCCTGGGTTTCTCCGCCGACCTATACCGCAAAGGCGCCCGTGATCCTGCCCGGCGTGCGGCCGGGCGAGCCCGCGCCCGCCGCGGCGTCCGCGGTCTCGGTTCCGGTCAACAGCGTGCTGATCATCCGCGCGAGCGGCCAGGTGAAGTTCGACGTCGCGGTCACCGGCGGGCTCAAGGAAATCCCCGCCGACAAGTCCACGCAGGCGCCGTCCGGCACCGAGGAGCGCCGCTTCACCGTCACGGACCGCGGCACCGCCACGCTCTCCGGCCTCGCCAACGACGACATCGTCTGGGCGTTCAACGCGATCCCGGACCGTCCGCCGACCATTTCGCTCACCAAGGAGCCGGAGCCGCAGGCGCGCGGCGCGCTCGCGCTCTCCTACAAGCTCGAGGACGACTACGGCGTCGCCGAAGCCAAGGCCACCTTCAAGCTCAAGGACCAGGCGAGCGCGCCGCGCCCGCTGTTCGGCCCGCCCGACTTCCCGCTCTCGCTGCCGCAGGCGCACACCAAGAACGGCGTCGGGGAGACCACCAAGGACCTGACCGAGCATCCCTGGGCGGGCGCGACCGTCGCGATGACGCTGATCGCGCGCGACGACGCCGGCAACGAGGGGCACAGCCCGACCTATGACGTGACGCTGCCGCAGCGGCCGTTCTTCAAGCCGCTCGCCCGCGCGCTGATCGAGCAGCGGCGCGACCTCGCGCTCGACGCCAATGCGCGCGACCGCGTGCTGATCGCGCTCGATGCGCTGGCGATGGCGCCCGAGACCTTCACGCCCGAAACCCCGATCTATCTCGGCCTGCGCTCGATCTTCTTCAACCTCGCCCAGGCGAAGACCGACAACGACCTGCGCGGCGTCGTCAAGCGCCTGTGGGAGATGGCGACCGAGATCGAGGACGGCAACGTATCGGAGGCCGAGGCGGCGCTGCGCCAGGCGGAGGAGAACCTGCGCCAGGCACTCGAACGGGGCGCCAGCGACGAGGAGATCAAGCGGCTGACCGACCAGCTGCGCGCCGCGCTCGACAAGTTCCTGCAGGCGCTCGCCGAGCAGATGCAGAAGAACCCGCAGATGGCGCGGCCGCTCGACCCCAACGTGAGCCGCATGCTGAGCCAGCGCGACCTGCAGCACATGATCGACCGGCTGGAGCAGCTCTCGCGCTCGGGCGCCAAGGACGCGGCGCGCGCCATGCTCGACGAGATGCAGCAGATGCTGGAAAACCTCCAGATGGCGCAGCCGGGCCAGATGGATCAGGGCGACGACGACATGTCGGCCCAGCTCGACGAGCTCGGCAACATGATCCGCGAGCAGCAGCAGCTGCGCGATCGCACCTTCAAGGAGGGGCAGGACCAGCGTCGCCAGCAGCGCGGCCAGCAGCCGGGGCAGAACGGCCAGAAGCGCGGCCAAAACGGCCAGCAGGGCGACAAGAACAATTTCGGCGACCTGCAGAAGAACCAGCAGGCGCTGCGCGACCGTCTCAACAAGCTGATGGAGCAGCTCAAGCAGAAGGGTTTCGGCCAGCAGCAGCAGCCGGGCGGCAACCCGAACGGCGGCGAGCCCGATCCGCTCGGCGAGGCAGGCGGCGCGATGGACGAGGCGCAGGGCTCGCTCGGCGACAAGAACGCCGACAGCGCCGTCGACAGCCAGGGCCGCGCCCTCGAGGCCCTGCGCAAGGGTGCGCAGAACCTCGCCCAGGAGATGGAAAAGCAGATGCAGATGGGCCAGGGGCCGGGCGGCGGCGCCGGCGAGCCGCGCGGGCCCGGCCGGCCGCGCGCGCAAAGCCGTACCGACCCGCTCAACCGCCCACTCGGCTATGATGACGGCTCGAAGGTGCCGCTCGAGGCCGACGTGCAACGCGCCCGCCGCATTCTCGAGGAGCTGCGCAAGCGCTACGGCGACACGGCGCGCTCGCAGCTCGAGCTCGATTACATCGAGCGGTTGTTGAAGGGATATTGAGTCGGCTATTCTCCCCGACGCCGAGGGGAGGCACGCCTTGCGCGATTTACCGCGCGGTCCATTTCGCGCGCATCGAAACCGCCTTTTGATCGTGACGCTGGCCGCGTTCGGCGCCGTGTGCATGCCGGCGCGCCCGGCCGCGGCGCAGGACTGCCCGACCGCGCAATCAGGCGCGCACGGCTTCGTCGTCGAGCGCAACGAGTCGCAGAAGAGCGAGGTGTTTCACGTCGACCAGGGAGTCGTGCGCATCGTGACGCGCTACGGCGGCGAGACCCTGCTCGAGACCACGCTATACGAAGGCCTCTTCATCCTTGAGCGGTTGGACCGCGGCCGGCGCACCAAGTTCGATCCGCGCACCGACCTCAAGACGCTGTTTCCGCTCAAGCCCGGTGCGCAGCTGCACGCAAAATTTGTCACCGAGAGCGACGGGAATTTCGGTCGCCTCTATGCCGAGCTCGACGTGCGCAAGCCGGAAGACCTCTTCATCGGCCCCTGTAAATACGCCGTGCTGCGCATCGACCGCCGCGAGTCGCGCAGCGCGGTGCCCCCGCAATTCGTCTACACCGATCTTTATTCGCCCGATCTCAAGTTTGTCCTCGCCCGCGAATACACCCGTCCGGGCGGGCAGACGCAAGTGATCAAGTACGACCGCATTTACCCGCTGAAGAACTAATTAGAATAGCGGCGCGACCTCGCCCACCTTCATCGGGCCGAGAAACACCGCGCCGTCGGTAAAGCGCAGCGGCAGGGTCACGGCCTCGCGGCCCTCCAGCTGGGTCGGTTGGCCCAGCATGTTGGCACCCATGGTGGCGAGCGCCGCGTTGCCGTGCGAGCCGAGCAGGCGGTTGAGATCGAGGCCCGGCGCCACGCGGTCGAGCGCGTTCTGCGAGGCCTGCCCGACCGCCTTGTCGAGCCCGAGCGCGGTCATCAGATCCGCGATGCCCGCGACGGTGAGCTGCAGCTCGCCGTCGAGCGCGCCGCGCGCGGTCAGGTGCAGGGTGCCGTTGCCGACCATCAGGACATTGCCCTGCCGGATGCGCGCCTGCGCCACGTCGAGCCGGCCATTTGCCGCCTGCAGGTCGCGCAGGAGCTGCTGCCACGGGCGGGGCGAGAAATCGGCCAGGCCGTGCAGCGTGCCGGCGAGCGTGGCGTCGATCGGGGCGTTCGGCACGCGCGGCACGACGGGAAGGAGCGCTTGCGCGAGGTCGAGCGCGATATCGAATGCGGGCGGCTCGCTCGCCAGGCGCGGTGCCTCGCGCAGGTGGAGTTCTGCATGCGTGGCGCGCGCCACCGTTTCCTGGCCGCCATTGCGGGTGACCGCGGGCTGGTCGAGCACGAGGGAGACGCGCTCGGGCGGCGCCGAGGGCCGCACGCGCACGCTCATCTGCGCGAGCGTCCAGTCGACCGCAACCGCATGGCCGTTGTCGTCCGCCGCGTCGAGCGGGCCGGTGAACTCGGCGATCGCCAGGGTCGGCTGGTAGACCTGCACGGCTGCGTGCATGTCCGCGGTCTTGAGCGACACGTGCGCCTTGGTGAGCCGAAGCTCGGGGGCGAGACAGCGCAGCTCGAAGCGGAACGGAAAGCCGCCGAATTCCTGGGTGGCACAGCTCAGCACGCGCCCGGCCGCGGCCTCGCGCTGGTTCCACGCGGCAAGCTCGGTCTGCGCGCGTGCGGCCGCGTAGAACCAGAAGGCGGTCCAGACGAGCGCCAGCACGACCACCAGCGCGAGCGGCAGCAGCAGGCGCCAGCGCCGCCGCGGGCGTGCCGCGGCGGCAGTGTCGAACGTTCGATAGCTCACCGACATGTGCCCTCGCGGTTGCGTCCGGCCGATTGGCCTGTTAGGCGAACGATCTGCCGGGGTTCGAGGCCGCCCGTGTCGCGTCTGCACTGATGGAATCTTTCGAGCACGCCGACGAGGATCTGTGGGTGTTCGCCTACGGCTCGCTGATGTGGCGCCCCGGCTTCGCCCACCTCGAGCGCGCGCCGGCGCGGCTGATCGGGCTGCACCGGGCGCTGTGCGTCTATTCCTTCGTCCACCGCGGCACGCCGGAGAAGCCCGGCCTCGTGCTCGGCCTCGACCGCGGCGGCGCCTGCCGCGGCATCGCGTACCGGGTCGAGCGGGTTCTGCGCGGCAAGACGATCGCCTATCTGCGCGCGCGCGAGCAGGTCACCATGGTCTACCGCGAAGCCTGGCGCGACGTGCTCCTCGCCGGCGGGCCGGAGCGGCGCGTGCGCGCGCTCGTCTATGTGGTCGACCGCGGCCATGCGCAATATGCCGGCCGGCTCGATCTCGACGCGCAACTGCATTTCGTGCGGCAGGGGCATGGCAGCTCGGGGGCCAATCCGGATTATGTGCTGGCAACGGTTGCGGAAATCGAGGCGCAGGGCATTCGCGACACCGACCTGCATCTCCTCGCCGAGCGGCTCAAGGGGCACGACAGCCGCACCCGCGCGTCGACGGCAGCACTCAAGCCTTGAATTGGGGCGCGCGCGGGGCGGCGAGAACGGCGTGCCGTTCTGCCGGTGAATGCTCTACAAAGCGCGTCGGTTCCGCGGCAACGGGAAGACGCGAGGGCGCTTTTGATGTCGATGCCGACCGTGACTTCAAACCAATTCGATGACGGCCAGCCGGCGTTGGCGGCGGCCGGCCCCCCGGACATCGCCATGATGGACGCGGTCGGCCTGGCGGCCGCGATCCGCGCGCGGCGCGTCTCCTGCGTCGAGGTCATGGGCGCCTATCTCGATCACATCGAGCGGCTCAATCCGCGGGTCAACGCCATCGTGGCGCTGCAGGAGCGTGCCGCCTTGCTGGCGCAGGCGCGCGAGCGCGACGCCGAGATTGCCCGCGGCGCGCCGACGGGGCCGCTGCACGGCTTTCCGTTCGCCGTGAAGGATCTCGTGCCCGTCAAGGGCATGCCGATGACCATGGGCTCGCGCATCCTCGCGGATTTCGTCCCGCCCGCCGACAGCATCATGGTGGGACGGCTGCGCCAGGCGGGCGCGATCTTCATCGGCAAGACCAACACGCCCGAATTCGGCCTCGGCTCGCACACTTACAACTCGGTCTACGGCGCGACCCGCAACGCCTATGACCAGACGCGCTCGGCCGGCGGCAGCAGCGGTGGCGCCGCGGTCGCGCTGGCGCTGCGCATGCTCCCCGTGGCCGACGGCAGCGACTACGGCGGCAGCCTGCGCAATCCGGCCGGCTGGAACAACGTCTTCGGCTTCCGCACCAGTCACGGCCTCGTCCCGACCGACGCGCGCGACGCCTTTCTGCCATCGATGACCGTGCTCGGGCCGATGGCGCGCAACGTCGCGGATCTCGCGCTGCTCTTGTCGGTGCAGGCCGGCCACGACGCCCGCGCGCCGCTGTCGATGGCAGGGGACGGCGCGCGATTCCGTGCGCCTCTGGAGCGGGATTTCACCGGCACGCGCCTCGCCTGGGCCGGCGATTTCAACGGCTATCTGCCCTACGAGCCAGGCGTGCTCGAGCTGTGCAAGGACGCGCTCGAGACCTTCGCGGCGATGGGCTGCCGCGTCGAGGAGGCCGTGCCGGACTATCCGGTGGAGGCGATGTGGCGGGCGTGGCGCACGCTGCGCGCCTGGCAGAGCGGGGGCAACCTGCTCGCCTATTACAGAGACCCGGAAAAACGCGCGCTGATGAAGCCCGAGGCGGTGTTCGAGGTCGAAAGCGGCCTCCGGCTCACGGCCTTCGACATCACGGCGGCATCGGTGGTGCGGACCGAATGGTATCAGGCGGTGCGCAAATTCTTCGCCACCTATGACTACTGGATTCTGCCGACCGCGCAGCTCTTCCCCTTCGACGTCGATCTGCATTGGCCGCGCGAGATCGCGGGACGCCAGATGGAGACCTACCACGAGTGGATGAAGGGCGTGCTGCCGGCCACCATGTCGGGCTGTCCGACGCTCGCGGCGCCCGCCGGTTTCAACGCGCAGGGCCTGCCGATGGGCATCCAGATCGTCGCGCCGAACCAGTCCGATTTCGCCTGCCTGCAGCTCGCCCACGCGTATGACGTGGCGACCGCCTGGCCGGCGCGGCGCTTGCCGCCGCTGCTCGGCTGAGCCACGCCGTTCGGCGAAATCGGTTCAATCCGGCTCTGAGCTTCCCGCCGCTGTTCGGCCGCAACGTCCTGATTACGCCAACGGCTCGACGGAAAAGCTTTCCGGCGGCGCGCCTGACCGGTGGCGCTCCCACATTCCCGCGAATGCCGCCTCGATGTGCCGGGCAAACCGCCTGGTATCGAAAAGCGGACAGGTCGATCGATTGGATCCGAGTTTCGCCCTGGTTGCCGCAAGCATGGCCGGGTCCGACGCGAGCTTGCGGGCCAGCGTCTCGTAATCTTCCAGCGACGTCGTGACCAGCTCCGGCAGCCCGGCCGCATGCAGCAGGCTCGCGCCGACGCGGCCCGCGAAGGTCGATCCCATGCACGTGATCAGCGGAAGCCCCGCCCACAGCGCATCGGAGGCGGT
>DATBZM010000020.1:0-8892 GCA_036513175.1 Xanthobacteraceae bacterium | reverse complement strand
GCCGCCACGGCCTTGGCGGCCGCCGCGAGGTTTTCGGCCGACGAGGCCGCGAGCACGCACTGCGCGCCTTCGCGCGCAAAGGCGACCGCGATCGCCCGGCCGATGCCGCGGCTGCCGCCCGTGACGACGACGATCTTGCTGGAAAATTCTCCCGGCATGTCACATTCCCCTCAATCTCTGAGCGAGCCAGTCAGGCGGGCGGATTTGCCGCCATTGACGCCCACGGCTCCTCGGCCACAATGGCGGCAATGACAATAACACGGCGGGAGGACGCGCGTTGAAGCCGGCGCCATTCGATTTTGCCAAGGCCCGATCGCTCGACGAGGCGATCGCGTTGCTGTCGCAATATGCGGATTCGCGCCTGCTTGCCGGCGGCCAGAGCCTGATCGCGACCCTCAACATGCGGCTCTCGGCGCCGAAGCTCCTGATCGACATCAACGCGATCGACGAGCTCAAGGGCATTTCGGTCGAGGGCGACCGGTTGAAGATCGGCGCGCTGGTGCGCCACGCGCAGGCCGAACGCTCGGCTGAGATCGCGCGCCACGCGCCGCTCATCGCGCTCGCGCTGCCGCATATCGCGCATCCGGCGATCCGCAATCGCGGCACCATTGGCGGCTCGATCGCCTATGCGGACCCGGCGGCCGAGCTGCCCGCCTGCCTGCTGGCGCTCGGCGGCGAGGTCGAGATCGCCAATGCGACCGGCACGCGCGCGGTCGCGGCCGACGATTTCTTCACCGGCCTGTTCGAGACCGCGCTCGGCTTCGGCGACGTGCTCACCGCGATCCGCATTCCGCTCGCGCAGCCGGAGAGCCGCTACGGCTTCGCCGAGCTCGCCCGCCGGCACGGCGACTACGCGATGGTCGGGCTTGCGGCCGCCGCGCGCGCCGACGGCAAGGCGATCGAGGACGTCCGCCTCGCCTTCTTCGGCGTCGATGCGACGCCGGTGCGGGCGCGTGCCGCCGAAGACGCGATCGAGCGCGGCGAGGATGCGGTCGGGGCGCTCGCGCATGATGTCGACCCACAGGGCGACGTGCAGGCGTCGGGCGCGGCCAAGCGGCATCTCGCCGACGTGCTGCTCAAGCGCGTCCTCGCCCAGCTCGCGGAGCCGCGATCGTGACCGAGCGCTTCCACGACATCGCGCTGACCGTCAACGGCGAAGCGGTGCGCGAGCGCGTCGATGCGCGCAAGACGCTGGTCGATTTCCTGCGCGAGGACCTCAGCCTCACCGGCAGCCATGTCGGCTGCGAGCACGGCGTGTGCGGCGCCTGCACGGTGCGGCTCGACGGCGCCATCGTGCGCGGCTGCCTCACGCTCGCGGTGCAGTGCGACGGCGCGAGGGTCGAGACCATCGAGGGCGTCTCGGACGGAGGGACGATCGCCGACCTGCAGGAGGCGTTCCGCACGCGCAACGCGCTGCAATGCGGCTTCTGTACCCCCGGCATGCTGCTCACCGCCGCCGCGCTGCTGGCGCAAGGCGGCGTGCCGAGCCGCGAGCAGATCCGCGCGCATCTCTCCGGCAACTACTGCCGCTGCACCGGCTATCACGCGATCATCGACGCGGTCGAGGCGGTGGCCCGCGCGCGGGCGGGAGGATGGCCGTGAAGGTCAGCGACGACGTCCCCTCCGCGCTGAGCGCGCTCGACCGGCCGAACTCCTATATCGGCCGCTCAGTGCCGCGACCCAACCTCGCGCGGCTCATGCAGGGGCGCGGGCAATATGTGAGCGACGTGACGCTGCCGCGCATGGCGCATGTCGCCTTCGTGCGCTCGCCCTACGCCCATGTGCGCCTCCGCGCGGTCGACACGGCGGCGGCGAAGCAGGCGCCGGGCGTGATCGCGGTGGTCACGGGCGCCGAGCTCGCCGAGGTCATCACGCCGTGGGTCGGCGTGCTCACGCATCTCAAGGGGATAAAGTCGGCGCCGCAGCACGCGATCGCGGTCGAGCGCGCCTGCTGGCAGGGCGAAGCGGTGTGCGCCGTGGTGGCGCGAACGCGCGCGGAGGCCGAGGACGCGTGCGAGCTGGTCGCGGTCGACTACGAGGAGCTCGTCCCGGTCACCGATGCCGAGACCGCGCTCGACCCGGGCACGCCGGTAATCCACGCTTCGCTGGGCGACAATCTCACCTTCGAGCGCAAGCACGAGGCGGGCGAGGTCGACAAGGCCTTCAAGGACGCGGACGAGATCATCGAGACGACGTTCCGTTTCGGCCGCCACACCGGCGTCACCAATGAGCCGCGCGCCATCGTCGCCGACTGGAATCCGGGGGAGACGCGCCTCACCGTCTACCAGGGCACGCAGGCGCCGCACATGATGCAGAACCTGTTCGCCAAGCATCTCGGGCTCGAGGAGCACCAGGTGCGGGTGCTGACCAAGGACGTGGGCGGCTCGTTCGGCATCAAGGTGCACACCTATGCGGACGAGATGGCAACGGTCGCGCTGGCGAAGCTGCTGCGGCGGCCGGTAAAATTCGTCGCCGACCGGATCGAGAGCTTCGTCACCGACATCCACGCGCGCGATCACCGCGTGCACGCCAAGATCGGCATCAAGCGCGACGGCACCATCACGGCGTTCGAGATCGACGACCTCACCGGCATCGGGCCCTATTCGGTCTATCCGCGCACGTCGGGCATCGAGGCCAATCAAGTGGTCAACCTGGTGGGCGGCCCGTACCGTTGCCCGAACTACCGGGCGCGGGCGCGCGTGGTTTTCCAGAACAAGAATGTCATGTGCCAGTACCGCGCGGTCGGCCATCCGATCGCAACCTCGGTCACCGAGAACCTGGTCGAGATGGCGGCGGCACGCATCGGCATGGATCCGGTCGAGATCCGCCGGCGCAATCTCTTTCCCGACGACGGCTATCCGTGCGCCTCGGCGGCGGGGCTCCGGTTCGAGCAGCTGTCGCACCACGCCTCGCTCGACAAGATCGTCAAGATGATGGGCTACGAGGCGCTGCGCGCCGAGCAGGCGCGGATGCGCCAGCAGGGCACCTACCGCGGCATTGGCTTCGCGAGCTTCATCGAGGTGACCAACCCGTCGGCCGCGTTCTATGGCGTCGGCGGTGCGCGCATCACGGCGCAGGACGGTGCGACGGTGCGGCTCGATGCGACCGGCGCGATCTTCGTCGCGAGCGGCGTCACCGAGCAGGGCCAGGGCGCCGAAGCGGTGATCGCGCAATGCGTCGCCACATCGTTCGGCGTGCCGATCGAGAAGGTGCGCGTCATCACGGGCGACACGGATAATGTGCCTTACGGCGGCGGCACCTGGGCGTCGCGCGCGGCCGGCATCGGCGGCGAGGCGGCCTGGCAGGCCGGCAAGGCGCTGCGGGCGAACGTGCTCGCGGTCGCGGGCTCGATCCTGCAGGCGGATGCGAAAGCGCTCGACATCCGCGACGGCATCGTGGTCGACGCCGGCACTGGGCGCGAGCGGCTCGGTCTCGACGAGGTGGCGCGCATCGCCTATTTCCGGCCCGATACGCTGCCGCCCGGCTTCCAGGCCGAGCTGATGGCGACGCGGCATTATGTCCCGCGCGCCTGGCCGTTCGCGTTCACCAACGGGGTCCAGGCGAGCTGGCTCGAGGTCGACACCGACACGGGCTTCATTACGCTGCTCAAGCACTGGTGCGTCGAGGATTGCGGCACCGTGATCAACCCGCAGCTCGTCGACGAGCAGGTGCGCGGCGGCGTGGTGCAGGGCATCGGCGCGGCGCTGTTCGAGCACTGCCTCTACGACGAGCGCGGGCAGCTCCTCAACGGCAACATGGCCGACTACCTCGTGCCGATGGCAGGCGAGATGCCGGACATTGAGGTCGGCCACGTGGTCTCGCCCACGGCCGACTCGGAACTCGGCGCCAAGGGCGCGGGCGAAGCCGGCACCGCCGGCGCGCCGGGCTGCGTCGTCAACGCGGTCAACGATGCCTTGCGGCCGCTCGGGGCGACGACGATCACGGAAATTCCGCTGACGCCGGACGTGGTGCTGAAGGCGCTCAAGCGTATTTGAGCCGGGCCTGGGGGATTGGCTGTCTACGTCTTCGCCGATTTTGGGCGCCTGCGCATTGTCGCTGCTCGCCGCGATCGATGAATGCGTTCGAGTTCGACCATAGGCCGATCTTCTTCGGCCGCCGCATTCCGGAGGATGCGGCATACCTCGTCATTGACACCTCGACCAGATCGTTCAGCCTGCGACCGGAGCTTGCGAACGATGGCTTCGTCGACATTCCGGATGGTCAAAGGCCGCATCGGAGCAAACTCCCCGTATTCTTACCTGCTATGCTACCGTAAATTTTGGTTGGACGAAATCGTTGAGAGTTATCACAATCCTCGCATTGTCATATGTGCGCTGGAGCGCTACCCCGGCGGACACCGAAGAAGTTACACAGGAGACCGGGCTGATGGACATCAAGGTCGGCAAGGCCGCGATCGAGGAAGCGTCGAAGAAGCTCTCCAACTGGGGCCGCTGGGGCAAGGACGATCAGGTCGGCACGCTCAATCATGTGAGCCCGGAGGACATCGTCAAGGCGGCGAGCCTGATCCGCACCGGCAAGGTGTTCGCGCTCGGCATCCCGCTCGACCGCACCGGGCCGCAGACCGGCCTGTTCGGCGGCCGCTTCAACCCGATCCACCAGATGCTCGCGACCGGCACCGACGCGATCGCCGGCCAGCAGGACTGGAACAAGATCCGCTACGCCGACGACACGCTGACCTTGTGCGTGCAGGGCGCGACGCACTGGGACGCGCTCGGCCACATCTTCTACGAGGACAAGGCCTACAACGGCTATGACGCCAAGCTGATCGACTCGCGCGGGCTCTCGGTGCTCGGCATCGAGCATTCGAAGAGCAAGATGGTCGGGCGCGGCGTGCTGCTCGACATCGCGCGGTTCCGTGGCGTCAAGTGGTTGAAGGACGGCGAGAGCATTTCCAACGAGGAGCTCGACAAGTGCGCCAAGGACGCCAACGTAGATATCCACAAGGGCGATTTCGTGCTGGTGCGCACCGGCCAGATGGAGCGCTGCCACGAGGAGAAGGACTGGGGCGGCTATGCGGGCGGCGACGCGCCGGGCGTCAAGTTCGAGAACTGCTACTGGTGCCAGGACAAGCAGATCGCCGCGATCTGCACCGACACCTGGGGCGTCGAGGTGCGGCCGAACGAGACCAAGGAAGCCAACCAGCCCTGGCACTGGGTGGTGATCCCGGCCATGGGCCTGTGCATGGGCGAGATTTTCTATCTCAAGGAGCTCGCCGAGGACTGCGCCGAGGATGGCGTCTACGAGTTCTTCTTCTGCGGCCCGCCGCTGATCATCACCGGAGCGACGGGTTCGCCGATCAATCCGCAGGCGATCAAGTGACCGCGCAGCGGCCATCCCGGACGGCGCGTAGCGCCTGATCCGGGATCGGGTGCCATAAATTCCGACTTCGCCTCGCGCTGGGTCCCGGGGCGCATCTTGCCGGCGAGGATGAATAAAAGAAGGGCCAACGGGCGCCCCAATCCAGTGCCAAACAAAACCAAGAAAATAGAGGAGGTGCCCGATGGCCAGCGCACGCGGGTCTATTGCAGTCGCGGCTCTCCTCGTCACCATGCTGGCGTCAGGGTCACCCATTCTGGCGCAGGTCGCAATCTCCGGACCTATTCTTCCCAGCGAGCGGCAGACGACGCAGACGCCGCGGACGGTCGCAGCGAGCGAATATCGCGACGCCTACTGCGCAAAATGGACCGACGGATGTGTGGCCTGCCAGAGGCCGACGGCGAACGACGAACCACTTTGTCAGCCGACGAGCACCTCGCTGGCGTGCGAGCGAACGCTTGTCAGCTGTCAGGCTCTCCTGAATACGGTCTACAGAGTCTGCCTTGCCTATACCGACGGCTGCAACCGGTGCGTGTCCGGTTATTGCACCGCGGTGTACTGCGGCCCCGCGAACTACATGTGCACGAGCCTGCGCCGCGATCATTATGACAATTCGGAATTGGTCAAGTTGGACCTGCAGGGACACTGGCTCCTGACTGATCCGCAAGGCCGAAGTTGCGAGCTCGTTTTCTGGCTCTCGGGCATCCCCCTCACCGAGAAGTGCCTTGCGCTCGATGAGCCGGTTACTCAAATCAGGGGCTACGCGGTCACCGGAGGGATTTTTCAATTAACGCGGCAAGGTGGCGAGCCGCTTCTGACATTCGACACGGCAAATCTGACGTCGCTCGTGGGTGTCGGACAAAGCCGGGGGTATCGGCTCATACAACTTGAACCCGAGCCGTTCGCTTCGTTCCTATTGTCCGGAAGCTGGACCCTCACCGACGTCAAGACCGACTCGGTCTGCAATGCGTTCCTGACCATGCGTCCCGTCCGCATCGATCAGCATGACAAAGCAGAGATATCGGTCCCGAACGGGGTCGGCATGGAGCCGCGCTGCGTGAGTCGACCGCACGAGGACCAACAGAGATCCGAGCGCCCAGGAAACGAGATGTTGCTGCCGGCCTGGACGAATTGGCAGACCCACGGGCACGACATCACATTCCGTGACGAGGGCGGACATGCAACGATCTTCACGTACGACCCCATGGGATACTAGATGGGTGAAGTGCCGCGAGAGGGATTGCCACCGCTGGTCATTCGCTTAAAACGCAGTTGAGCCGAGCCCGCTGACGCTGTCGCGGAGCAAATGTCTCGGCGATTGGAATACAGGAGGAACGCCATGGCCCGCCACCTCAAGCGCGGAATGGATGCGAGCGCCATCAAGGCGGCGGATGCCAAGGTGCGCGAGACGGTCGAGACCATCCTCGCCGACATCGAGGCGCGCGGCGATGCGGCGGTGCGCGACCTGTCGAAGAAGTACGACAACTGGGAGCCGCAGAGCTTTCGCCTGACCGACGAGGAGATCGACAGGGCGATCGCCCAGGTCGGCACGCGCGACCTCGAGGACATCAAGTTCGCGCAGTCGCAAGTGCGCCACTTCGCACAGAAGCAGAAGGAGACGATGCGCGACCTCGAGGTCGAGACGCTGCCGGGCGTCATTCTCGGCCACCGTCACATCCCGGTCGCCAGCATCGGCTGCTACGTGCCGGGCGGGCGCTACCCGATGGTCGCCTCCGCGCACATGTCGATCGTCACCGCCAAGGTCGCGGGCGTCAAGCGAATCATCGCGTGCGCGCCGCCCTTCCGCGGCGGGCCGCATCCCGCGATCGTCGCGGCGATGCATTTCGGCGGCGCCGACGAGATCTTCGTGCTCGGCGGCGTGCAGGCGGTCGCCGCCATGGCGCTCGGCACCGAGTCGATCCCCGGCGTCGACATGATCGTCGGGCCGGGCAACGCCTATGTGGCGGAGGCCAAGCGCCAGCTTTTTGGCCGCGTCGGCATCGACCTGCTCGCGGGCCCGACCGAGACGCTGATCATCGCCGACGACAGCGTCGACGGCGAGATCTGCGCAACCGACCTGCTCGGCCAGGCCGAGCACGGCCCGACCTCGCCCGCGGTGCTGCTTACCAATTCCGAAAAGCTCGCGCGCGGCACCATGGCGGAGGTCGAGCGGCTCTTGTCGATCCTGCCGACGGCCGACGCGGCGAAGAAGGCGTGGGAGGATTTCGGCGAGGTGATCGTGTGCGAGGGCTATGACGAGATGGTGAAGGAAGCCGACCGCATCGCCTCCGAGCACGTCCAGGTGATGACGCGCGACCCGGATTATTTCCTGAACAACATGGTCAACTACGGCTCGCTCTTTCTCGGCCCGCGCACCAATGTGGCCTATGGCGACAAGGTGATCGGCACCAACCACACGCTGCCGACCAAGAAGGCGGCGCGCTACACCGGCGGGCTGTGGGTCGGCAAGTTCCTGAAGACCTGCACGTTCCAGAAGGTGCTGACCGACGAGGCGAGCGCCATGGTCGGCGAATACTGCTCGCGCCTGTGCGTGCTCGAGGGCTTTTTGGGCCACGCCGAGCAGGCCAACGTGCGCGTGCGCCGCTACGGCCGGCGCAACGTCGGCTACGCGCAAGCTGCGGAGTGAGGCTTGTCGTCCCGGGGCGGCGAGACGGTGACGTGCGAGCAGACGCCGACGCGGATGAGCGCCGCGGATCTGCGAGCGATCGAGCGCCTGCACGTGCGGGCGTGGCCGGCGCTGGAAACCGCCGATGTGCACGGCTGGCTCTGGCGCTATTCCGGCGGCGGGTCGCAACGCGCCAATTCGGTCTCGACCGTGCGGTTCTGCGGTGACGATCCGGTTGCGGCGCTCGACGAGGTCGAGGCGCGCTACCGTGCGCGCGGCGCCGTCGCGCGCTTCCATACCTTCGATCTCACGGCGCCGCCCGGGCTCACCGGCCTGCTGCAGGCGCGCGGCTATGTCGAAGGCGAGACAACGATCACGATGGCGAAGCCGGCGACAGCGCGCGAACCGCCAGCGGACGTCAGCGTCACCGATCGCGCCGATGCCCAATGGCGCGAGGTCTATCTCGCCGCGGTCACGGAGAGCCGGCGCGCCATCAATGCGAAAATTCTCGACGCAGTCCCGCGGCCGTGCGCGTGGCTTGCCTGCCGGCGCGGCGGTCAGGTGATCTCGAGCGGCCTCTGCGTTGTCGACGGGGCATTCGCGGTGGTGGAATGCATGGCGACACGCGGCGAGGCGCGGCGGCAAGGCGGCGCCGATGCGGTGCTCGCCGGCATCGAGGCATGGGCAGTCGCGCACGGCGTGCGCACGCTGGCGCTGCAGGTCGTTGCGGCCAACGCGCCGGCGCTCGCGCTCTATCGCGGGTTCGGGTTTGCGCCGGTTGCGACCAATCGCTTCTGGATCGGAACCGCCGCATGAGCGTCAGCCTGACCGCTACCCCCTCGTTCCGCCTCGACGGTCGGCGCGCGCTGGTGACGGGCGCCGGCCGCGGCATCGGGCTGACTGCCGCCTCGGCGCTCGCCGATGCCGGC
>DATBZM010000019.1:0-16641 GCA_036513175.1 Xanthobacteraceae bacterium | reverse complement strand
GGCGCTGATCAACATCCTGCCGCTCGAGCAGGGCGAGACCATCACGACGATCATGCCGCTGCCCGAGGACGAGAAGACCTGGGCGCAGCTCGACGTGATGTTCGCGACCACGCGCGGCACGGTGCGGCGCAACAAGCTGTCGGATTTCATCGACGTGCGGCGTTCCGGCATCATCGCCATGAAGCTCGACGACGGCGAAGCCATCGTCGACGTGCAGATCTGCACCGAGCGCGACGATGTGCTGCTGACCTCGGCGACCGGCCAATGCATCCGTTTCGCGGTCGACGACGTGCGCGTCTTCCAGGGCCGCACCTCGATGGGCGTGCGCGGCATCAATCTCGCGGAGGGCGACAAGGTGATCTCGCTGTCGATCCTGCGCCACGTCGAGGCGACCGCCGACGAGCGCATGGCCTATCTCAAGCGCGCCAGCGCGGTGCGGCGCAATGGCAACGGCGAGGCCGAGGAGGTCGACGCCGAGGAGGCGACCGAGGCCGCCGGCGCGATCGAGCTCGGCCAGCAGCGCTATGCGGAATTGTCGGCGGCCGAGCAGTTCGTGCTCACCATCACGCAGAACGGCTTCGGCAAGCGCACGTCGTCGTTCGAGTACCGCACCACCGGCCGCGGCGGCAAGGGCATCGTCGCCATGAATGTGACGCCGCGCAACGGCCGCATCGTCGCGTCGTTCCCGATCGAGGAAAGCGACCAGATCATGCTGGTGACCAACGGCGGCCAGCTCATCCGCTGCCCGGTCGACGGCATCCGCATCGCCGGCCGCTCGACGCAGGGCGTGATCGTGTTCGACACCGCCGAGGGCGAGCGCGTCGTGTCGGTGGAGCGCTTGAGCGAGGAAGGCGAGGAGAACGGCGGCGGGTGATTCCCGTCATCCGGCTCGGCCGGTGCCGCGCAACAGGATCTCCGTGCCGCCCGTCCCGTTTCGCGAAGCGAAGCACGCCAGCAGCAGCGCGCGGTGCAGAAACGCGATCGGCCCCGCCGTCGCGACAAACGGAACGGCGAGTAAGGCCGCAATGATCAATGCGAATAGGGCCAAGCATACCGGTAGCAGCAACAGCACCAACAGGAGCAGCCCCCAGCCGACAGGACCCTTCGCGATGAAATCGCTCCCTACCGCCGCGATTTGGCCGGCACCGATAATGACGACGTCGAGCACGCAGCATGCGCCGAAGCTGAGTGCGATCAAGTTGCCGGTATCGCCGGACGTGTAGCTGCGGCTCCGAAAGATCAGCACGTACCAGCAGAACGGGTAAGCCAGCACGCCGGGGATGCCGAAAACGGCAAAGCGATGAAGGCCTTCGAGGCTTTTGATCGATTGAAGGCTCAGGAGCAGCAACCACAGGAGAGTCAGTGCGAGCGCCGCCGCAAGGACACCGGTTGCAATTCCTGTCAAGAGAAAGCGTCGCGACCACATGGCACGAGCCCAAGATCCAGGGGGGAAGTCTAGCGACACGTGGTAAAGAATCCTTTCAAAAAGACGCGACATTCGGACAATCTGAACAACGGAGCGGCAATATCGATATTGCGAACTTGCCGCTGTCGGGCCAGATTGCCGGCATCGACGATTTGGAGGTCGCGCCATGATCGTAACTATCGTGACATTCCGATTGCCCGCACCCACCAACCTCGACGAGATCACCAAGACATTCCAGTCGACGGCGCCACGCTATCAGGGCGTCCCGGGCTTGCTGCGCAAGAACTACTGGCTCAGCGAGGACGGCCGGCGCGCCGGCGGGATCTACGTCTGGGAGACGCGCGCCGACGCCGAGCGCGTCTACACCGCCGAGTGGAAGAAGCTGGTCGAGAGCAAGTACGGCACCCCGCCGGAGATCGAGTATCTCCACTCGCCCGTGATGGTCGACAATCGCGACGGAACGATCAGCGTCGCGGCGTAAGCGCGCTCACGCCAGCATCCCGAGCTCGCTCGCCTTGATTTGCAGGCCGAGATACTTCGAGTAGATGCGGCACTGGGCGAAGCTGCCGGCGATGAACCACAGGCCGGGCTGCGGCGTGCGCGTGAACATGTTGCGCAGCTCCAATTCGTCGCCGAAGCCCCAGATCGGGCCGACGCGCGCCGCGACCTCGTCGCCGAACAGCTTGCGCACCAGAACGTCCTGCCCCTTGTAGCCGGTCGCGAGCACGATCAGGTCGGCGCCGATCGTCGCGCCGCCGCGCATGCGCGCGCCCTCCGCCACGAAGCCGTCGATGTCGGCGAACTGCACGAGGCCGATCTCGCCTTCGACGATGAGCTCGGAGCAGCCGACGTTGAAGTAATAGCCGCCGCCGCGCGTGAGGTACTTGAACTGCCAGCCGGTGCCGTCGTCGCCGAAATCGAGCCGGAATCCGACCCGCGCGAGTCCGTCGAGCAGGTCCTGGTCGAGCTTCTTCGCCTGCGCGGTGAGCAGCACATGGCTCTTGCGCGCCAGCGGAAGCGGGATCGAGGTCGTGATCAGGTCGCAGTCCTCGAGCGAAGGACCTTCGTCGTAGAGCGCATAGGGAAGCTGCGCGCTCGGCTCGACGTTGACGACCATGGTCGAGCCGCGCTGCACGATCGTGACCTCGGCGCCGCTCGCATGCAGGTCCTGCGCGATGTCGTGGCCGCTGGTGCCGGAGCCGATCACGAGGGCCCGCTTGCCGCGCCAGGCGTTGCCGTCCTGGTATTCGCCCGCATGCAGGATCGTTCCGGCGAAATTCTTCAAGCCCGGGATGTCGGGACGGTTCGGAATGCCGCTCGCGCCGGTCGCCATCACGATGTGGCGCGGATGCATCTCGCGCGTTGTGCCGTCGGAACGGCGCAGCACGACGGACCAGCGCTCATTCGCTTCGTCGTACCGGCCGCCCGCGAATTCGGTGCCGGTCCAGCAGTTGAGCTCCATGCTTTCCGCATAGGCCGCGAACCACGCGGCGAGCTTGTCCTTCGGGATATAGGCCGGCCAGGTGGGTGGAAACGGCATGTAGGGAAGGTGGTTGACGTGCACCTGGTTGTGCAGCACCAGCGCGTGATAGCGATCGCGCCAGTTGTCGCCGATGCGCCGCTCGCGGTCGACGATCAGCGTATCGATCTGCAGCTGGCCGAGGCGGGCGGCGGCGCAAAGTCCCGCTTGTCCGGCACCGACCACCACCACGGCGGGATCGCGATCGGTGTACGCGGCCGCGGCGGTCCGGGTGTCGAGCCAATTGGGGCCGCGAAACTCTCGCGCGTAGGCCGACCCCGAGGGGCGCGATCCTCCGAGCTGCTCCGCGTGCCCCTTGATCTCGTCGAGCGCGGTGAGCAGCGTCCAGGCCCTGAGCCCGGCGTGGCCATCGGCGTTCGGCAGAAGGCGCACCACGCCGCTGCCGCGCCCCGCGGCGGTCTCGAAGCGGAAGATCGCCTCGATCGCCTCGGTGCCGGCGCGGGTCACGCGACGCGGCGCGGTACGGTCGGGATCGAGCGCGAATCCAGACGCTCGCGCGCGCGCCGCGTCGCGCCTCAGGGCGGGCGCGATCGTGGGCGAGCCGGCGATCGTCTGGATGCGCCAGGTGAGCGCCAGCAGGTCGCGCCAGTAGCCGTCGGCGACGAACAGGCTCGCGAGCGCGACGTCGTCGGGCGCCGCCAGCGCCCGCTCGAACCGGTCAAGCCAATTCTGTGCGGCCGTCGCGAGTGTTTCGGGGTAAGCGAGGACTTCCATCACGTCACTCGATCCTGATGTGCGCCGCCTTGACGACGGCGGCCCATTTCAGCGTCTCGGCCGCGATCAGCAGGCCGAAGAACCGGGTCGTGCCGGCCGTCGGCGCCGCGCCCATGCGGGTGAGCCGCGCCTGGGTGCCGGGCTCGGCGATGCCGGCGTTCACCGCGGCGTTGATCTTGGCGACGACGTCGGGCGGCGTGCCGGCCGGCGCCACGATCCCGCTCCACGAGACCGACGTGAAGCCCGGAAAGCCGCTCTCGATCATGGTCGGCACGGTCGGCAGCTCGAGGCTGCGCGTCGCGCTGGTGACCGCGAGCGCACGCAGCTCGCCCGCGTGGATATGCGCCAGCAGCACCGAGGTCGGCTCGAAGGCGAGATCGACCCGGCCGGCCAAGAGGTCCGTGATGGCGGTGGCGGCGCCTTTGTACGGCACATGGACGATGTCGATGGCGGCCACGGCCTTGAACATTTCGGTGGTGAGATGCGGCAGCGCGCCGGTTGGCGCGCCGTAGTTGAGCTTGCCGGGATGGGCTTTGGCGTAGGCGACGAGCTCGGCGACGCTGTGCATCGGGAGCGACGGCGCCACCACGAGAGCGAACGGCACGCTGGCGATCATGGCCACCGGCGTGAAGCTCTTGATCGGCTCATAGCCGATGCTTGGGTACAGCGCCGGCGCCGCCGCGAGCGTGGTCGAGGAGCCGAACAGCAGCGTATAGCCGTCGGGCTCGGCCGCTGCGGCGATGCGCGAGCCGATCGTGCCGCCGGCGCCCGGACGATTGTCGACCATGATGAAGCCGAGGTTCTGCGTGAGCCGCTCGGCCACCAGCCGCGCCATCACGTCGACGGGCCCGCCGGGCGGAAACGGCACGATCAGACGGATGGGCCGGCTCGGATAGGTCTGCGCCTGTGCCGGCGCGAGCGCGCAGAATAGCGCCGCAACCGCGGCAAGCATCGCTCGCATCGTGGCCTCCGTTCTTGTCATCGCAGGTTGGCAAAGCCGCCGCCGGATGACAAGATTCTTGAGGTCATTGGGGTCAGACGATCAGTCGGTGCAGTCCGGCTGCCAGCTCGCGCAGCTTTGGCAAGAAGACGCCGCGCTGCCGATCGGCGGGGCGGCCGGTCTTCTGGATTGCCGCGGGGGCTGTTGTCGCTGGCTCAATTACCGCCTTCTGGCGTTTGCGCAAATGAGCAGCTGCGCCATCAAGAGTTATGGCGATATCACCGACAGGGATGGAAGCCGCCGCCGGTCCTGAACGCAATTCCAGGGAATGAGGCAGGTTATGCGTGCAGATGGAGGCAATCGCCGCGTATTGTTGTATGGCGCGTATGGCTACACCGGCCGCTTGGCAGCGGAACTCGCGGCAGCGAGAAAACTCGATGTTGTTCTCGCCGGTCGCAACAAAGATGCACTGGCAAGAATGGGAGATCGTCTGAATTTGCCGACACGCGCGGTCGCGCTCAACGACGCCGGGCGACTCGCGGAAGCCCTGAAAGATATCACATGCGTTGTTCACATGGCGGGTCCATTCGCGGCTACTGCCGCTCCGATGCTGAATGCATGTTTGGCCACGCAGACGGACTACGTCGACATTACGGGTGAAATTGAAGTCTTCGAGGCGATGTGGTTGCGAGAATCCGAGATCAGGCGGGCCGGAATTACCGTGGTGCCGGGAGCAGGCTTTGATGTGGTTCCGAGCGACTGTCTTGCGGCCTACGTGGCCGGCAAATTGGAGCGACCTGATTCGCTGATTATTGCGATGCGCGGGCTGGAAAGCGCATCTCAAGGCACTCTGCGGACCGCCATTCGCCAAGTTTCCAAGCCGGTGCTGTGTCGGCGGGCGGGAGCAATCGTCGCCCTCGATGACCGGTCACCCCACTGGATAGATTTCGGCTCCGGAGCCGAACCGTGCGTTCCTGTTTCGTGGGGCGACGTCGCTACTGCATTTCACAGCACCGGCGTAGGGAATGTCACGGTCTATTTCCGACGTACGAAACTTCTCCGCTCAGCGGATATTCTCGGGAGGCTATTAGGGCCGCTGCTTCGAAGCCGAATCGGACAAAGAACATTGCTGGCACTCGTCCGCCGTTTTCCAGAGGGACCTGGTCAAGCTGAACGAGTTGGCCACCGGAGCGTGATCTGGGCGGAAGCGATCGACGGTTCGGGGAGGTCCGCCAAGGCGAGCTTATCGACGCCGGATCCTTACGACTTCACGGCGACGAGCGCCCTGGAAATCGCATCCAGAGTCAATTCGTTGCCGGCTGCACTGGGCTTGGTTACGCCGTCGCGGGCATTCGGTGCCGATTTTGTGCTGAGCCTGCCTGGATGCGCTCGTACGGACATTCCGTCTTCCTGATTGGAACGTTCCGCTTCTGGGGTCAGACGATCTGTCGCTGCAGCCCGGCGGCCAGCTCGCGCAGCTTCGGCAAGAAGACGCCGCGCATGGTCGCGAGCGCGCAGCGCTCGCTGCGCACGCCGACGTTCAGCGCGGCGACGACGCGCCCGTCGAGGCGGCGCAGCGGTACCGAGATCGAGCGGAAGCCGATCTCGGCCTCCTGGTCGACCAGCGAGAACCCGTCGGCGCGCGTCTTGATGATCGTGCGCCGCAGCTCCTTGCGGCCAACCACGGTCGTGGGCGTGAGCCGGCTCGGCTGGATGCGGGCGAGAAACGCGTCGAGCGCCGGATCGTCGAGCGCCGCCAGCAGCACGCGGCCGAGCGAGCTCGCGACCGCCGGCAGGCGGAACCCGATCTGGGCGCTGACATTGATGACGCGGCGCGGCGCCGCGTGCGCGATCATGATGACGTCGTCGCCGTCGAGGACGGCGGCCGAGCAGGCCTCGTCGACGTCCGCGCACAGATGCTCGATCGCCGGCTGCAGGGTTGCCGACATGCCGTTCGAGGCGAGATAGGCGCCGGCGAGGTTGAGGATGCGCGGGGTGAGGCGAAAGCGCCGATCGTCCGCCTCGGCGTAGCCGAGCCGCACCAGGGTCGCGAGCGTGCGGCGCACCGAGGCGCGCGGCAGATCGACCACCCGCGCGAGGTCGCTGAGCGTGAGCTGGCGGCGCTCGTGGTTGAACGCCTCGATCACGCGCAGGCCGCGCGCCAGCGCCTCGAGGAAATCCGGCCCGGCGGCATCCACCTGGGCCTGCTCCGCCTGCGATCGGCCGACGCGCGGCATCGCGCTCTCCGTCTTCCGCCGCGGCGCGGCTTGTCAGGGCGGCGCCGGTTTGATCTAATTCGAACGTCTGTTCGGTCAGCGAACATTGGCATTTCGCTGGCCGGCCGGTCAAGGTGACAACAGCGGAGCACGCCATGCTGAGCGCCGAGCAGAACGACCGCATCACCCTGACGGGCCCGCAGGCGCCGGCCGGCCTGCTCATGCGCCGCTACTGGCAACCGGCCGCGCTGGTCGACGAGCTTGCCGGCAACCGGCCGATCAAGCCGGTGCGACTCTTGGGCGAGGACCTCGTGCTGTTTCGCGATGAGCGCGGACGTTTCGGGTTGATCGGTCGTTCCTGTCCGCACCGCGGCACCGATCTCGCGTACGGCCGCCTCGAGGATGGCGGGCTGCGCTGCGCCTTCCACGGCTGGCTGTTCGACGTCACCGGACGCTGCCTGCAGACGCCGGCCGAGCCCGACGACTCAAACCTCTGCTCGCAGCTGCGCCAGAAAGCCTATCCGGTGATCGAGAAGAGCGGCATCCTGTTCGCCTATTTGGGCCCGGGCGAGCCGCCCAAGCTGCCGCATTTCGACTGCTTCGTCGCGCCCGACACGCACACCTTCGCGTTCAAGGGCATGATCGACTGCAACTGGCTGCAGTCGCTCGAGGTCGGCATCGATCCGGTGCACACCTCGTTCCTCCACCGCTTCTTCCACGACGAGGATCCCAAGCAAGGCTATGGCAAGCTCTTCCGCGACACCGCGATCGACTCGGAAATGCCGATGACCAGGATCATGCGCGAGTTCACCCGCCCGCGCATAGAGATCGAGGAGACGGGCTACGGCATGCGCGTCATCACGCTGCGCGAGATCAGCGCCGAGAGCACGCATGTGCGCGTCACCAATTTGATGTTTCCGAACGCCTTCGTGATTCCGATGAGCCGCGAGATGACGATCACGCAGTGGCACGTGCCGATCGACGACGCGCGGCACTACTGGTACGCGATCTTCACCAGCTTCGGCGCGCCCGTGAACAAGGACGAGATGCGGCGCCAGCGCCTGCAGCTCTACGAGCTGCCCGACTACATCCCGCGCAAGAACCGGAGCAACGGTTACGGCTTCGATCCGCACGAGCAGGCGCACGACACGTTCACGGGCATGGGCGCCGACATCAACGTGCACGACCAGTGGGCCTGCGAATCCATGGGTGCGATCCAGGACCGCACGGCCGAACATCTCGGCCGCTCCGACACGGCGATCATTGCGTATCGGCGCCTGCTGCGCGCTGCGATCGATGACGCCGCGAGCGGCGGGCGCCCACTGATGGTGCTCGATGCGCAGGCCGCGCAAGGCCTGACCGGTCCGGCCGCGATCGACGGCATCGGTCCGACCGGCGACTGGCAGGGATACTGGCAGCGCACCGAGGCAGCCAAGCGCCAGGCTGCGAGCTGGAGCAACGGCCACTGATCCGCGATGGCGTCAGACAAGCACCAAGCCGAAAGCTTCGTCGAATGCCACGGCCTGTGGGACGAGGCGCAGGCCGACGCCGCGCGCGCGGTCGATAAGGCGATCAAGCGCGAGAAGCTCGACCAGCTGCGCTTCTCGTTCTGCGACCAGCACGGCACCTTGCGCGGCAAGACGCTGGTCGCCTCGGAAGCGGCGCGCGCCCTGCGCGACGGCGTGACGATGACCAGCTCGCTGCTCGCCAAGGACACCTCGCACCGCACGGTCTTTCCCGTGTTCGGCGCCGGGGACGGCCTCGATCTACCGGTCTTGCGAGGCGTCGGCAACATCGTGATGGTGCCCGATCCCGCGACCTTCCGCCTGCTGCCGTGGGCGGAAAAGACCGGCTGGGTCCTGTGCGACATCTATTTTTCCGACGGCACGCCGGTGCCGCTGTCGACCCGCGCGCTTTTTCGCGCGGCGCTGGCGCGGCTTGCCAAGCTCGACTTCGACTATGTGGCGGGGCTCGAGGTCGAATTTCATCTGTTCAAGATCGCGGACGCAAATCTCGCGCCGGCGAACCTCGCCTGGCCCGCCGAGCCCCCTGCCGTGATCCACACGACGCACGGCTACCAATACCTGACCGAGTCGCGCTTCGATCAGGTCGAGCCGATGATGGAGATTCTGCGCCGCACCGCCGTGGCGCTCGACTTGCCGCTGCGCTCCATGGAGGTCGAGTTCGGGCCGAGCCAGTACGAGTTCACCTTTGCGGCGCAGGTCGGCATGGCGGCCGCCGACGCGATGGTGCTGTTTCGCAGCGCGCTCAAGCAGGTCACGCGGCGCCACGGGTATCTCGCGAGCCTGATGTGCCGGCCGAATTTCCCTAATGTGCTGGCAAGCGGCTGGCACTTGCATCAATCGCTGCGCGACGCCAAATCGGGCGCCAATGATTTTGCCTCGAGCGACAGGAAGGAGCCGCTTTCGCCGATCGGGCGCGCGTTCCTCGCCGGTCTCCTTGCCAATGCGCGCGCCGCGGCGGCCTTCGCGACGCCGACCCTCAACGGCTACAAGCGCTATCACGGCATCAACTCGATGGCGCCAATCCAGGCCGTATGGGGATGCGACAATCGCGGCGCCATGGTGCGCGTCATGGGGGCGTCGGGCGACCCCGCGACGCACCTGGAGAACCGCGTCGGCGAGCCGCTCGCCAATCCCTACCTCTACGCGGCGTCGCAGATTCACGCCGGCCTCGACGGCATCACGCGCAAGCTTGCGGTGCCGCCGCCAAGCGATGCGCCCTACGAGCCATCGGCCGAGCCGTTACCGAAAACGCTCGGCGAGGCGATCGAGGCCTTGCGCGTGAGTGCGTGCTTCCGCGCCGGCTTCGGCGATGCGTTCGTCGACTATTTCGTGGCCATCAAGCAGGCCGAACTCGCGCGTGCCGGCGCCAAGGCCAGCGATCCGCCGGACCAGGTGACCGAGTGGGAGCAGCGCGAGTATTTCGATCTGGCGTGAGGGCTACTCCGCCTTCAATCCCGACAGCCTCGCCATCGCGGTCCATTTCGGGTCCTCGACCTTGATGAAGGCGGCGAAATCCTGCGGCGTTCCGATCCGCGTCTCGGCGGCGAGCTGCTTGAGCCGGGCCTGCAGCTTGGGGGTCTTGAGGCCCGCGTTGATCGCGGCGTTGAGCTTGTTGACGATCTCGGCCGGCGTGCCGGCCGGCGCCATGATGCCGATCCACGAGTCGGCGATGAAGTCCGGCACGCCGCTCTCGATCAGCGTGGGAACGTCGGGAAGGTCCGGCAATCGCTTGGCCGTGGCCACGCCGAGCGGGTGCATGCTGCCGTCGCGCAGATGCGCGAGCGTGACCGACGTGGTCTCGAAGCCGAGCTCGATCTGTCCGCCGATCATGTCGGTGATGAGGTTGGCGGCGCCCTTGTAGGGAATGATCACGATGTCGGTCTTGGTCACGCTGCGAAACCACGCCGCGATCATGTGCGGCGGCGCCCCGTTGGGGACGCCGACGTTGAGCTTGCCGGGGTTCTGCTTGGCGTAGTCGATCACGTCGCGCACGGTCTTGAGCGGCGTCTTCGGACCGGTCACCATCACGTAGGGGGTGGCCGAGAAGAACGCGACCGGCGCAAAGCTCGTGGCCGGATCGTAGCCGATATTGCGGTAGAGCGCCGGCCCGATCGCCGTGGTGGCGGCGCTGCCGATCAGCAGCGTGTAGCCGTCGGGCTCGGCGCGGGCCACCTCGCGGCTCGCGAGCGTGCTGCCGCCGCCCGGTCGATTGTCGACGATCACCTGCTGGCCGAGCGTTTCCGTCATCGACTGGGCCGCAAGCCGTGCCATGACGTCGGCCGGGCCGCCGGGCGGGAACGGCACGATCAGCCGGATGACGTGGTTGGGGAAGGTCTGCGCGTGGGTCTGGGCGCCGGAGACGAGCGCCGTGATGATCGCAAGAGCTGCCGTGACGCGCCGCATGAGGGACTCCGCCTTGGGGGAGGGACGGTCAGGCGGAATGATAGCCGGGGAGCCGCGGTTCTGTCAGCCGGTCAAGGGGTCGATCTAAAATTTGGGCCGATCAGAATTTGGCCGATTACTGGGCGTCGGCGAGGCGGTCGGGGCTGACATTGCGGACCAGCCGCGCCTGGCGGATCGGCGAATGAGTGTCGCGCAGGCAGGTGGTCTCGAAATAGGGCCAGCCGCGGTTGGAGCAGGCCGAGCCATAGCTGTGCACGTCGAGCCGGTCACCCTTGATGGCGTACTTCTGGGCCTCGACCGTGGAGGTCATGCCGGTCATCAGGACGACGACGCCCGCCAGCAGCGCGGCACCGGAAACGGCTGCGATGAGCTTGATCATGTCGGCCACCCTGTCTTGCGCCCGCGGACCGTTGGCCGGTCCATCCGTTCATGGGTCGCGGCAGCCGGCCGGCAGGTTCACGTTCCGGCGCATTTTTTTGCCGAAAGCGTAACCAAGCTGGGCGGCCGGGCGGTCTTGCGGCCGGGGGGCAGGGCGGGGTAGACCCGCCCGCATGCCTCGGGTCGCGCTCTATGCCGGGTCGTTCGACCCGGTCACCAATGGCCATATCGACGTGGTGCGGCACGCCGTGCGGCTCGCCGACCGGCTGGTGATCGCCGTCGGCGTGCACCCCGGCAAGGCCCCGCTTTTTTCCTCGGAAGAACGCCTCGCCATGCTGGAGGAGACCTGCGGGCCGATCGCCAAGGCGGCCGGCTGCGAGCTTGCTTGCGTGACCTTCGCCGACCTCGCGGTGTCGGCCGCCATCCGGGCCGGCGCCACCATGCTGATCCGCGGCCTGCGCGACGGCACCGACCTCGACTACGAGATGCAGATGGCCGGAATGAACGACACCATGGCGCCGCAGGTGCAGACGGTCTTTCTGCCCGCCTCACCGCTCGTCCGCCCGATCACCGCCACTTTGGTGCGCCAGATCGCCGGCATGGGCGGCGACGTCTCCGCCTTCGTGCCGGCCTCGGTCGCGGGCCGGCTCAAGGCCAAACCTGCCGGCAAGGCCGGCGCCTGATCGTTACCAGAAACTTCAAACCGGGAGCTTCCATGATTCGCATTCTCGCCGTTCTCGTCGCGCTCGTCGGCATCGCGCCCGCCTTGGCGGCGCCGCCGAAACTGCCCACCGGCGTCGATCCGCAAAACGCGATCGTCATCGACACCACCAAGGGACGCATCATCATCAAGCTGCGCACCGACCTCGCGCCCGGTCACGCCGAACGCATCAAGCAGCTCGCGCACGACGGTTTTTACGACAACGTGCCGTTCCATCGCGTGATCGAGGGCTTCATGGCGCAGACCGGCGACGGCCAGAACCATGACGGCACCGGCGGGTCGAAATATCCAAATCTCAAGGCCGAGTTCTCCAACGTGCCGTTCAAGCGCGGCATCGTCGGCATGGCGCGGCAGAGCGGCGACAACAATTCGGCCAACAGCCAGTTCTTCATCATGTACAAGGAGACCGACAGCCTGAACGGCCAGTACACCGTCGTCGGCGAGGTCGTCTCCGGCATGAACGTGGTCGACAAGCTCGCCAAGGGCGAGCCGGTGGAGCATCCCGACAAGATGACCAAGGTGCAGGTCGCGGCGGACATGAAATGATGGCCTGATGCGGCGCTTCGGACGATACGCAATCCTCGGCGGCGCGGCCTGCGCTTGCGCCGCCCTGGGTGCGGTCGCCCACGCGCAGCGTGGCGGCATCACGTGCAGCGTGCTCAGCGGCCATCCGTGCCTGCCGACCGTGTGCAGCGTCTTTCGCGGGCGGCCGTGCCAGCCGCAATATCCGTTTCCGCTCGGCGAGAACCTGCAGCTCACCGTCAACAGCACGCAGGACAAGCAGGGCGCGCACGTCGATCCCGATCACAAGATCGATACGATTCGCTCGATGTTCGCGGCGCTGCGCGCCTGCTGGCAGCCGCCGGCGCCCGACAAGTCGCATGACGGCATGCAGATGTCGGTGCGCTTCGCTTTCAACCGCGACGGCGACATCATCGGCGAGCCGCGCGTGACCTACGCGACCCCGGGGATCGACGACGATACCCGCAAGACCTACCACGACGCCATCACGCAGGCGCTCGATCGCTGCACGCCGCTGCCGTTCAGCGCCGGCATGGGCGGCGCCATCGCGGGCCGCCCGATCGCCATCCGCTTCGTCGACAACCGCAAGCCCGATGCGCACGAGCAGCATCCATGATCGCTGCCCGCCCCATCATGCGATCGGTTGCGCTCGGCGCGACGGTAACCGCGGCGATCGGGTTGGCGGCGAGCGAGAGCCCGGCCGGCGAGCCGAGCGCCTTTGACCGGCCGCAGCGCGTGCAGGCGCCGGACACCCTGCCGCGCCACTTCCATTTCCGCGTCCTCAATACGCTTGCCGACATCGCCGCGGCGCTGGAAATCTGCTGGGAGGCGAACGAGCCGCCGCTCGCCGACGCGCGGCCCGGCATGAACGTGACCGTCATGCTCACGTTCACACGGACGGGCGAGATTCTCGGCGAGCCGCGCTTTACCTACACGACGCCGGAGGCTACGGCGGAGACCAAGGCGCGCTACCAGCGTGCCGCGGTCGCGGCGATCGACGCCTGCGTGCCGCTGCCGTTCTCGCCGGGCCTCGGCAACGCGCTGGCGGGAACGCCGAAAGTCATGCCGTTCATCGATCGGCGCAACGAGAAGGGAATTTGAGCCATGAGCGACAACACGCTGATCCTCGACACCACCCAGGGCGAGGTCGTGATCGAGATGCGGCCCGATCTCGCGCCCGGCCATGTCGCGCGCATCAAGGAGCTGGTGAGCGACGGGTTCTACGACGGCGTCGTTTTTCACCGGGTGATCGACGGCTTCATGGCGCAGACCGGATGCCCGCAGGGCACCGGCACGGGCGGCTCGGGGCAGAAGCTCAAGGCCGAGTTCACCCGCGAGCCGCACGTGCGCGGCATCGTCTCGATGGCCCGCGCGCAGAGCCCGGATTCGGGCGACAGCCAGTTCTTCATCTGCTTCGACGACGCGAGCTTCCTCGACGGCAAATATACCGTCTGGGGCAAGGTCACGTCCGGCATGGAGAATGTCGACAAGATCAAGCGCGGCGAGCCGGTGAGCAATCCGGACAAGATCATCAAGGCGCACATGGCGGCGGATGCAGCCTGATCAACGCACATTGCGTCTCGGTCGCCAGTGTTGTACATTTTGTTAAGTTTCTGCACAACACAGGCGCCCAGATGCGATGAAGACCTATGCACTCAATGAAGCACGCGCCGAGTTCTCCAGGCTCGTTGAGCGGGCCTTGGCGGGCGAGCCTCAGCGTGTGACCCGCTATGGCAAAGAGGCTGTCGTGATCGTATCAGAGGATGAATGGCGTACCCGCTGCCGCACCGCTCCGACGCTTGGCGCCTTGCTGGCCCAGCACGCGCGCGGCGGGCTCATGAGCGAATCCATCACCGAACGCACATGGAAGGAGCGTCCGCTGGGTTCTGAATTCGAGTGACCATGTACCTGCTCGACACCAACGTCGTGTCGATGCTCGATCCCCGGCGACACGCCCACTCGCCCGCGCTCATCGAATGGCTCGATCGCAACGGCGCAAGCTTGTTTCTATCGGTCGTCACCATCGCGGAAATGGATGCAGGTGTCCTGAAGCTCCGGCGGGAGCGTAAGTCCAAACGAGCCGACGAGCTCGCGGGACTCGTGACTTCGATCCTGACTGACTTTGGCGATCGCGTGCTGCCGGTGGACATCGAGACGGCGCGCCATGTCGCGCGGCTCGGTGAGCAGTCCCATCGGCAGCCAATCAGCCTTTCTGACCTCATCATTGCGGCGACGGCAACGCGCCACGGGCTCGTTTTGTTGACACGCAATATGGACGAGATTAGCCGGCTTGGAATTGCGGCCCGCGATCCATTCGCAAACCTGCCGCCTGATACATGAAACAGAGTGCCGTCCGCTGGGCGGCGATTTGCCGGAAACATCGCGGCTCCCATGCGCACGGACCTCTTCGACTTCGAGCTGCCGGCCGAGCGCATCGCGCTGCGGCCCGCGGGTCCGCGCGACGCGGCGCGCCTCTTGGTGGTGCGACCGGGCCGCGAGCCCGAGGATCGCATCGTGCGCGACCTGCCCGAGCTGCTGCGGCCGGGCGATCAGCTCGTCGTCAACGACACCAAGGTGATCCCGGCCGCGCTGCACGGACGGCGGATCGGTCACGCGACCGAGCCGAGGATCGAGGCGACGCTGATCCGCCGCCTCGATGGCGCGCGCTGGCGCGCGCTGGTCAAGCCGGCGAGGAAGCTCGCGGTCGGCGACGTGGTGCGGTTCGGCGAGGAGGGCAAGGTCTGCTTTCTCGGCCAGCTCGACGCGACCGTCGAGCACAAGGGCGAGCGCGGCGAGGTGACGCTCGCCTTTGCGTTCCACGGCCCCGTGCTCGACCAGGCGATCGAGGAGCGCGGCGACATGCCGTTGCCGCCCTATATCGCGGCGCGCCGCCCGGCCGACGAGCGCGACCGCGCCGACTACCAGACCCGTTTCGCGCGCCAGGAGGGCGCCGTGGCGGCGCCGACCGCCGGGCTGCATTTCACCGACGAGCTGGTGGCGCGGCTCGACGAGCGTGGCATCGCGATCCACACTGTCACCCTGCACGTCGGCGCCGGCACTTTCCTGCCCGTCACCGCCGCGGATACGGGCGAACACAAGATGCATGCCGAGTGGGGGCAAGTGGACGCCGCGACCGCCGATGCGCTCAACGCGGCGCGGGCACGCGGCGGGCGCGTCGTTGCGGTGGGATCGACCTCGCTGCGCCTGCTGGAGAGCGCGGCGCGCGATGACGGCTTGATCGCGCCGTTTACGGCCGAGACCTCGATCTTCATCACGCCCGGCTATCGGTTTCGCGCCGTCGACCTGATGCTGACCAATTTCCATCTGCCGCGATCGACCCTGTTCATGCTGGTCGCCGCCTTCAGCGGGCTCGACACGATGCAGCGTGCCTATGCGCATGCGGTCGCGGCGGGCTACCGGTTCTATTCCTACGGCGACGCCTGCCTGTTGTTTTGCGCCGCGAGCTCACCGTGATCGATACCTTTTCGTTCGAGCTTCTGCGCCGCGACGGTGCGGCCCGCGCGGGGCTGATCCGCACGCCGCACGGGCCCGTGCGCACGCCCGCCTTCATGCCGGTCGGCACCCAGGGCGCGCTCAAGGGCGTGCATTGGCACGAGGCGCGCGAGGCCGGCGCCGACATCGTGCTCGGCAACACCTACCACCTGATGCTGCGCCCGGGCGCCGAGCGGATCGCGACACTCGGCGGGCTGCACCGCTTCATCAACTGGCCGCACCCGATCCTCACCGACTCGGGCGGCTTCCAGGTGATGTCGCTCGCGCAATTGCGAAAAATCGACGAGAACGGTGTCACGTTTCGCTCGCATCTCGATGGCGCGATCGTCGCGCTGACGCCCGAACGCGCGATCGAGATCCAGATGCTGCTCGGCTCCGACATCGCCATGCAGCTCGACGAATGCCTGCGGCTGCCGGCCGAGCCGGCAGAGATCGCGCGCGCCACGCAACTGTCGTTGCGCTGGGCGGAGCGGTGCAAACGCGCATTCGAAGGGGCGCCGGCGGGGCGCGCGCTCTTCGCTATCGTCCAGGGTGGCGACGACAAGGGCCTGCGCCGCGATAGCGCCCGCGCCCTCGTCGACATGGGGTTCGACGGTTACGCGATCGGCGGGCTTGCGGTCGGGGAATCGCAGGACGTGATGCTCGCTATGGTCGACGAGGTCATGCCGCATTTGCCGGTGGACCGGGCGCACTATCTCATGGGCGTCGGCACGCCGGATGATCTTCTGCAAGCGATCGCGCG
>DATBZM010000018.1:0-2434 GCA_036513175.1 Xanthobacteraceae bacterium | reverse complement strand
CCCGGCATCGGGCTGCGCGGCTATGAGGCCATCGCTGCGCTGATCGCCGACTACAAGTGGGCGATCGATATCGAGATGTGCGTGTTTCCGCAGGACGGGCTCACCAACTATCCGGGCACGGACGAGATCCTGGTCGAGGCGCTGCGGCGCGGCGCCCGCGCGGTCGGCGGCGCGCCGCGCTACGACACCGACGGCGTCACGCAGATCAACCGCATCTTCGAGCTCGGGCGCGAGTTCGACGTCGAGATCGACATCCATCTCGACGTCGGCCCGACTGCCGACCACCTCTACGTCCACCAGGTCTGCGATCTCACGGAAAAATACCGGCGCGGCGGGCGGGTGGTGGTCGGCCACATGGCGAAGCTGTCGACGATGCGGCCGGACGCGCTTGCGGCGGTGGCGCGGCGCATGGCGGATGCGGGCGTCGCCGTCACGGTGCTGCCCGCGACGGATCTCTATCTGATGGGTCGCGACCAGGACCACAATGTCCGCCGCGGGGTCGCGGATGCGAACCTCCTCGTCGCACACGGCGTCAACTGTTCGCTTTCGACCAACAACGTGCTCAATCCGGCGACGCCCTATGGCGATTGCTCCCTCATCCGCATGGCCAACCTGCACGCCAACGTGCTGCAGGTGCGCCATCCCGGCGAGCTGCGCGAATGCTTCTCGATGCTGACCGAGCGCTCGGCGCGGCTGCTCAACCTCGACGACTACGGGCTCGCGGTCGGCAAGCCGGCCGACGTGGTCGCCTTCGACGCGCAGACGCCCGAGCAGGCTATCGCCGAAATCAAGAACCCGCTCGCCGCCTTCAAGCGCGGCCGGCAGACGATGGCGCGCCGGCCGCCGGAGCTGCTGCGGCCGTAGCGAGATCTCTGGCAGGCCGGGATCGGTTGCGCCGTAACCCGGAGAGAGCGACCCGATTGATGGCGTCTAGGCCGCCTGGCGACGCGTCGGTCCGCCATTGATGGGCGCACCCCGTGAATAGCGGGGATAGACCAAATTCTGCTTGCGTTTTCGGCGCGAGCGGCGCATGGCACTAAGTGCAGAGTGATGTTCGCGCGTCCGGAGCCCTACCGCTTCGGGCGCGTTTTGCATTTTCAAGCGCGCGAGGTCGCCGCAACGGGCGTGGCTTCGTCGTTGCGCGCTTGCCGATTTTTCTGACGGCCGAATAGAAAGCAGGGATTGCGCCCGCCCGAAACAGGAGCGATCGTCCTGTTAATTGCCCTGTTCTTCCTGTTTTTCGGTCCTGTTATTCGCCTGTTCAGCGCTCGCGTCTTTTCCTTCGCGATTTCAATGGCTTTTCCTGTAATCGGCGCACATCGGCGCCCTGTAAATTGCCTGTATTTTACAGGAAGGGGCTTGGGCTGCACTGGACTGCACCCCTGTGGTGAGACACGAAACTAGGAACTGGTTGCGATCGCAACAGCAAGCGGCCGCCGTCTCCACCTCTACTTCAACGGCGTGAACGCCGTCTCGCGTATCTGCGTCAGCAGCACGAGCGTCACCACTGCGGCGGCGATGACATAGAACGCGGGCGAGAGCGGATTGCCGGTCAGCTTGATCAGCAGTGTCGCGATCGACGGCGCGAAGCCGCCGAAGATCGCGACCGCCACGTTGTAGCCGATCGACAGCGCCGTATAGCGCACCCGGGTCGGAAACAGCTCCGCATAGGCGGCCGGACAGGCGCCCGCATAGAGCGACAGGAACGCCACCATGAGGAACTGGGCGAGGAAGGCGAGCTCGATGCGCCCGGACGATCCGAGCAGGAAGAACGGATAGCCGAGCAACGCAAAGCCGACGCACGAGGCGATGAGCTGCGGCCGGCGGCCGAAGCGATCGGACAGCATGCCCATGAACGGAATCAGCGCGACGAAGATCGCGAGGCAGATCGTGCCGATGAGCTGCGCGGTCGGCTTGGGGATCTTGCCGACGTCGGTGAGATAGCCCGCCATGTAGATGAGCGAGATGTAGTACGCGACGGTGTTGTGCAGCGTGAGGCCGAACGCCGTGAAGGTCTCACGCGGGAATTTTGTGAGCGCCTCGGCGAGCGGCGCCGCCGCGACCGCATGATGTTCCTCGATCTCGGTAAATTTCGGCGTATCGGCGAGCCGCCAGCGCAGATAGGCGCCGAGCCCGCCGAGCAGGATGCCGAGCAGGAACGGCACCCGCCAGCCGACCGAGGCGAGCGTCGCCGGTGCGAGCGTGAAGTTCATGATCGTGGCGGAGAGCGAGCCGAGCAGAAAGCCGCCGCCGACGCTGAACTGCTGCCATGAGCCGATGAAGCCCCGTCGGCCGTCGGGCGCATATTCGACGATGTAGGCGGTCGATCCGCCCCACTCGCCGCCGGCCGAGAGGCCTTGCAGCAGGCGCCAGATGACAAGCAGGATCGGGGCCAGCACGCCGACCTGGCTGTAGGTCGGCAGGAAGCCGATCG
>DATBZM010000017.1:0-13367 GCA_036513175.1 Xanthobacteraceae bacterium | reverse complement strand
CGTCGAGGGCTCGCCGCGCGCCTTCGCGCTCGACCCGAGCGGGCGCTGCCTCGTCTGCGCCGGCCAGACCGACAACGTCGTCGCGGTCTACGCCATCGACCCGGCGAGCGGCGCGCTGACGCGAACGCATCGCGTCGCGGTGGCGGAAAATCCCAGCTGGATCGAAATGCTGTCGCCGCGGAGCACCTGATGTTGTGCAACGCGAGCGCTCTTTTCTTCCCTCTCCCTGTGGACGCCTTATCGTTCGTCGGCCTGCGCCCGCGATCGCATGAGCGCATTCGCATCGGCAAATGGCAATGCGTCGGCGACGAAATCGAACGTCCCGCGATCGCGCATTTCGCGGCCGGCCCGCGCAAGGGCGCCGAGGGCCGCGCGCGCCAGCGTGGAGCCGAGGCTGATGCGCTTGACCCCGGCGGCCGCGAGCTCGGCCACCGTATGGCGTTGACCCGCGAGCCCCGCGACCACATTGACCGGCTTGGAAACGACCGCGCAGACGGCGCGGATGGCCGCGAGATCGGGCAGGCCCGGCGCGTAGAGGACATCGGCTCCCGCCTCGTCGAACGCGCGCAACCGGCGGATCGTGTCGTCGAGATCGGGCCGATCGAACAGGAAATTCTCCGCGCGCGCCGTCAGCATGAAAGGGAAGGGCAGGGCTCTTGCCGCCGCGACGCCCGCGGCGATGCGCTCGACCGACAGCGTGAAGTCGTGGATCGGCTGCCGCGGGTCGGCGGTCGTATCCTCGATCGTGCAGCCGACCAGCCCGACGGCGGCGGCCCGCCGGACGGTTTCGGCGACGTCCTCGGGGGCGCGGCCGAAGCCGTCCTCGAGATCGGCCGATACGGGCAGGTCGGTGGCTTCGACGATTGCGGCCGCGTTTGCCAGCGTTTCGTCGCGGGTCAGGAGCCCTTCCGCGTCGCGGCGGCCGAGCACGAAGGCTAGTCCCGCGCTGGTCGTGGCCAGGGCTGCAAATCCGAGCGAGGCCAGGATGCGCGCCGATCCGGCATCCCAGGGATTCGGCATCACGAAGGCGCCCGGCGCCTTGTGAAGCGCGACGAAGCTGAGCGCTTTTGCGTGCTGATCCCGGCTGGATGCGGTCGCCACGGCGTTCTCCGAGCGGTCTTCCTTGAACAGCATTCTCCGCCCGTATGCGCAGGCTGACAACCGACGGCACGACGCCGGAGCGCGTTCGGGTGCGGCCGGCCGCGCCGATATCCGGTGGCGGCGCCGGCATCGTCGCGGCGCATGCGATCCGGTCATCATGCGCCGGCGGCCGCGCCCACGAATCTGACGGCGCTCAGCGCTTCGGCGCCCACCCGTAGATGCGCGTCACCGTGCCGCCCATCAGCTTCGCCTTGTCGCTCGCCGAGAGGCGGCTCGTATCGCGGAACGCATCGACGCCCTGCTTGAAGGTGAGAAACTTCACCGCCCGCGTCCAGTCGGTGCCCCACATGCAGCGGTCGAGCCCGAACGCGTCGATCAGGCGGCACACCGGGTCCCAGATGTCGTTGTACGGGTAGGGCTCGCGCGAGAGCGTGCAGGCGCCGCTGATCTTGATCGCGACGTTCGGCAGCGCCGCGAGCGCGAGCACCTGCGGCAGCTCGGCCCACGGCTCGCCCGGCACCGGCGGCTCGTGTGGCTGCACCAGGCCGAGGTGATCGACGATGATCTGCGTGTCGGGATGGCGGCGGATCAGCGCGGTGCCCTGCGCGAGCCGTCCCGCGATGTGCAGGTTGACCGGCAGTGACACGCGCCCGGCCGCCGCCAGCACGCGGTTGAGCCCGGGATCGGCCGCATCCGTCGCCAGGCCGCTGCGCACCAGCAGCATGCGGCACGCGATCGCGCCCGGCGTGCGCTTCCATTCCGCGACGATGTCCTCGACCGTCGGATTGGCCGGGTCGACCGGCTTCACCAGCGCGAAGCGATCCGGGTGCGCGCGCTGCACCGAGAGCGCATAGCTCGCGTCGTAGCGGTACATCGTGAACGCCGACACCAGGATCGCGCCGTCGACGCCGGCCGCATCCATCGCGGCGACCGTCTGCTCGCCCGTCACTTCCTCGGGTCCGGTAAGCACGCCGTGCCAGCGCCGCTCGGGGCGGTTGCGCTCGTAGGCGTGCACTTGCGAGTCGATGACCATGGCTCGGCTCTCCCCGTCTCGGCCCGGCTGTCTGCCGTTACTGCGGATCATAACCTGGGAATGCAATCCGTTGACTCGATCGAGCTGGAACGCCGTTTAGCCGACGTGAACATGCACGACGCGACAGAATCCAGAGTGCTTGCGACCGGTACGCGCAGCAAAGTTGCGGGCGGTATCGCTAGACAGCAATCTTGTTTTTCAGTCGAAACAGCGCCTTGACCGCAGCGGCCCGTTCGTGGCCTATGCTGTGGTCATGAGCGCGCACGCATCCCTCCGCATCAATTGTCCGCACTGCGGGGCCGCCTACAAGGTGGTCCAGGTCGAGGCGCCCTCCGACCCCGTCGAGGTCGCCTGCCGCAGCTGCGGCGGTCCGCTTCCGGCGCGGGAGGGCGCCTTCCTGCTCAAGTATTTCCTCGTCGACAAGCGCCGGAAGGCCGCGCCGCCGGTATCCGGATCACATAATATTCGTCTCGATAGCAGCCCCTGACCCACGGCCCGAAAAGGCGAGGCAACTGAGGCCTATTCGTCGGCGTCGGGCTTCTCGGACTGAATCTGTTGTTGTTGCTGTGCCGCCCCGTGGCTTGGCTCGGGTGGTGGAATCAAATGCCCGGCTTGTTGTTGCTGGCGGTCGGCGGCCTTTTCCACAGCCTGCGCCCTCTCCAGATAATCGGCCGCCAACGCCCGCATCTGGCGGATCACATCATCCGGTAATGTTCGATTCTTCGCCAGACGCAGGCAACGCGCGGCTTGCTCTCGCAGTCGCTGAGCTTCGCTGGTCATCGAGTTGCCCCGAACATCTGTGCCCAACAGCACAGACGATCCAACGCCCCGGGCTTAGGAAGCGTTCCGAGACGGAAGTAGGACGGTGATCTCAGCGAGTTAGGACATTTGGCTCGGACTTAGGACAGCACCCGGCGACCAAAAAGAACATATTGCGAACTAAGAACAAATAGTGTACATTGTCTTCTTGAGGGGAACGACCGCGAGCCCGCGGTCAACCGGCAGAATCGTTGTCGGCCCGCAGAATCATGGTCATAAGGAGGGACTCAACATGGCCGCGCAGCCCGCGTTACGTGTTGTCGAAGGTGCCAACAGCATGGACAAGTCTAAGGCGCTCGACGCAGCGCTGTCGCAGATCGAGCGTGCCTTCGGCAAGGGCTCGATCATGCGGCTCGGCAAGAACGACAAGACGATGGATGTCGACACCGTCCCGACCGGCTCGCTCGGTCTCGACATCGCGCTCGGCATCGGCGGCCTGCCGCGCGGCCGGGTGGTCGAGATCTACGGGCCTGAATCGTCCGGCAAGACCACGCTCGCGCTGCACACCCTCGCGGAGGCGCAGAAGAAGGGCGGCATCTGCGCCTTCATCGATGCCGAGCACGCGCTCGACCCGATCTACGCGCGCAAGCTCGGCGTCATGGTCGACGACCTCCTGATCTCCCAGCCCGACGCCGGCGAGCAGGCGCTCGAGATCGCCGACACGCTGGTGCGCTCGGGCGCCATCGACGTGCTGGTGATCGATTCGGTCGCGGCGCTGGTGCCCCGCGCCGAGCTCGAAGGCGAGATGGGCGACAGCCAGCCCGGCCTGCAGGCGCGGCTCATGTCGCAGGCGCTGCGCAAGCTCACCGCCTCGATCAACCGCTCCAACACCATGGTGGTCTTCATCAACCAGATCCGCATGAAGATCGGCGTGATGTACGGAAGCCCCGAGACCACCACCGGCGGCAATGCGCTGAAATTCTACGCCTCGGTGCGGCTCGACATCCGCCGCATCGGCGTGATCAAGGACCGCGACGAGGTGGTCGGCAACCAGACCCGCGTCAAGGTGGTGAAGAACAAGCTCGCGCCGCCGTTCAAGCAGGTCGAGTTCGACATCATGTACGGCGAGGGCGTCTCGAAAATGGGCGAGATCGTCGATCTCGGCGTCAAGGCCGGCGTGGTGGAAAAATCGGGCTCCTGGTTCTCCTACGACAGCCAGCGCATCGGCCAGGGCCGCGAGAACGCCAAGACGTTTCTCAAGAACAACCCCGACATCGCCAGCAAGATCGAAGCCGCGATCCGCCAGAACGCCGGCCTGCTCTCCGAGCAGATCCTCGCCGCCGAACGCGAAGAGGACGACGGCGAAGAGGCGGCGGCGGAGGAGTGAGGCTCTTGCTTCCCTCTCCCCACGCAGGTCGGGCCTGCCCGACCTGCGCATTATCGATGCTGAACTCGGGCAAGCCCGAGTTCAGGTGGAGAGGGTGGCGAGCGAAGCGATCCGGGTGAGGGGATCTCGGAGTTTCAGTTGAGGGGTATAGCGCCCCTCACCCCAACCCTCTCCCCCGCGGGGAGAGGGAGCTCGCAGAGTTCGCGGCACCCTTTTTTGCTTATCTGATTGTTCGTGCGTCTTCGCGATAGCTTTCGCCCGACGCCGCCCGCCTTTCCGGCGGCAACCGTCGCCTCGCCATCTCCAGCACCGTCGGCACGCCCGCATCGTTCCCCGGCGCCATCACGTGCGCGCCGCAAACGCCCGGCGTTTGCGCCAGCTGCTCGATCAACTCGACGCACAGCCGCATTCCCTCCGCGGCCGGGTCCGCCGCGGCCTCGAGCCGTGCGATCATCTCGTCCGGAATGATGGTCCCGAACAGGTGCTGCCGCATCCACCGCGCCGATCGCGCCGAGCGCAGCGGGTTGACGCCGATCAGCACAAACACCTTGTCGATCAATCCGGCCTCGGCGAGCCGCGCCACATAGCGCCGCACCACGCCGATATCCATGCAGAACTGGGTCTGCACGAACTGGGTCCCTGACTCGATCTTGCCCGCAAGCGTCGTCGGCCGCCACTCGGGCGTCGGATCGACCGGCGCGTCGGCGGCGCCGAGAAAGAGCCGCGGCACGCCTGCGACCTTCTGCCCGTGCGGCAGCGCGCCAGTATCGCGCATCGCGCGGGCCATCTCGGTGAGCGCGCGCGAATCGAGATCGAACACCGGCTTGGCGTCCTTCTGGTCGCCCTGGGTCGGATCGTCGCCGCGCAGCAGCAGCAGGTTGCGGATGTCGAGCGCGGCCGCGCCCATCAGCTCGCCCTGCAAGGCGATGCGGTTGCGGTCGCGGCAGGCGAGCTGCAGGATCGGCTCGATCCCATTCTTCACGAGGATCGCGGCCGCGGCCGTCGCCCCCATGTGCGCGCGCGCGCCGGCGCCATCGGTGACGTTGACCGCATCGGCGAGCCCGCGCAGCGGCAGCGCCTTCTTGAGAAGATCGTCCGCGTCGCACGACGCCGGCGGCACCACCTCGGCGGTGAGCACGAAGGCGCCGGCCCGCAAGCTCTGCTCGAGGGCGGAGGAGGGCAGGTTCACGTCGGTCATGCGGGATCCAGGTGGGCGGGTGTCCGCCGGCTTGTAGCGAAGAATCCGCGCCCGGTCATGCGCGAACCCTCTCCCCGCAGGGGAGAGGGTGGCGACCCCGGCCTCGAGCCGGGGGAGCCGGGAGTGAGGGGCGCTCGGAGTTTGAATTCTGGCTCCGAGAGCCCCTCACCCCGGCCCTCTCCCCTATGGGGAGAGGGAGCGCGGACTCAGTGCTCCATCAACCGATAACGCCCGCGTTCACACGTCTGATGAAGCATCGCCGTTCCTGGACACGCTATCGGCCCCTCGCTAGAAGCATTGGAAAGATTGGCAAAACCGCCGCGCGGGACCCATATGCGGGCAGCGGGGGCGCGTGCGCGGGCACGGCAAAGAGCGTCAGCAGGCACATGAGCGGCGTCAACGATATCCGGTCGGCATTCCTGAGCTACTTCGCCAAGAACGGGCACGAGATCGTCCCGTCCTCGCCGCTCGTGCCGCGCAACGACCCGACGCTGATGTTCACCAATGCCGGCATGGTCCAGTTCAAGAACGTCCTCACCGGCGTGGAGAAACGGCCTTACGTGCGCGCCGTGACGGCGCAGAAATGCGTGCGCGCCGGCGGCAAGCACAACGACCTCGACAATGTCGGCTATACGGCGCGCCACCACACCTTCTTCGAGATGCTCGGCAACTTCTCGTTCGGCGATTACTTCAAGGAGCGCGCGATCGAGCTCGCCTGGAACCTGGTGACGCAGGACTTCGGCCTCGCCAAGGACCGGTTGTGGGTGACGGTCTATCCCTCCGACGAGGTCGCGCGGACCTTATGGAAGAAGATCGCCGGCCTGCCCGACAGCCGCATCGTCGGCCACAGCGACAATCTGTGGGCCATGGGCCCGATCGGCCCGTGCGGCTACTGCGCGGAAATTTTCTACGACCAGGGCGACAAGGTGATCGGCGGCCCGCCCGGCTCGACCGAGGAGGACGGCGACCGCTACCTCGAATTCTGGAATCTCGTCTTCATGCAGTTCGAGCAGGTCGACGCGCAGACCCGCATCGACCTGCCGCGCCCCTCGATCGATACCGGCATGGGGCTCGAGCGCATCACCGCGATCTTGCAGGGTGTCACCAGCAACTACGAGATCGACCTCTTCCGCGCCCTGATCGGCGCCGTCGCCGAGCTCACGAAAGTGCGCGCCGACGGGCCGCACAAGGCCTCGCACCGCGTCATCGCCGACCACCTGCGCGCCGCGTCGTTCCTCATCGCCGACGGCGTGCTGCCGTCCAACGAGGGCCGTGGCTACGTGCTCCGCCGCATCATGCGGCGCGCCATGCGCCACGCCGAGCTGCTCGGCGCGAAAGAGCCGCTGATGTGGAAGCTCGTCCCCGTGCTGGTGCGCGAGATGGGCCAGGCCTATCCCGAGCTCATTCGCGCCGACGCGCTGATCACCGAGACGCTGCGGCTCGAGGAGACGCGCTTCCGCCGCACCCTCGAGCGCGGCCTCACGATCCTCGACGACGCCTCGAAGTCGCTCAAGAAGGGCGACATGTTCGACGGCGAAACCGCCTTCACGCTCTACGACACCTTCGGCTTCCCGCTCGACCTGACGCAAGATGCCTTACGCGCGCGAGGTATCAGCGTGGATGTGGCGTCCTTCACCGACGCCATGGAGCGCCAGCGCGCGAAGGCGCGCGCCTCGTGGGCGGGCTCCGGCGATGCCGCGACCGAGACCATCTGGTTCGGCCTGCGCGACAAGGTCGGCGCAACCGAATTTTTGGGCTACGAGACCGAAAGTGCCGAGGGCGTGGTCGCGGCGCTGGTGCGTGACGGCAAGCCGGTCGACGAGCTCAAGCGCGGCGAGCGCGGCGCGATCGTGATGAACCAGACGCCGTTCTATGGCGAGTCCGGTGGCCAGGTCGGCGACAGCGGCGAGATGCGGCGCGAGGGCGTGCGCGTCACGGTGACCGACACGCAGAAGGAGGCGGGCGACGTCTTCGTCCATCACGTCACGGTCGATGAGGGCACGGTCAAGATTGGCGATCCGCTCCTCCTCGAAGTGGATCATGCCCGCCGCGCCGCCATCCGCCGCAACCACTCGGCGACGCACCTGCTGCACGAGGCGCTGCGCCAGGTGCTCGGCGATCACGTGGCGTAGAAAGGCTCGCTGGTCGCGCCCGACCGCCTGCGCTTCGACTTCTCGCACCCCAAGCCGATGACCGCGGCGGAGATCGGGCGCGTCGAGGATATCGCCAACGACCTCGTGCTGCAGAACTCGCCCGTCACCACCCGCCTGATGGGGCTCGACGACGCGCGCGCCTCCGGCGCCCGCGCCCTGTTCGGCGAGAAGTACGGCGACGAGGTGCGCGTGGTCGCGATGGGCCAGAATCTTGAAGCACCTGGCGGCGGCAACACCATGGGCTGGTCGGTCGAGCTGTGCGGCGGCACGCATGTGCGCCGCACCGGCGACATCGGCCTGATCGGCGGCGTGACCGACTCAGGGGTTGCGGCTGGCGTGCGCCGCATCGAGGCGATGACCGGCACGGTCGCGCGCAAGACGCTCGATAAGCAGGTGGATATCGCCAAAACGGCGGCGGCCGAGCTCAAGGTCCAGCTCGAGGACCTGCCGGCGCGCGTCGCGGCGCTGCTCGACGAGCGCAAGAAGATCGAGCGCGAGCTGACCGACGCGAAGAAGAAGCTCGCCATGGGCGGCGGCGCGCGCACGGACGGCGCCGACGGCGTGCGCATCGTCGGCGACGTCAAGCTGCTCGCGCGCGCCGTCACCGGCATCGAGATGAAGGACATGAAAAGCCTGGTCGACGAGGGCAAGAAGCAGGTCGGCTCCGGCGTGGTCGCGATCGTCGCCGTGACCGAGGAAGGCAAGGCCGGCGTCGTGGTCGGCGTCACCGCCGACCTCACCCAGCGCTTCAACGCCGTCGATCTCGTGAAGAAGGGCGCCGAGGCGCTCGGCGGCAAGGGCGGGGGCGGCCGCCCCGACATGGCGCAGGCCGGCGGCCCCGACGGCTCCAAAGCCGACGCCGCCCTCGCCGCGATCGAAGCCGCGCTCGTGCCGCGATGAATCTTTACCCTCCCCTGCAGGGGGAGGGTCGACCGCCTGAGCGAAGCGAAGGCGGTCGGGGTGGGGTGGCGGACCCACCGCGATGACACGCTGGGCGGAAGACACCCCACCCGGCTCGCTTCGCTCCATAGCCGATGCTTTGCATCGGCGTTCTTTCAGAGTAAACGGCGGCCGAAGGCCGCCTATGCCTCCCCCTGCAGGGGAGGGTAAAGAAGAAGATGCCGATGCCCCAAATCCGCTTCACCAGCTGGCTGCGCGAGGTCGTGCCGGACGCCGCCATCGATGCCGACGGCGCCACCGTCGGCGATGCGCTCGCATCAGTGTTCGCCAACCTGCCGCACGTGCGTGGCTATGTGCTCGACGACCGCGGCACCTTGCGCAAGCACGTCTGCGTCTTCGCCGACGGCCGCCGCCTGCCGCGCGGCGAAACGCTGAGCCACCCGATCCGCCACGACTCGCAGCTCTACGTGATGCAGGCGCTCTCAGGCGGATGACTCGCCAGACTCGCCACCATCCCGGCCGTCATGGCCCGCGAAAGCGGGCCATCCAGTAACCACGATGGCTTGATATGGAAGGACAAAAGGTCGTTCGAATGCTGCCGATATGGAAAGCGAGGCCCCGGCGTACTGGATTGCCCGCTTTCGCGGGCAATGACGCCATCAGGTGACGCGATGCACGGGTGCTCCGCATGACCTCCGATCAACTTCTCCTCGCCACCCGCAAAGGCCTGCTCACGCTCGTCCGCAACGGCAGCGGCTGGTCGATCACGAGCACCGCCTTTCCGGGCATCCCCGTCACGGCGGCGCTCGCCGATCCGCGCGACGGCGCGCTTTTTGCCGCGCTCAAGCACGGCCACTTCGGCGCCAAGCTGCATCGCTCCGACGACGGCGGCCGTACCTGGGCCGAGATCGGCACGCCCGCCTTTCCGCAAGACGCCGCCGGCGCGCCGTCGGTGTTCCAGTTCTGGACTGTCGTTCCGGGTGGCGCCGAGGAGCGCGGCCGGCTGTGGATCGGCGCGATTCCCGCCGGCCTCTTCCGCTCCGACGATCGTGGCGCGACATGGCAGCTCGTGCGCACGCTCTGGGACGTGCCGGCGCGTGCGCGCTGGTTCGGCGGCGGCTATGACGACGCCGGCATCCATTCGATCATGCCCGATCCGCGTGATGCGCGCCGTATCGTGGTCGCGCTCTCGTGCGGCGGCATCTGGATCACGTCCGATGCCGGCGCGACCTGGACCCAGCGCGGGGAGGGGCTCGTCGCCGAATACGCGCCGCCCGATGCCGCGAACGATCTCGTGATCCAGGATCCGCACCGCGTCGCGCGCTGCACGGCTGAGCCCGACGTCGTGTGGATGCAGCACCACAACGGCATCTTCCGCTCGACCGATGCGGGCGCGACCTGGACGCGGATCAAGCCCCGAGGTCCCGAAGGTTTTGGCGACGATTTCGGCTTCGCGGTTGCGGCGCATCCGCGCGACCCCGCAACCGCCTGGTTCGTGCCGGCGATCAAGGACGAGATGCGCGTGCCACGCGATGGCGCGCTCGCGGTGACGCGCACGCGCGACGGCGGCAAGACCTTCGAGACGTTGCGACAGGGGCTGCCGCAGCGCGACGCCTTCGACCTGATCTACCGGCACGGCCTCGACGTGGATGCGACCGGCACCCGCCTCGCCATGGGCTCGACCACCGGGGCGCTGTGGACGAGCGATGACGCAGGCGAGAGCTGGACCCTCGTCAACGCGCACCTGCCGCCGATCTATTCGGTCCAGTTCCCGTAGGCGGGCGGCGAGCGTTCCGCAATGATTAACTACAGGATTTCATCGTCATGTAGATGACGAGCTCATGTGTCGCGGCGCGGGCGCCGGACCCGAGCCGGCCGGAAAAACGCGGCCGCGTGACGCTCACCGCGATCTCGCGAATGCCGATTCCGCCGTGCTTTTCCGTGTGCGTGCGCACCGCGATCCGCGGCCAGAACCGATACGTGAGGGCCGAGAGGGCGGCACCCGCAAGGGCGAGAGCGGGCAGGGACAATTCCAACGGCATGGTACGGCTCCTACTCTGTACTGTAATTAAAAATTACAAAACTACAAAACTCGGAACGTGTCAACTCGGTAAATGAGCCGTTAACTTCGTTTGTAACGGCCGATCATTACAGCAGCGACGGTGCTTGTCAGCTTCCCGTTCCCCCTGTAGCTTAGGTTTACAAATGATTAATGTGTTGCCGTCGCGTAACCGCGTTGGGGGGTATGATGGCCTTATCGCCGGACGCAATTCGCCTCTATGAGCAGGACCTCCTGCAGAAAGCCGACATGATCGCGATCGGCCTCAAGGGCCTGCGGTCGGCCGATGCCGCGCGGGCGGCCGAGCTGTTGAGTGTCATTTCCGAACGGCTCGAAGGGGCTGTGCTGGCCGATATCCCGTCCGGCGCCGAGCCCGTGGCCGAGCGGCAGAAGCCGCTGCTCGTCGCCACCCGCGGCAGCGACGACGTTGAGGACTTTATTCTTGAAATCCTGTCCGAGAACCCGGTTGGCCTCTCGGTGCAGGAGATCGTCGACCATCTCGACGAGGCGCAGCTCGACATGAAGCGCCGCACCCTGGTCGTGCGGCTGCACCGCATGGTGCATGCCGGCCGCCTCGCCCAGCGCGCCCACGGCCACTACGCGTTGAGCGAAGCCGAGCGCACCCGCCGGCGGGCGTGAGGGCAAAATTCCAAAACAAAGCCAACTGGGATAACAGCAGCGATTCCAATAGGCTTGCTGCTGCTGCACCTTGCTCCGCCTCATCCTGAGGAGTGTCGCGCAGCGACGCGTCTCGAAGGATCGGCCGCGGGCGCAAGCGGCACCACATCGGCCGCCCCGTGGTTCGAGACGCGGCGCGCCGCTCCTCACCATGAGGCGGGGAGAGGGAGGCGTGTAACGGCGGCCCCTACGCCGCCATCGCCTGCTTGAGGCTCTGGTCGACCTTGTCGAGAAAGCCGGTGGTCGAGAGCCACTTCTGGTCGGCGCCCACCAGCAGCGCCAGATCCTTGGTCATGTAGCCGGCCTCGACCGTGCCGACGCAGACCTGCTCCAGGGTGTTGGCGAACTTGGCGAGCTCCGCATTGCTGTCGAGCTTCGCCCGGTGCGCGAGCCCGCGCGTCCAGGCAAAAATCGAGGCGATCGAGTTGGTCGAGGTCTCGCGCCCCTTCTGGTGCTCGCGGTAGTGCCGCGTCACGGTGCCGTGCGCGGCCTCGGCCTCGACCACCTTGCCGTCCGGCGTGGTCAGCACCGAGGTCATCAGCCCGAGCGAGCCGTAGCCCTGCGCGACCGTGTCGGACTGCACGTCGCCGTCGTAGTTCTTGCACGCCCACACGTAGCCGCCCGACCACTTGAGGGCAGCCGCCACCATGTCGTCGATCAGGCGATGCTCGTAGGTGAGCTTGTGCTTCTCGAACTCGGCCTTGAACTCCGTGTCGAACACTTCCTGGAAGATGTCCTTGAAGCGGCCGTCATAGACCTTGAGAATCGTGTTCTTGGTCGAGAGGTAGACCGGGTAGTTGCGGGCGAGCCCGTAATTCAACGATGCGCGGGCGAAATCGCGGATCGAGTCGTCGAGATTGTACATCGCCAACGTGACGCCGCCGCCCGGCGACTTGAACACCTCGCGCTCGATCTTCTTGCCGTCCTCGCCGACGAAGGTGAGGGTGATCGTGCCCTTGCCGGGAAAGATGAAGTCGGTCGCGCGGTACTGGTCGCCGTAGGCGTGGCGACCGATGATGATCGGCTTGGTCCAGCCCGGCACCAGGCGCGGCACGTTCTCGCAGATGATCGGCTCGCGGAAGATTGTGCCGCCGAGGATGTTGCGGATGGTGCCGTTGGGCGAGGGATACATCGCCTTGAGGTGGAACTCCTTCACGCGCGCCTCGTCCGGCGTGATGGTCGCGCATTTGACGCCGACGCCGACCTTCTTGATCATCTCGGCCGCGTCGACCGTGACATGGTCCTCGGTCGCGTCGCGATGCTCCATGCCGAGGTCGAAGTAGAGCAGCTCGACGTCGACGTAGGGGTGGATCAGCTTATCCTTGATCAGTTGCCAGATGATCCGCGTCATCTCGTCCCCGTCGAGATCGACGACGGGATTCTTCACCTTGATCTTCGCCATTTTAAGGAGCCACCTCGTGAGCGGGCCCGGCAACGGTCTTCGGACTGGCGGAAAATCTGGCGCGCGCGCAACGAACACGCCGCCCCGCAGTCGCGGCGGCTCTATAGCATCGACTTTTTTGTCGTGAAAGTGGGCGTCAGAGCGCGCCGAGCGCGGCGTTCAGCGTGGCGCTCGGCCGCATCGCGGCCGACGCCTTGGCGTCGTCGGGCAGGTAGTAACCGCCCGTGTCGACCGGCTTGCCTTGCGCGCCGATCAACTCGCCATTGATCTTGGCCTCGTTCTTGCCGAGCGTCTCGGCCAGCGGCTTGAAGCGGGCTTGCAGCTCCGCATCCTTGGTCTGCGCGGCCAGCGCCTGAGCCCAGTACAGGGCGAGGTAGAAATGGCTGCCGCGATTGTCGATTTCGCCGACCTTGCGCGCAGGATTGCGGTTGAGCTCGAGGAACTTGCCGATGGCGATGTCGAGCGCGTCGGCGAGGATCTGCGCCTTGGCGTTCTTGTAGGTCTGCGCCAGATGTTCGAGCGATGCGCCGAGGGCGAGAAACTCGCCGAGCGAATCCCAGCGCAGATAGCCCTCTTCCTCGAACTGCTCCACGTGCTTGGGCGCCGAGCCGCCGGCTCCGGTCTCGAACAGACCGCCGCCCGCCAACAGCGGAACGATCGACAGCATCTTGGCCGAGGTGCCGAGCTCCATGATCGG
>DATBZM010000016.1:0-2854 GCA_036513175.1 Xanthobacteraceae bacterium | reverse complement strand
GGAGCGCTCGGCCATGCGGTTGGCCAGCTCCTGGATGGTGATGGTCTCGGGGATCGTCACTTCGCGGGCGATCTTTTCCTTGGGCTCGCTGTCGCGATGGCCGCTGATGCGCTGCACGCGGCGGCGGAACGAGGCGACTGAGCGCTCGCGCACCTCGTCGGCGGTCAGCGCGGTCACGACGGTGAGGCGGCCGCGGCGCTTTTCGCCGACGCTGCGCGTCGGCTTCGGCGCCGGTGCCGGACGCACCGCCACGCCGCCACGGCGCGGGCGGGGCGCTTCGTCCTCGTCTGCCTCGAGCGCGGGACGCGCGCCGGGCTTTGCTGCCGTGGTCGCATCGGTGCCGAAGCGCTTCTTGGCGACCTCGTCGGCCTTGCGCTTGGTTTCTTCGTCGTGCTTGCGGCGGCTTTCTTCGTTGATCTTGCGGGCTTCCGAGGCCGCGCGCTCGGCGCGCTCGTTTTCTTCGCGGCCACGGCGGGCGCGGGCGTCTTCCTCGGCGCGCTCGCGCTCTTCATGTTCGCGCAGCTGCGCCCCGGCGAGCGCCTGGGCGCGCGCGCTGCGCTCCTCCTCGGTCAGCGTGCGCAGCACGACACCGGACTTTGCCGCAGCAGGACCGGCAGGGGCCGCCGGTACAGCGGCCGGAGCCTTTGCGGTCACCGGCGGGGCGGCGCGCTTCGGTGCTGCCGCGCTCCGATCCGAAGCTGCGGGCGGCTCTGCCCTGGCCTCGCCTGGGCCGCCGATGCGGCGTTTGACCTTTTCGACGACCACCGCCTTGCTGCGGCCATGGCTGAAGCTTTGGCGCACGACGCCTTGCTCGACGCCGCCGCGCTTGAGCGTCAGCGTCTTCGTCGAGCTTACGCTCAGCTTGTCACCGGTATTTTTGGTCGTCTCAGTCATCCGTATCCATTTCTAAACGCGTCGATTTCCCGGGTTGGCTTAGTTCGCGAGCGCAGCCACCGCCAGAGCCGGCTCGCCGGTCCGAAACCGCTCTAGGCGCCGCAAACGCGCCAAAAACGTGTCGCTCGGGGGGCCGGCAAGCAGGGCTGCATGTATCACATTTGGGCGCCCCAATGCCAAATCCAATTGCGCCGAGGTCAGAATGCCGATCGTAACCATCGGACCGTGCTCCGGCCGTCGCCGCTGTGCCGCATCGAGCTTGCGGACGCCGTCGGCAGCGGCCTCGGCGGCATGGAAGAGAGCGATAACCTCCTCCTGCGCCAAAGCCGCCTCGACTCTGGTGAATCCGGTTGCGACCAGCCCGGCCTTGCCCGCCATGGCGAGGGCATCGAGGACGGAACGTTCGAGGAGGCGCTCGGTGCGGGCGACGAGGTCCGCCGGCAGGCGAACCTCCCGCTTGAAGCCGCGGGCGAGGGCCTTGCGCTTGACCGCGTCGGACAGCGCATCCTGCGTTGCGGTTACCCAGACGCCGCGCCCGGGCAGCTTGCGCTTGAGATCCGGGACCGCCTCGCCATCGGGCCCGATGACGAAGCGGATCATATCGTCGACCGGCCTTACCGTGCGCGTTGCCACGCACATCCGTTCGAGCTCTTGCGCTCGCGGTCCGGTGTCGAGCTCGATATCGCGGGATGGTGCAATCATGCGCGTCCTTACGGCTGGGCCTCGACCGCGGGCGCTTCCGCAGCGGGCGGCGGCGCCAGATCGGCCTCGCTGACCCAACCGGCCTTCAGCCGTGCCTGCATGATGAGCGCTTCGGCGTCTTCGCGGGACATCTCGAAGCCGTCGAGGATGCCGGGCTCGCGCTTGCTCTCGCCGTCCTTGCGTTCGGTCCAGCCGGCAAGGTCGTCGGTGGCGCAGCCGGCCAAATCCTCGACCGTCTTGACGCCGTTCTCGCCGAACCGCACCAGCATCTCGGTGGTGACGCCCGGTATGTCCTTGAGCGCGTCCTCGACGCCAAGCTCCACGCGCTTGGCATCGAGCTCGGCCTCGATCTTGGCGAGGTATTCGCTGGCGCGATTTTGCAGCTCGGCCGCGGTGTCTTCATCGAAGCCTTCGATGCCGGCGATTTCCTTGACGTCGACCATGGCAAGCTCTTCGACCGAATTAAAACCTTCCGACGCCAAGAGTTGGCCGATGACCTCGTCGACGTTGAGCGAGTCGATGAACATACGCGTGCGGTTCTCGAATTCGGCCTGGCGGCGCTCGGACTCTTCCTGCTCGGTCAGGATGTCGATGTCCCAGCCGGTGAGCTGCGACGCCAGCCGCACGTTCTGGCCGCGCCGGCCGATGGCCAGCGACAGCTGTTGATCGGGCACCACCACCTCGATGCGCTCGCGCTCCTCGTCGAGCACCACCTTGGCGACTTCGGCGGGCGCCAAGGCATTGACGACGAATGTCGCGATGTCCTGCGACCAGGGAATGATGTCGATCTTTTCGCCTTGCAGCTCGTTGACCACCGCCTGCACGCGCGAACCGCGCATGCCGACGCAGGCGCCGACCGGATCGACCGATGAATCGCGCGACACCACCGCGATCTTGGCGCGCGAACCCGGATCGCGGGCGACCGACTTGACCTCGACGATGCCGTCGTAGATTTCCGGCACCTCTTGGGCGAAAAGCTTCGACAGGAACTGCGGATGGGTGCGGGAGAGGAAAATCTGCGGCCCGCGCTGCTCGCGCCGCACGTCGTAGATGTAGGCGCGGATACGGTCGCCGTTGCGGAACACCTCGCGCGGCAGCATCTCGTCGCGCCGCACGATCGCTTCGCCGCGACCGAGATCGACCACGACGTTGCCGTACTCGACGCGCTTGACGATGCCGTTGACGATGTCGCCGATGCGATCCTTGTATTCGTCGTATTGCCGGTCGCGCTCGGCCTCGCGCACCTTCTGCACGATCA
>DATBZM010000015.1:0-3798 GCA_036513175.1 Xanthobacteraceae bacterium | reverse complement strand
CCAAACGCTCTCGCGCTGCCGGCGTTCGTAGCGTCGCAAATGGCGGAGATGAACAAGCGCATGCATGACGACCCATTCGCTCATGCGGGTGGTGAGATCGGGATCGACCACCCGGACGATCGGCTTATCCGGCAGAGTGCGATCAGCGAACAGATGATCGACGCCGGCCCCGAGCGAGACAATCGCCCGAAGGTTGGGAAGGTCCTTGAGCGCGCCTGGCGGGTGGCGCCAACTGAGCGCATAGCGCACCGAGGCACGATCGAACGACTCGTCCAGCGTCACGATCTTGTGGGACGGAAGCAGCGCCTCCATGCGCGCTCGCCAGGGCTTCGGGTCCCAGCCTGTAACCGCGATCAGCACGCTCACTGTGGCGCGCCGACAATACGCTCGATCACTGGATCGCCGCGCGAAATTGGCGCTCCGTCGAGGCGATAGGCGGCGCGGAGGCGGCGAACGGCGGCCTCGGCCTTGTCCGCGCTCCGCGCATGCACGCGGGCGAGCGGCGCAGCCCGGCCGACCTCGGCCCCGATTGGGGCAAGCTCGGTCAGGCCTACCGCGGGGTCGATTGCATCGGCGGCGCGCGACCGCCCGCCGCCGAGTTCGACCACTGCGAGCCCGACCGCGCGCACATCGATGCTGGTGACGAAGCCGCGCGTCTCGGGCGTCGCGTCGACGAGGACCGGCGCCTGGGGGAGGGCCGCACGCGCACCCGTCACGAAATCTTTCGGCCCGCCGAGGCCGGCGACCATGCGCTCGAACCGCTCCGCCGCAGCGCCCGTGTCAAGCGTGCGTCTCAACGCCGCAGCGCCCGCGTCCGCGTCGCGCGCGAGTCCAGAGAGTGCGAGCAGTTCGGCGCCGAGCGCGATTGCGACGCGATGAAGCCGTTCGTCGCGCCGGGCGCCGGTCAGGTAGTCGACGGCGTTGCGTATTTCGACCGCGTTGCCGGCGGCGCTAGCCAGCGGCTCGTCCATGTCGGTGATGAGCGAAACGGTCGGCAGGCCGGCGTCGCTGGCGACCGTCGCGATGCTGGTCGCAAGCTCCCGCGCTCCGTCCAGGGTGGCCATAAAAGCGCCGGACCCGGCCTTGACGTCCATGACCAGGCCGTGCAGCCCCGCCGCGAGCTTCTTCGACAGGATAGAGGCGGTGATAAGAGCGATCGACTCGACCGTCGCCGTGACATCGCGGATCGCGTAAAGACGCCGGTCGGCGGGGGCGAGATCGGCCGTCTGGCCGATGATGGCGCAGCCGGCCTCCTTCACCACGCGCTTGAACAGAGCCAAGTCCGGTTGTGACGCGTAACCGGGTATCGAGTCGAGTTTGTCGAGCGTTCCGCCGGTGTGGCCAAGGCCACGCCCAGAGATCATCGGCACATAGGCGCCGCATGCTGCGAGCATCGGCGCAAGCATCAGTGAAACATTGTCGCCGACGCCGCCGGTCGAGTGCTTGTCGAGGATTGGGCCGGCCAAGTTCGCGTCGCGCCAATCGAGGCTCGCGCCGGAGCGGGTCATCGCGCGGGTCAGCGCCACGCGCTCGTCGAGGGACATGCCGCGGAAATAGATGGCCATGGCGAAGGCGGCCGCCTGGCCTTCCGTGACCGCGCCGCTCGTGAGCGCGGCAATGAAGTCGCCGATTTCGCCTGCGCTCAAGGTTGCGCCGTCGCGCTTGGCGCGAATGATTTCCTGCGGAAGCATCATGCGGCTTGCGGCCGATACGAGCGGATGAAGCCGCGCAGCAGCCGTTTGAAACGGTCGGCGGCTTCATGGGCCACCGCTTGCGTCTCCTCGTGGCTGGGGTCGCCGCCGGCGAGACCTGCGGCATAGTTGGTGACGACGGACACCGCAGCGCAGCGCAAGCCGGCGCGGCGCGCCAGGATCACCTCAGGCACGGTCGACATGCCGACGAGGTCGGCGCCCAAGATGCGCGCGGCGCGAATCTCGGCCGGCGTCTCGAAGCTCGGCCCGGAAAACCACATGTAGACGCCGTCGTTGAGTTCGACGTCCGCCATTCGCGCCGCTTGGTGCAGGCCGGCGCGCAACTTCTCATCGTACGCGTTGGTCAGTGGCACGAACCGATCCGGGCCGGTGTAGCCGATCAGCGGGTTCGTGCCGGAAAAGTTGATGTGATCGGTGATCGCGACCAATGCCGGCGGCGCCCATTCCTTGTTGAGCCCGCCCGCGGCGTTTGTCATGAGCAGGGTTTCGCCGCCGAGCTGGCGGAAAGTCTCGATCGCGATCCGCATCGCGTTCGCGTCGCCGCGCTCATAGTAATGGCCGCGGCCCTGAAACAGCGCCACCCGCTCGCCCTCGATCGCCCCGACCACCAGCCGCCCGGCATGGCCCTCGACGCTCGGCCTGGGGAAGCCGGGAATGTCGGTATAGGAAACTGCGATCGCGTCGCGGGCTTCGTCGGCGAAAGCGCCGAGGCCTGAGCCGAGCACGATGGCGAGCGGCGGCAGCGAATCGAGGCCGTGGGCCTTGAGCGCACCGATCGCGGCGTTAGGGGTAGGGTCCATTCGTCGCGCCTCGCTAGGAAAATGAACGGCGGGACGTTTCGACCCGGCTCCGATTTTGCGGCATAATAGAGGCGCCGTCGGAACACTGAAAGACGGCGCAAAGGGAGGCGGCTTATGGAGCATCAAGCAAGCCGGCGCGATCTGCTACTCACCTCGCTCATGGCGACCCTGCCGCTCGGCGTTGCGAGCGCTGCCGCCAGCCCGCTCAATCCGGAGCAGACGATCATCAAGCCGCCGGTGTGCTGCAATGGAAAACGCTGCCGCCCTTTCCTCCGGGCAGCGTCGATACCTGCGCGCTGACTGGGGAAACCACCGCGCCCGGCCTCTACTACACGCTGGTGCGTTGGCATCCGGGATATATGAGCGCCCCGCACTTTTATTCGACCGATCGCTACTGCATGGTGCTTTCAGGAACCTGGTGGTGCAACAGCGGGGCCGACTTCGACCCGGGCTCCTGCGTGCCGGTACAAGCCGGCAGCTACGTGCGCCGCGTTGCCTTGACGCCGCACTACGACGGCGTGATCCGTAGCCACAACGAACCGGTGGTGATCGCCATCTGCGGCATCGGGCCGGTGAACTTCACCCTCACTGATCCGTCGAAGCCTCCGTGGCGGGAGGTGTGAGCGCGAGGCGGGGAGCGAGGCGCCGGTCACACGGGGAGGTGATTGGGCCCAAAAGACTCGGGCAGAAGCTCGGCCAGGGTGAATCTCGCGCGCACGCCTTCCGGGCCGGCGATACGGATCACGGTCGAAGGATCGGCGAATTCGCGGATGCGCTGGCGGCAGCCGCCGCACGGCGTGCATAGGGCTTCGCCGTCGCCGATGACGAGGATCTCCGCGATGCGTCGCTCTCCGGCGAGGGCCATCGCGGCGATCGCGCCCGCTTCGGCGCAGGACCCTTGAGGATAAGCAGCGTTTTCGACGTTGCAGCCGGAAAATATCGCGCCGCCCGGCGTGCTTAGCGCCGCGCCGACTTTGAAGCGTGAGTAGGGGGCGTAGGCGTTGGCTTGCGCGGTCTTGGCCGCGGCGAACAATTCGGCAAGCGCCGATTCAGCGCTCTTTGACATAGGGAATACCCGATGCTCTCGGCGGGATCGCCTTGCCGATGAAGCCCGCCAGCAGCACAACGGTCAGAATATAGGGCAGGGCCTCGATCGCCTGCACCGGCACGGGTCCGATAATTGGCAACTCGACCCCCTGCAATCGGATCGCCAGCGCATCGAGGAAACCGAAAAGAAGGCATGTCGCCAGCGCCGGCCATGGCCGCCATTTGGCGAACACGAGCGC
>DATBZM010000014.1:0-5973 GCA_036513175.1 Xanthobacteraceae bacterium | reverse complement strand
TGGAAGGTCGCGAGCCCCGGGCGTGGGTTGCCTTCCGCCACAACGAGGATGTCGCTCACATGATCCTCGGCGGTCATCGGGCTCTCGACCGTGATGGTGAGCGGCACCGTGTTGCCGTTCTCGGCGATCTCCGGCAGGTCGATCGCGATCCTGCCCGGCACCGTCGGCCGGCCGCCGGTGAACGTCGCGATCGCGTCCGCCGCCTCCTGCGGCGTCGCCTCGGCCGCCCCGACTGCCAGCGCCGCACCGCCGGCCGCGAGCGCCAGAACATCGCGCCGGGATGCCTGCCTCATGTCACCTTCCCTACACAATCCGACGCGAAGAATGCGCCGTCATCGCGCGAAATGCGCCGTCCAATTGGATCGACCCTTGTACTTTGCTATCATGACGCCGACAACGGATGGGAACCTAGCGATGCGCTCGAACCTGCAGGCAGTCTCCCCCCCGGCGCGGCACACCGAGCCCGAGCGCATGGTCGACCAGGCGCGCCGCGCCGCCGACTTCCTCAAGGCGCTCGCGCACGAAAACCGGCTGATGATCCTGTGCATCCTGTCGCAGGGCGAGAAATCTGTCTCCGAGCTCGAGGCGATGCTCTCCCTGCGCCAGCCGACCGTGTCGCAGCAGCTCGCCCGCCTGCGCGCCGAAGGCCTCGTCGCCACGCGGCGCGACGGCAAGGCCATCCACTACAGCCTCGCCAGCGAAGAGGCCCGTGTCGTCGTCGGCGCCGTCTACGACATGTTCTGCGGCGCGAACTGACGCTTTGGCGTCAGCCAAAGCGTCATGCCCGCGAATGCGGGCATCCACGTCTTGCTTTCTGAGACCTTGGCAAGACGTGGATGCCCGCTTTCGCGGGCATGACGGAGCGAAACGTTACTCTCCGACGCCTGGATTGTTGGCGATGCCCTTGAGCGCAACGCGGTTGAGCTTCCTCACCTGCGCGGTCTTCTGCCCGCGCAGATAGCTCGCGACCACGTCCCACACCGGCTTGCCCTGTTGCGGATTGACCGAGGCCCAGCCGGCGACCTTGTAGCTCTTGTCCGCCTCGAGCGCGCGGCCGTCATCGAGGGTGAGCTCGGAGATGCGCCGGCCGGCCGCATTGGCCGGCGCGCAGGCATAGTCGAGGCCGCCAAGCCGCACCATGTCGCCGCCCTGCTGGTAGTAGGGATCGGGATTGAACAGGTTGTCGCACACGTCCTCCATCACGGCCTTGATCTGCGCGCCGGTCATTTGCTGCACATAGACCTCCGGATACGTGATGGCGGTCTCGGCGAGCAGGTCGCCCATGGTGATCGGCGCGCCCGGCAACAGCGTATTGCCCCAGCGGAAGCCGGGCGACAGCGCGATCTCGGCGGCGAGCTCGTGGCGCAGCGCATCGCAGATGAGCTGGTCCATCGTGCCGTTGAAGTTGCCGCGGCGATAGAGCAGATCGCCCGCCGTCGCGAGCTTCTCGGCGAAGGCATCCGCGTGCGGCGCGCTCACCCGCTCGATCAGCGCCGCCATCGCGGCATCCGGCTTGAGCAGGTTGGAAAAGATCGGCAGCAGCTGATAGCGCACGCTTTTGACCGCAGCCTTGGCGAGCTCGAGATCGAGCACGCCCAGGAATTTTCCCGCCGAGCCCGCGTTCGTCACCAGCGTCGTGCAGCATGGGTTGGTGACCGCCACGGGCCGCGGCACCGCATCATGCGTGTGCCCGCCGAGGATCACGTCGATGCCGGTCACGCGGCTCGCGAGCTTGAGGTCGACGTCCATGCCGTTGTGCGACAGCAGCACCACGGCGTCGACCTTGTCGCGCTCGCGCAGCCCGGCGACGAGCATCTGCAGCTCCGCCTCATGCAGGCCAAAAGTCCAGTCCGGCACGAAGCGCCTGGGATGCGCGACCGGCACGTAGGGAAACGCCTGCCCGATCACGCCGATGCGGAAGCCGCCGACTTGCCTGACGGTCGCGGGCTTGAAGGCGCGCCCGCTCGCCGGATCGAACGCCGGCTTGTTGTCGAACGCCGCCTCCTCGGTGAGGAAGACGTTCTGCGCCAGGAACTCGCCCTTGAAGGCCTTGAGGTTCGCGCGCAGCTGCGCCTCGCCATAGGTGAATTCCCAATGGCCCGTCATGGCCTCGATGCCGAGCAGGTTTGCGGCCTCGACCATGTCCTGCCCATGCATGAGATTGGCGAGCCCGCTGCCCTGCATGAGGTCGCCGCCGTCGAGCAGCAGCGCGTTGCCGGGCCCCACGTCGGCGCGCAGCCGGTCGACCAGCGCCTTGATATGCGCAAAGCCGCCGAGCCGGCCGTAGCGATGCGCCGCTTCGGCGAAATCGAGATACGTGCAGGCATGCGCGAGCCGCCCGTTCGGCGCGATGCCGAAATGATCGAGAAAGGCGCGTCCGACCAGATGCGGCGGCTGGCCCGCCATGTTGCCGATGCCGATATTGACGCTCGGCTCGCGGAAATGCGCCGGAGCGAGCTGCGCATGCGTATCCGTCATATGCAGAATGCGGGCATTGCCGAAGCGGCCGATGTCGTAGAGCTCATCGCCCTCGGCCGCTCGCGCGGGCAGGCACGGCACGACGCCGGTCAGCGCCGCGGCGGTGAGAGCTTGCAGGACATCGCGGCGATGCATCGTCGAGGCTCCACGCGGGATCAGCGGATCACGCCGTCCTTCCACGCCGTCTCTTGGTCCTCGGCCTGCGCGATCGATGCCTCCGCCAGCGCCTGCGCCTCTTTGGCGAGCGTGATCGCGTCGTCGTACTTTCCGGCGTCCGCGGCGGCCTGCGCCGATTTCAGCGTCGCGACCGTCGTGGTCCATTGCGTCTTGAGCGCGACCGCCTGCTTGCTCGCGGCGTCCGCCTTGGCATAGGCCGCCGCGAAATCGTCGGCCGGGCCCGCGAGCGCCGCAAACGTCAAGCCTCCCGCGGCAGCGAGCGCCGTGAAGCCGAGCGGCAAAGCGAAACGCATGCGTTCAGCTCCCGTCCGTCATGGCCGCGCGCCCGGCCCGGAGACCGGCAGCCCGTTGCCCATGTAGGTCAAGAAGTACTCGACGTCGCGATAGAGCTCGTCCTGCGGCGCGAGCGGCTCCGCGCGCACCTGGCTGTTGCAGGTGACGAGGCGGCGGCTGGTCGTGCCCATATCGCCCCATTCCGAGCGATAGATCGGCATCGCCGCCATGAGGCCGAGCGCCGGCGCCAGCACCTCGGTGCGAATATGGTTGCCGGCCGCCTGCACGTGGCAGCTCGCACAGGAGAAATTGAGCTGGCCGCGCCGTGCGTAGAAATATTCCTCGCCCTTGCGATAGGCGGCGAGCGCGCGCGGATCGTCGGGGATCTTGATGTCGAAGCGCTTGCCGCGCGACGTGAACGCCATGTAGGCGGTGAGCGCCGCCATGTCGTCCTCGACGTAGTCGAGCGGCTTTTCGCCGTTCGCGGCGCGGCACTGGTTGAGCGCGAGCTCGAGCGTGATCACCTCGCCCGACTTGGCGTCGAAGTACGGATAATTCTGCCGGACGCCGATGCCCTTGTCGGGAAAGCAGTCGCCATAGGTCTTGCGGTTGGCGAACGGCGTGGAAAACAGCTCCTTGCCCTTGTCGACCGCGAACTCGTAGGGCGGAAACTCCTCGATCGCCTTCCACTGCTTGCGCAGGCCCGCGTCCATCGAATAGGGCCCGTTGACGAAGTCGTCGAGCGGCACCTTTGGAAAGCGGCCGACGAAATAGTCGCGGAAGGCCTTGAGCTCCGCCTTCGGATCGACCGTGTCGGCCGCGCGCGCAGGGTGTGCCGCGCCGAGCGCCAGCGCGCCGAGAAGCAGGATCTTGCGCAGCATGCGCCGGTTCCTTCCGGTTGCGCTCACTGAGTGTAGAGGAAATCGACGATCGCGTTGATTTCCTCGTCGGTAAGGATGAGGTTGCGGCGGAACGGCGGCATCACGGTCTGCGGATTGCGCCTGGTCTCGTCGGAGATGATCGCGATCAGCCCGGCGCGATCGGGAAAGCGCTTCTTCATGTCGTGGAGCGCCGGCCCGACATTGCCGGGCGAATCGCCGCCCTCGATGTCGTGGCAGGTGAGGCAGTTGCCCTTGGCGCGGTCGAAGGCGAGCTGCTCGCCTGCCGACGGCGCCGCCGCCGCGGCGCCCGCGCCGAAGAGTGCGATCCCGAGAAGAAGCGCCGGGGCGCGCCACATGCGTTGCATCCACCTGCGTTCTAGGCCAACAACCGCCGCATTGCCTATCGGATTTTTCTCCAGCTGGAACCGAAATGGTTCGAGCGTTGACTCAGGAGCAACGTCATGGGTGGGCTTGTCCCGGCCATCCACGTCTTGCTTGCTGAGAGGCAGATAAGACGTGGATGCCCGCGACAAGCGCGGGCATGACGTTGAGGGTTCAACCGCCCATCCGGCTCACCGGATCGGCCGGCGCCGCATCGAGAATGCGCAGCTGCACCCGTGCCTGGCCCTGCCAGCGGTCGACCGTGAGAGAGCCCGCCACATGCATCGACTGGCCGCGGTTCTTGAGCAACGCGTCGCCGAGCTTCTGCCCGACCGCGCGGAACGCAATCGCATTGAGGCCCGCGCCGTCGCCGGCGCGCAGGCGCACGCGCACATGCGCCTGCCCGACCGGGTCCGCATAGGCGACGATGTGGCCGGGCAGCGCGATGATCGGCTCCGGATTGCCGGCGCCGAACGGGCCGGCGCGGTCGATCAGCGCGTGCAGGTCGAGGTTGGCGCCGGCAGCGCTGACCGCGCCATCGATCAGCAGCGCATCCTCGCGCCGCGCGGCCTCGACCGCGGGCGCGAGCGTTTCCTCGAGATAGGCACGGAATGCGCCGAGCGCGCCGCGCTTGAGCGTGACGCCGGCCGCCATGGCGTGGCCGCCGCCCTTGAGCAACAGGCCCTCCGCCACGGCGCGGCGCACCGCGCGGCCGAGGTCGACGCCCGGAATGGAACGCCCCGAGCCGGTCCCGCTGTCGCCCGGCTCGAGCGCGATCGCAAAGGCCGGGCGGCCATAACGCTCCTTGAGCCGTGCCGCCACGAGCCCGACCACGCCCGGATGCCATCCGGCCGCGGCGGTGACCACCACGGCGCCCTTCTCGTCGTGGCCGAGCGCCGCCATGGCCTCGGCTTCGGCCTCGGCGAGCGTCGCCTGCTCGATGATCTGGCGCTCGCGGTTGAGGCGGTCGAGCTCGGCGGCGATGCGCGCCGCCTCTACGGAATCGTCCAGCATCAGGAGCTGGGCGCCGAGATCGGCGCGGCCGATGCGGCCGCCCGCATTGATGCGGGGCCCGAGCATGAAGCCGAGATGCCACGGCTCGGGCGGGCCGGAGAGCCGCGCCACGTCCATCAGCGCGGTCAGGCCGGCATGCTCGCGCCGGCGCATGGCGATCAGGCCCTTGGCGACGAAGGCGCGATTGAGCCCCTTGAGCGGCACCACGTCCGCGACCGTGCCGAGCGCCGCCAGATGGGTGAGATCGAGCAGGTCGGGCTCGGGCCGCGCCGCGTTCCAGTAGCCGCGCGTGCGCAGCGCGCGGTTGAGCGCGACCAGGACGAGAAACGTCACGCCCACCGCCGCGAGGTGGCCGAGCCCCGAGATATCGTCGAGCCGGTTGGGATTGACCACCGCGACGGCGGGCGGCAGCTGCTCGTCGGCCTGGTGATGGTCGATCACGATCGCGTCGAGGCCGAGCCGCGCCGCTTCGCTCAGCGGCTCGTGGCTGGTGGTGCCGCAGTCGACGGTGATCAGGAGCTTGCTGCCGCGTTCGGCAAGCGCGCGGATTGCCGCAACGTTCGGCCCATAGCCCTCGAAAATGCGGTCCGGGATGTAGACGAAGGGATCGCTGCCGGCGAGGCGCAGATACGAGGCGAGCAAGGCGCTCGACGTCGCGCCGTCGACGTCATAGTCGCCGAAGATCGCGATCGGCTCGTTGCGCGTGACCGCGTCGGCGATGCGCTTGGCCGCGGCCGGCATCGCCGTGAGCACGTGTGGATCGGGCATC
>DATBZM010000013.1:0-6557 GCA_036513175.1 Xanthobacteraceae bacterium | reverse complement strand
TGAGGGCGCGAAGCGCCTGACGAATGATTCGCCGCGACGGCGAGCCGCATTCGCCAACACGAGACTGCCGCGCCGAGGCAGGTCGGGGATAAATGATCGTCTCGCGCTCGGGACTATTCGGGTCGCGTCGCTTGTCGAGTTTCGCCGGCCGTTCGCCTACTTTGCGTCGCTGAGCATGGTGGCGCAGGCCTGCGCCAGCGTGTAGTCCGAGGCATCGCCGCCCGGCAGCGTCGCCCAGCCGCCCTTCTCGACGAAGGAGCCCTGCTGGTACGACGCCGTCTTTTTCAGGAGGGCGAGGTTCTCGACGGCGTTCGAGGCGTGCTGGAACTTGTCGACACAGATCGGCACAAGTGCGGCCGTGACAGCGCTTCGCGACGCCTCGTCGACCATCTTGGCGGCGGTTCCGCCCAGCGTCCAGCCGCCCCAGGCGAACCCGATCACGATCGTGGCGATCGCTCCCGCCAAGGTTCCTTGAAAGAGCCGCACAGGGGACTCCCCGTGCAGGATCTCTGGCATATGCATGGAAATCCCTTTCGCCCGACATGTTTCGGCGCGATTCAGCGGATGCCCGGATGAGCTCCGATCGGATGAAACGAGTTGAAAGCCCGGCCGCCACTGGCGTTTCGGTCGCCGTGACGGTGCGCTCATTCGCAACCGAAGTCGAGGGCGAAAGGGCCATTCTGCGGTTCGCGGTAAACGTCGACATCGGCCGGCGCAAGGCGTATGGTTTCGATTGGTCGCGGCCGTCGCCCGCCGCGCCAGCACCCAGGCACCATGACGCTCGCTTTTCCCAATGAAAGTCGCAGCTTCGACGGCACACGGCGCGCCGTACGATTTTGGGGCCACGACAGCGCCATGGAGGCGACATTCTTCGTCACCGAGGCAGCCTTGAAGCGCGTTCAGCCCGACATGCGGCTCGACGAGAGCGGAATGCTGCACGCGTTCGACGCGAATCGCGGCCGGATCCAGGCGGCGGCGACCAAGGTCTATGCCCGCGGCCGCCGTGGCTCCTATGACCTCGAATCGTCGGATTTCTGAGCGCGGACGCCCGCGTGTCGCCGGCACGCATTTGATGGTTGAGCCGCTCGCTCACTCATTGGACTCAATTCTATTCTTCATCCAGTCGATGAGAATATCTCTCTTTTTTCCTTCTCGCGCTCATTGAGTCGCATTTTCTACGGCGAACCGGATTCCACTTCGCGGAAAAACGCGCTGGCCGCCGGCCGCTATTGGATGCCGTGTTTCTGCAGGATCGCCTGCATCCGCCCCTGCAGCTGTTGCTGGAAAACGGTCATGCGCGGAATCATGGTCGAGGAAAAGTCGGCCATGACCTTGGGCATTTGCGACAGCGCCTTGGCGCCGACCGGCGTCTTGTAGAACGCCGCGAGCTCGCGCAGCTCCGTGGCCGTGAAATAACGCGCATAGATCTGCGGCATGTCCTGCATCGAATCGATCACCCACTGCTGCAGCGTGCGCTCGAACTCGGCGCGCAGCTCAGCGCTGGTGGCAGCGTCGATCTTCGGGCCGAACGACTGCTCGAGCTGCGGCCACATCTGCGCGACCATGCCCCGCATCATCTGCCCCACCATGTCGGGCGACATGATTGCCATCAAATCCTTTGCCGCCGCCACGGCTTCGGGCGGCGGGGCGGCCTGCGGTTGCGTCTGCGCCGACGCCGCCGTGACACGCAGGACGACCATCATCACCAGAATGATCAAGCGCATGGCATGCCCCTTACATCGTTGCCCAATCCGGACCGACCAATATGCCCGGATGATCGCTGGGTGAACGGTAGCGATTTTCTGCGTCTTCCGGAAGTCCCGCCCCGATTGGTGGCCTCAGTGTGAATCTTCTTCCTCACACCGCGGACGGATCGGGGTGGTGGCCGGCGCGGCGGCGCGCTAGCGTGACCGCGCCTCCCCTCGATTGCGCGAGCGCGTCGCGGGGCAGGCCAAGAGGGGGAAATGCCATGGACAGGCGAGCATTTTTGACGGGAGCAGCCGCGATCGGCCTAGGTATCGGCGCGGGCGGGCGGGCTTCGGCGCAATCCTATCCGGCCAATGTCATCCGGATCATCGTGCCGGCATCGGCCAGCACGCCACCCGACATCCTCGCGCGGATCGTCGCCAACGCACTCGCCGAGGGCGAAGGCTGGAAAGTCATCGTCGAGGACCGGCCGGGCGGCACGATGACGATCGGCGCGAAAGATGCGCTCAAGCAGCCAGCCGACGGCTACACGCTGCTCTCCGTCTCGTCGCCGGTCGCGGCAATGCCCGCCCTGATGCCTGGCGCGTCGCTCAACATGGAAAGCGATTTCGCGCCGGTGATAAAGGTCGGCACCGGCTACAACGTGCTCGTGGTCAATCCGAACGTGCCGGTCCATTCGGTGTCCGAGCTCATCGCATACCTCAAGCAGGACCCGGGCAAGCATACGTTCTCGTCGGGCGGTTTCGGCACGCCCGCGCATCTGCTCGGCGAGCTGTTCGATCTCGAGACCGGCGTCCAGGCGACCCATGTCCCCTACGCGGCGTTCCCGCAGGCGATCGGCGATCTCGTCGCCGGGGTGAATACCTACCAGTTCGTCACGGTGCTGCCGGTCGTGCAGCTCATCAATACCGGCAAGTTGCGCGCGCTCGCGGTCATGGGCCGCAAGCGTATTTCAGCGCTGCCGGACGTGCCGACGATCACCGAGGCGGGTTACCCGAAGCTCGTCGCCGAGGACTGGGGCGGCATTCTCGTCAAATCCGGGACGCCGCCCGCCGTGATTGCGCGCCTCAATGCCGCGGCGAACAAGGCGCTCGGCACAGAGAAGGTGCGCGATGCGTTCGCCAAGCTCGGCGTCGACGTCGGCGGCGGCACGCCCGAGCAATTCGGCGAGCTCGTGCGCGCCGAGACGGTGCGCTGGACCAAGGTCATCAAGGACGCCGGGATCAAGATCAACTCATGACCGGTTCCGATTTCCGCGTGACGCTGCTCGGCACCGGCGTGCCGATCCCGAGCCCCGAGCGGTTCGGCCCCTGCACGCTGGTCGAGGCGGGCAGCCAGAAATTCCTGATCGATGCCGGGCGCGGGGCCACCATCCGGCTGCATCAGCTCAAGATCCCGATCGGCCGGATCGACGTGCAGCTGCTCACCCATTACCATTCCGATCACACCTCAGGCATTCCGGACGTATGGCTCACGGGCTGGCTCGAATCGCATTTCGGCACGCGCAAAACGCCCTACCGGGTGATCGGCCCGACCGGCGCGCACGAGCTGATGGCGAACCTCGAGCGCGCCTATGCGCTCGACATCAAGATTCGCGTCGCCGACGAGAAGCTGCCGCTTTCGGGAATTGCAACCGACGTCAGTGAGTTCGACCGCGACGGCGTGGTCTACGCGAAGGACGGCGTCACGGTGATCGCCTTCGAGGTCGACCACGGCGACGTGATCAAGCCGTGCTACGGCTATCGTTTCGAGTACGGCGGGCGCGTCGCGGTGTTCTCCTCCGACACGCGCTACAACGCCAATGTCATCAAGTACGGCTCCGGCGCCGACCTCCTGGTCCACGAGGTCGCGAGTGCGCGGCCGGAATTGATGCGCGAGGCCTATGTGCAGCGCATCATCGGGCATCATACGGTGCCGCGCGACGCCGGCCGCGTCTTCGCCCAGACGAAACCCAAGCTCGCCGCCTACACGCATGTGGTCCTGCTGGGGAGCGAGCGGGTTGCGCCGCCAACCATCGACGATATCGTCGCCGAGACGCGCCAAACCTATGGCGGGCCGCTGGTCGTCGGCGAGGATCTGATGACGTTCGAGATCGGCGATACGGTCTCGGTGCGACGGCGAGGTACGTCCTTGCCCGCCACAGCAGACGCTTCGGCTGCCGGCGGATGATTGCCGGGTTGGGTTGCGCGGCGGAACGCAACAGCTGATTGCGCGCGCTCCCCGGCGGATTGCATCCCATCCTGATCCATCAGGGCCGTCCAAATTTTCATGACGTGACGGCGACGAGCCGGCGCGCAAGACGGCAACGATGCATTTTTTCGCCGATCAATAGAAAATTCACCTCCATGTGCGTGAATTCGTTTCATGCGTACCGTTGTCCTGACGGCGGCGCTTGCGCTGGCGATGTTGCCGGCCAACGCCGCTCCCGCGTTGCAAAAGCTGTTCGGGTGTTCCTCGCGCGTCTGCACGATCAGAAGCAACGGCGGAGGCCTCGTGGCGGAATTCGAGGCCGCCCGCGCCGAGGCGGAGAGCGACGGCGTGCAGATCAAGATCGTCGGATTCTGCGGATCGGCCTGCGAAAGCGTGATTGCGCGCAGCCCGAACGCATGTGCCGGACCGCACGCCTATTTCGTGGCGCACAGCATGACAAGCTACCTGCCGCAGAATGTCATTGCCGGACTGCCGACGTTCACGGGCGACGAGCATGCGGTCACGGCGGCCGAAATCGGCATCAGGCCGTGCCGGTGAAGGCGCCGAACATGCGCCGATGTCGCTGAAGTGACGCATGCGTCCGGCAATATGGTCGGTGGGCCGCCGGCTGAGGCCGACTTCAGGCTCGGCGGCCTCAGCGCCCAGGCGTCATTGACCGCGGGTCGCAAAACGGGAAACATCCACGTCCAGCGGAGTTATGGCATCGCGATTCCTCTCCGGCAGGCGCCGGAGGGCATCGCGAGCGGAACATCTCCGACCGGGCATCTCCAGCGGAGCAAGGCATGACAAGTCCTTCCACGACGCGACCAGCGAGCCGGCGGCCGGGGGCCCTCGCCGTCCCGACGTTGGCGGCGGCCGCGGCGCTCTTAGCCCTGATCGCAGTGCCGTCGGCCAGCGCCTCCGCCCGCCATGCGCGGACCGAGCGGCCCGCGCGCCAGACCGAGCAGACCGCGCCGCGCGCGGCGGGCGAGCCCGTGATGGCGATCGTGTCGATCAAGAGCCAGCGAGTGACGATCTACGACGCCGACGGCTGGATCATGCGCGCGCCGGTATCGAGCGGCATCCAGGGGCGCGAGACGCCGGCCGGCGTGTTCAGCGTCGTCGACAAGGACAAGGACCACCACTCGAGCCTCTACGACGACGCCTGGATGCCGAACATGCAGCGCATCACCTGGTCGGGCATCGCGATGCATGGCGGCCCGCTGCCCGGCTACGCGGCCTCGCACGGCTGCGTGCGCATGCCCTACGACTTCGCCGAAAAGCTGTTCGACAAGACGCGGATCGGCATGCGCGTGATCATTGCGCCGAACGACGCCGAGCCGGTCGATTTCACCGACCCGAAGCTGTTCGTGCCGAAGCCGGACGTGATCGCGGCTGCGCCCGCCAAGGCCGAGGCGCTCACGCGCGACGCCGCCGCCGCCGCCAAGGCGGCCGACGAGGCGAAGACCGCCGCCGCGAAGGCGACGCGCGAGGCGGCGCAGGTGACGGCGGCGCTCAAGAAGCTCGAGCTCGCGAAGAAGCGCGCCGACGCCGACGTCGCCTATTCCGAGAAGGTGCTCGCCGCCGCCAAGAACGATCAGGCGAAGGCGCACGCCGAGGAGCAAAAGCAGAAGGCTGCCGCCAAGGCGGCGGAGCTCGGCCCTCAGCTCGAGACCGCCAAATCGGATGCAAAGAGCAAGCTCGACGCCGCCAAGGCCGCGCAGGACGCCGCCAAGGCGGCCGCCGCCAAGAAGGTCGAGACCGCCAAGGCCGCGAGCGAGGCGAAGCTCGCGCTCGAGCCGGTGTCGGTCTTCATCAGCCGCTCGACGCAGAAGCTTTACGTGCGGCGCGACACGCATAAGCAACTGCCGGACAGGGGCGAGATGTTCGACACGACCATCGAGCTGCCGGTCACGATCCGCGATCCCGACAAGGCGATCGGAACGCACGTCTTCACGGCGGTCGCGGGCGACGATAAAGGCCTGCGCTGGACCGCGGTCACGGTCGACGGCGCCGAGAGCGCCAAGGACGCGCTCGACCGCATCACCTTCCCGCAAGAGGTGCTCGACCGCATCGCGCCGACCGCGCTCGCGCGCTCCTCGATCATCATCTCGGACGAGCCGCTCAACCGCGAGACCAACTATCGCACCGAGTTCGTCGTGGTGCTCAACGATCAGCCGCAGGGCGGCCTCGCGATGCGCAAGGCGCCGTCGCCTGTCCGCGAGGCGTGGAGCGACGACGGCTACCAGTCGAACCGCCGGACCGATTTCGACCCGCGCTACGGCTATAGCCAACGCACCGTCCAGCCCTACGGTCAGCCGCAGGACGGGCAATATCACTATCAGCCGCAGAACACGCAATATTACTATCAGCGCCAACAGGGCTCGTGGTGAGGACGCGCGGCGCCCTGCAGACCTAGCCAGGAATCCAAGTCCAAACAGGGAGCTCAATCATGCGATTTTTGCTTGTTGCCGTCGCGATGCTGTTCAGCCTCGCCCCGGTCGCCTTTGCCGCCGATCCCGTCGGCACCTATGAAGTGCAGGGCAACAACCCCGGCGGCTCCACGTATGAGGGCACCGTAACGGTGACGAAGACCGGCGACACCTACCATGTTGTCTGGGAGGTCGGCGGCGCGAAATACACGGGGACGGCGATCGGTA
>DATBZM010000012.1:0-5686 GCA_036513175.1 Xanthobacteraceae bacterium | reverse complement strand
AACGGGCCGAGCAACAACGTGGCGCGCAGCCTGCGCGCCGGTTGCAAATCCGCCTTCGTGGTCGGCTGCAACGACGACCAGTTCGTGCTCAAGAACTCGTCGGCCGACCGCAACTATGTGGTGCCGCCGCCCGCGCACCCGCGCTGGGCCGCGGCGCTGCGACGCATCGTCGAGGCGCAAGGCATCGAGCTGATCGTGCCGATCGTCGACACCGACGTGATCGCGCTTTCCGGCGTGCGCCGGCAGCTCGGCCGGCAGCTCTTCTTGCCGCGTGCGTCCGTGCTTGGCATATGCCGCGACAAGTACCGGCTGATCGCGCTCCTGCGCCGCCACGGCGTCGCGGCGCCGGCGAGCCATCCGATCAAGAGCCTCGACGACGTCGGCGCGATTTTCCGCAAGCTCGGCGCCGCGCGGCCGCTGTGGTGCCGCGTGCGCACCGGCGCCGGCGCCCTCGGCGCGCTGCCGGTGCGCACGCCCGGCCAGGCGCGTGGCTGGATCCGCTACTGGGGCGAGATGCGCGGGATCGCGGCGCGCGAGTTCATGCTGTCCGAGTACCTGCCCGGCCGCGACATCGGCTGCCAGAGCCTGTGGCAGGACGGCGAGCTGGTGCTGATCAAGACTTACGAGCGGCTCTCCTATCTCGGGACCGGCAGCCAGCCGGCACAGGTTTCCTCGGTCGCGGGCCTCGCCAAGACGGTCGTCGCCCCGGAGGCGGTCGACGCCTGCGTGAAGGCGATCCGCCTGCTCGACAAGCACGCCTGCGGCGTCTACAGCGTCGACCTCAAGGAGGACGCGCGCGGGGTGCCGTGCATCACCGAGATCAACGCTGGTCGTTTCTCCTCGGCGACCAACATCTTCGACCTTGCGGGCAGGCACAATATGGTGGCGACCTTCGTGCGTCTTGCGCGCGGCGAGCGCGTGAAATTGGACCACGCCTACGACGCCGTCGACGACTGGTACATGCTGCGCGACATCGATATTCCACCGCGCATCTTCCACGCCTCCCAATTCTTCGATAACGTTACGGATGTTTGGCACGTATCTGGTTCTCGTCCGGGGGGCACCGGAGAGAGAGGGAGCAAGGACCATGAACATCACGACGAAAAAGACGGTGCGGCTGGGAAGGACGACCATCAACATCGCCGCCACGCCGAAGAGTCCGGAAACACGCGCGCTTTTGCGCGAGTTCCACGCCGGGGTGAAGCAGTTTGAGAAAAAGTGGAAAGCGATCGCCAAGGCGCGCAAGAAAGCCAAAAGGTAGGACGCGCGCACCGCGGCCATCCGCGCCGGTCGTAGCGACCGTCACGATCAGCGGCCCGGTCGACAGCCACGCGCTCGAGGCGCTGCAGCTCGACCTGCGCCGCCTTGCGCGCGATTGCGGGCTCGACGTGCACGGCATTCAGGTAGAAACCGTCGAGGACTGCTGACGCAAAGCCGTCGGCTTCAACTGTTTGAGCCGGCACCCGTTTTTCGTGATCATGCGCTACGATAGAAACGCCAGCTCGGCGCGGGCTCGCTCCAGCCAGAAGGCCATGTCGAGCATCGAGAACAGCTCCACGGCGGCGTTCAAGTGCAACGTCGCGTCGCGCTGTCGCCCGACCCGGCGATGCCGCCGGCCGAGCCCGAAATGGCATTGCGCCAGCAGGGGGCGCATTTCCAGCGCCTGGGCACGTGCGATGCCCTGGCGAAAGAACAGCTCCGAGTCCTCGAGGTCCGGAGGATCGTTCAAGCCGAGCTCGCCGAGCAGCCGGAACGCATACGCCTCGTGACCGCGCTCGGTGTGCTCGCGCGCGAGCGACACCGCTGCATGCGCGTAGCGCACGGCGTCGGCGCGCCGCAGCGCCTGCAGGTGGGCTTCGCCAAGGCGCACCAGCAGCATCGAATGTCCGCCGATTCGCTGCATGACGCTAGCCTCGTGCTCTGCTTCCTGCAGCAGGCCGATCGCGTCGTCCGGGCGCGCCGCCAGGCAATAGGCGTAACCGAGCGAGGTGCCGAACAGCGGAAGCAACAGCAGCAGGTGCCACGAACGGCAGAGATCAAGAGCCTGCTCCAGGAGCTCGATACTGCCCGCGACGTCGCCCTTGAGAGCCAAGGCGGTCCCGGCGCCATAGTACCCGGACGCGAGGCTAAACACGTGGCCTGAGTTCTTGGCAAAGCGAATGGCCTCTTCGGCATGTCGGCTCGCCGCGGCGAATTGGCCTAGCTCGGCGAGCGAGCAGGCAAGATAGCTGCGCGAGAATACGGAAAGCATCCCGGTCGTCCCCATGACGTCGCCCGCGAGGTCGTCGCGGAGCAGACTGATGCACGCGTCGAGGATCTCCGCTGCCCGGCGGTGATCCCCGCGCGCCGCCAATGTCGGACCGAAGTGCGTGGTGGCGACGATCGACAGCGGCACGTCGTCGAGCTCGCGTGCGATCGCCATGGCCCGCTCTCCCGCCGGCACCGCGGCGGCGAGATCGCCCATCAACCGGTGATACTGGCAGAGGAACGATGAGGCGCGGCCGAGCCGGCGGCGGTCGCCAAGCTCGACCGCCAGCGTCTCGGCGGTGCGGATGTGATCGAGCAGCGCCTTGAGACGCCCGAGCGGATGCAGCGAATTGCGCAGGTCGAAGCGGATGTCGATCGCGAGCTCCGTGCGCTCGCGGCTTTCCGGAAGATGCGCGAGCGCCTCGAGCGCCTGCTCGAAACGGACGACCGCCTCGCGATGCGCCGGACGGCGCGCCGCGGCAAGGCCCGCCTGGCGGCAGTAGCGCACGGCGTCCTGCCACATCTCGCCGCTGAACGCGTGATGCGCCAGAAGCTCGACCTGGTCGGCGCCGGGCTCCGGATAGGCGCGCTGAAGCGCCTCGACGATGCGCCGGTGCAGCGCCCGTCGGCGGTCGTGCAGCAGGCTGCCGTAGGCGACCTGGTGCGTGAGCGCGTGCTTGAACGTGTATTCGGGATCGGGGAAGAGGCGGCCAACGTAGAGAAATTCGGCGGCCTGCAGGGCGGCGAGGTCGCGCCGCAGCGTATCGTCGGAGAGGTCGGCGGCGGCGCGCAGCAGGGCCATCGGCACGTCCTTGCCGACGACCGCGGCGCACTGCAGCAGCCGCTTCTCGCTCGCCGGCAGGCGGTCGATGCGCGCCGCGAGCACTGCCTCGACGGTCGCCGGCACCTCGATCGTCTGCGCGTCCTGCTCGAGCCGGTAGGCGCCGCGCGTGCCGCTCAGCACCCCGGTCTCGACCAGCGTGCGCACGCTTTCTTCGATGAAGAAAGGATTGCCCTCGGTGCGGGCGAGCACCAGCTCCTTGGGCTGGCGCAGCCGCGCGTCCTTGCCGAGCAGCGCGGCGAGCATCGCATAGCCGCTGTCGTCGGGCAGCGCTTCGAGGTGGAGCGGCCGAAAGTAGCTGTTGCCGCCCCAGTGGTGCTGGTACTCGGGACGGTGGCTGACCAGGAGCAGGATGCGGGCGCGCGGCAGGCTGTCGACGAGCTCGTCGAGCAGCGACTGCGTCACCGAGTCGGAGGACTGCACGTCGTCGAAGACGACGAGCAGCGGCTGCATCTCGCTCTCGCGCACGAGGAGCTGCACGGCGGCGTCGAGGCTGCGGCGCAGGCGCTGCGGCGGATCGAGGCCCGTCCATTGCGGATCGTCGAGCGCCGCGTCGAGCAGGCCGAGCAGCGGCGTCGCCAGCGGCTCGAGCGCGCGATCGAGGGCGTTGAGCTTCGCGATCAGCATGGCGCACATGGCGGCCCGGTCGGTCGCGGCCTCGAGCGCGAAGTAGCGCTTGAGCAGATCAATGAGTGGAAGCCCCGGCGGCGCCTTGCCGGGTGGTGCCGAGCCGCTCTCCAGCACGCGCCAGGTCGCGGTCGGCGGCGAGTGGATGAATTCATAAAGCAGCCGCGACTTGCCGATGCCGGGCTCGCCCACGAGCGAGACCACCTGGCCCTGCCCGCGCGCGGCGCGCGCGAGCGCGTCCTGCAGCGCCGCCATCTCGGCCTCGCGGTCGACGAACAGCGTGAGGCCGCGCCCGGCCGAGACCTGCAGGCGCGTGCGCGCGAGGCCGGGGCCGGTCAGCTCGTAGACCGGCACCGGCTCGGCGAGCCCTTTCACAGGCGAAAGCCCGAGATGACGGGTGGCGACATAGCCTTCCGCAAGCCGCAGCGTGTTGGCGGTGGTGAGAATCGTGCCGGGCCGCGCCATCTGCTCGATGCGCGCCGCGAGGTGCACGGTCTGCCCGACGACCGTGTACTCCATGTGCAGGTCATTGCCGATCGCGCAGACGAGAATCTCTCCCGAGTTGAGGCCGATGCGGATCGCCACCGGAATGCCGTGGGCGCGCTCGACCTCGCCGGCGTAGCGCGCCACGCTTTCCTGCATCCGCAGCGCCGCGAAGCAGGCGCGCACCGCATGGTCCTCGTGCGCGAGCGGCGCGCCGAACAGCGCGAAGATGCCGTCGCCCATCACCCGGCTCACCGTGCCTTCGTAATAGTGCACCGCCTCGATCATGCGCTCGAGCACGGGATCGAGCAGTTTTTGCGCATCCTCGGGATCGCGGTCGGCCAGCAGCTCCATCGAGCCCTTGATGTCGGCGAACAGCACCGTGACCTGCTTGCGCTCGCCCTCGAGCGCCGCCCGCGTGGTGAGGATCTTGTTGACCAGGTACTGCGGCGTGTAGTTGCGCGGCGAGGCGAAGCGCGGATCCTCGGCGACCGGCGTGAGCGGATGGCCGCACTCGGCGCAGAACCGCGCGGTCGGCGCCATCCGGCCGCCGCAGTTCGCGCAGACGCGCACCAGCGGAGCGGCGCATTCCTCGCAGAACTTGGCGGTGTCCGAATTCTCGTGCTCGCAATTCGGGCACTTCATCGCGGTCGTGGGCCCCCCGGGCAGGAAGCGCCCGGCACGCTCAAGCTAGTCGCGCGCGTCACCGGCAACAAGCGGTGGCGATGTGCGGCGTGGCGCGACAGCCGTGCCGGCGCGGCCCGCAGGCGCGCAACGAAGCACGAAATGCAACGAATGCACGATTGATCCCACAGTATCTACTTTAATTTGCGCGCGCGCGACAGCTTCGCGATTGCGGGCACTTGGGCACGTGAGAAAAAATGTTGCAGCCCCAGGAACCTTCCGCCCGCGCGCCGGACTCAGTCCACACGGCGTACGTTCATGGAGGACAGGTCATGCGTAAGCTCATCCTTGCGGTCTCGCTGCTGGCAGCGGCCGTCCTTGCCATCGACGCGACCCTCGTCAACAGACCGGTGGCCGACGCGCTCGCACGCGCCGAGGGATATTCCTATCCAGCCACGCCGAACGATCATCCGCCGGCCCGCACTGCTGAGGCCGCGCGCGCGGCCTATCGATACTGATTCCGCTGCGTTGCGGCGCGCAGAATCGGCGCCGGCCCAGGCCTCAGCGGCCGTCCGGCAGCCGCGCCTTGTAGTTCTGCCATGGCCGGTCGGCGTCGAAGTTCTCGGCGGCGTTGGCGGCGAGCTCGGCGCTGTCGAGCGCCGTGATGTGCGGGCTGAGCGCCAGCGCGGCGCGCTGCGCCTGCGCGTCGATATGGGTGTAGATCGTCCGCACGGTCGCTTCGCGCACCGAACGTCCCACCACCGCCTCGCCGTGGCCACGCATCAGCACGACCGGGTTGGCGCCGAGGGTCTTCGCCAGTGCGGCGCCGAGATGCGCGTCGAGCACCAGCATGCCGCGCCGCTC
>DATBZM010000011.1:0-7446 GCA_036513175.1 Xanthobacteraceae bacterium | reverse complement strand
AGCGCTGCACCTCGTCTTCCAGCAATTCAAGCAGCCGTGCCACGGCTTCGGCGCCGCCGGCCGCCAGCGCGTAGCACTGCAGGCGGCCGAGGCCGACGAGCGTTGCGCCCGCCGCGATCGCCTTGACGATATCGGTGCCGCGCGCGAACCCGCCGTCGACGATCACCTTGGCGCGGCCGGCCACCGCCGCGACCACCTCGGGCAGCACGTCCATCGAGCCGCGGCCGTGGTCGAGCTGGCGCCCGCCGTGATTGGACACGTAGACGAAGTCGACCCCATGATCGACCGCGATCCTGGCGTCCTCGGCGGTCGCGATGCCCTTGATGACGAGCGGAATGTCGAAGTTCTTCTTGATGCGCTCGACGGTGCGCCAGTCGAGCGCCGCCTGGTGCTCGCGGCCCGAGGCCTTGCGCCGGCCGCGCACGATGTGGCGCTTGGAGATGTCGCGCTCGCGCCGGCTATAGATCGCGGTATCGACGGTGAGGCAGAAAGCGGAAAAGCCCTTGGCGATGGCGCGCCGCACGTAGTCGTCGACCCAGGCGTCGTCGCCGCGCACATAGAGCTGATAGAAGCGCAGCGCATCGGGCGCGGCGTCGGCCACCTTTTCCAGGCCCGGCTCGCACACCGAGCTCAGCATGTGGCCCGCCCCGAACGCGGCGGCGCCGCGCACCACGTCGGCGGCCGCCTCGGCGTGGAAGCATTCGAGCGAGCCCACCGGCGCGAAGAAGACCGGCATGCGGATCTTGTGGCCGAGGATTTCGACCGACGGGTCGATGTGGCTCACGTCGCGCAGCACGCGCGGGCGGAAGCCGACCTGGTCGATCGCCAGGCGATTGCGCCGCATGGTGGTCTCGGTCTCGGCGGCGCCGACGATGTAGTCCCAGTCGTTCTGGTTGAGGTTCTGTCGCGCCTTGGCGACGATCTCGTGCAGGGTCTGGAAGTCGTGGGTGGTCGTCGCGAGGCGCAGCGCGGCGGTTTGCTCGGGGTTGTGCTGTTGCATGGGTTTGACCGGCGAAGGGAGGGGAAACGTGCGAGCCGAATCTAGCGCATCTCTTGCCGCAGTGGCTACCGCCCCGCGCGCGAGGTCTTGGCGAGCCTCAGCGGCGTGGGCCGCGCTGCGTATCCGCGGCCGGGGGTCCGTGCCAGGAGGGGTTCTTCACGCAAAAGCCGCCATTGCCGCCCGCATTCTCGCGGCACTGCGCGAGCGTCGTGAAGGCGCAGTAGGTCGAGCCGCTCATGGTCTGGTCGATGTAGCACCACGGATAGTCGGCGGCGCGCACCGTGGGCGCCGCCATCGACGCGAGCAGGCAGGCGGCCCCCACCGCGCTCGCCCGGGGCTTCATGTGGTGATGTAACAGATACTCGTAACGCATTGGCGTATAGTGCCTAATGGCGCGGACGGTTGTGCGGCGTCGGATCCGGGCCGTGATAATAGGGGCTGCGCATGCAATAGCCGCCGATGCCGCTCAGCGTGTTCATGCATTGCTGGAAGCTCGCGTAGTAGCAGCTCGTGGCGCCGCTGGTGCGGGAATAGACGGCGCACCACGGATAGTCATATGCGGATTGCGCATGGCCCATGGACGGGGCGGCAAGAACGGCGGCGGCGACGACGGCGGACTGGAGCAAGCGCACGCGACGTCTCCTGGAGATGAACCCTCTTCGCATTCAATGAACACCGCGCGGCTGCGGCTTATTTCACCCAACCAAGGAGCGCCTGCGTGGGCCTTGACGTACCGGCCCGCCGCCAAGGTGCCGATCGCGCCGCCGTCAGTAGCGCGGTCGGCGCACACGCGGCGCTGGTCCGCGATAGCCCGGATTATGGATGCAGACGCCGCCGATGCCGCTCAGCGTGGTCTCGCACTGCTCGCGGGTTGCAAAATAGCATGACTGGCCGCCGCCGCGGTCGCCTCTGAGCGCGCACCAGGGATAGTCGTAAGCCGACTGGGCAGTGCTCGCAGATGTGAGGCCCGCGACGGCCAAGCCGGCGGTCACGGTGATGAGCACGACAGCGCGCATGGGAATCTCCCGGGTTCGCCCCCGATGCAATGAACACCACGTCGGCGTGCCATATTCAACTCGCGCGGGCGATGTTTTGCTCCTGTGCCAAAGAGGCGTGACGATGCGCACGCCAAGCTCCCGTGTCGTCGAGAATGGCCCATAAGAAGAACCACGGTGACGACGCCGGTAATCATGTAGGAAGGCGCAAGTTGTCACACAAAAATCAATCAAATTCGCTGCGAATCCTCGGTCGGGAGTTAAACCGGAAGAAGGACCAAGACGGTAGTTTGCGCGCGTGGATCATTTATCAATCCCCTTGAGGAGGCGGGCCATGAAATCTCAATTGCTTCGTTTTGTGCGCGACACGTCCGGCGCGACGGCCATCGAATACGGCCTCATCGCGGCCGGCATTTCGGTCGCCATCATCGCAGTCGTGAATGCGTTGGGCGGGCAGCTCAACAATACGTTCTCATCGGTCGACAGCCAGCTCGCGAACGCCGGCAAGTAGTACGTTTTCTCCTGGCATGAGTGGCATCTGAGGTCCCGCGCACGGCGACAACGCGGGATCTTCGTTGTCACCCCAGATTGTGCATTTGCGGCCGCCCGCCTCGGGCGGCCGCAAGCGTTTGTCGATGCGGTCGGCGCGGCCGACGGCTTGATCCGGCGAGGCGCCAGCCGGCCCGATGCGGCCACCGCGTCGGATCGCGGCGCGCGCACGAAATGGCGGCATGGTTGACCCCCCGTTAATTTGACGTGGCGGCGTGATGTGCGCCGCCACGCTTTGCGCAATATCGAAGTTGCCGGCGCATCCCCATATTTCCGAGCAGCCCCGGCGTCTCGATCGGCGCTATTCGGATGTCGGTCCCAGGGCGGATGGAGCCGGCTGGCAGGCCTTGACTCTCGCGAACAAAATAGAAACAATGTTCGCTCTTTGTTCCAACAGGGGAGGCCGTCATGTTCCGTGCCGTTGTCGAGGAAGCCGCTGCGCTGGCGTCGATTTCGCTGTTCATCGGCATGATCGCCGTGTGGGTGCAGGTGCTGTCGGCGATCTGAACGCTGCGCCACCGCCGGGGAGGGTGGGACGAAGTGCGCGCAACCGGTGTGCCAAGCCAGGTGTGCGCAAGCTGTGCAGGGCACGCCCACGGGCGCGCGCCGCGGTGGACAGCGGGCCACTCGCGCGCTCACTCTCGGTGCCGCGGATTCGCGACCTTGGCAAAGGCCGTCCACCGTGACGAAAACAAGTGTGACGGAAGCAAGCGTGACCAAAGCAGGCAAAGACCCGGGTTTCGTGCATCTGCACGTCCATTCGTCCTACTCGCTGCTCGAGGGCGCGCTGACGATTGCGCGGCTTGCCGAGCTCGCCAAGGCCGACCGGCAACCCGCGCTCGCACTCACCGACACCGACAATATGTTCGGGGCGCTCGAGTTCTCCGACAAGATGGCGGGCGCCGGCATCCAGCCGATCATCGGCTGCGCCCTCGCGGTCGACTTCGCCGACCAGGATCATGGGCCGCGCCCGCCCGGCATGATGCACGCGCGCGACCTGCCGCGCATCGTCCTGCTCGCCGCCCGCGAGGAGGGCTATCGCAACCTGATGCAGCTCAACTCGCGCGCCTTTCTCGGCCATGACGGCAACGAGCCGCCGCACGTGCGGCTCGACTGGCTCGCCGGCGCCTGCGACGGGCTGATCGCGCTCACGGGCGGGCCGGGCGGGCCGCTCGACCGCGCGATCGTGGCCGGCCAGCCTCCGCTCGCGGCGGCGCGCGGCGAGGCGCTGGTGCGGCTCTTCGGCGACCGCCTCTATGTCGAGCTGCAGCGCCACGGCGAGGCGCACGAGCGCGCCGCCGAGCGCGCGCTGGTCGAGTTCGCCTATGCCAACGGCCTGCCGCTCGTCGCCACCAACGAGCCGCTGTTTGCCACGGTCGAGGACTACGAGGCGCATGACGCGCTCACCTGCATCGCCGACGGCCGGCTGATCGCCGAGCCCGACCGCCGGCACCTCACGCCCGAGCACCGCTTCAAGACGCGCGCCGAGATGGCGGCCCTCTTTGCCGATCTGCCCGAGGCGCTCGCCGCGAGCGTCGAGATCGCCGAGCGCTGCGCGTTCCGCCCCTCGACCCGCAAGCCGATCCTGCCGCAGTTCGCCGAAGCCTTCGACGAGGCGGACGAGCTCAAGAAGCGCGCCGAGGAGGGCCTTTCGCGCCGCATCAAGGCGCATGGCGTCGCGCACGGCGCGACCGAGGAGCAGTATCGCGAGCGGCTCGCCTTCGAGCTCAACGTCATCGCCGGCATGAAATATCCCGGCTACTTCCTGATCGTCGCCGATTTCATCCAATGGGCGAAATCCGAAGGCATTCCGGTCGGCCCCGGCCGCGGCTCCGGCGCGGGCTCGCTCGTCGCCTATTCGCTCACCATCACGGACCTCGATCCGATCCGCTTCGGGCTCCTGTTCGAGCGCTTCCTCAATCCCGAGCGCGTGTCGATGCCCGACTTCGACATCGACTTCTGCCAGAACCGGCGCGACGAGGTGATCCGCTACGTGCAGGCGCGCTACGGCCGCGACCGGGTCGCGCAGATCATCACCTTCGGCACCCTGCAGGCGCGCGGCGTCCTGCGCGACGTCGGGCGCGTCCTGGAAATGCCCTACGGGCAGGTCGACAAGCTGTGCAAGCTGGTGCCGCAGAACCCGGCCGCGCCCGTGACGCTAGCGCGCGCGATCCATGACGAGCCGCGCCTGCAGGCGATGCGCGACGCCGACCCGGTGGTGGCGCGCGCGTTCGCGATCGCGCAGAAGCTCGAAGGCCTCAACCGCCATGCCTCGACGCACGCGGCGGGCGTCGTCATCGGCGACCGGCCGCTCGCCGAGCTCGTGCCGCTCTACCGCGATCCGAAATCCGACATGCCGGTGACCCAGTTCAACATGAAATGGGTCGAGCAGGCCGGCCTCGTCAAGTTCGACTTCCTCGGGCTCACCACGCTCACGGTGCTCGACACCGCGGTGCGGCTCGTGCGCCAGCGCGGCATCGAGATCGATCTCGCGGCGATCCCATTGGATGACAAGAAGCCCTTCGAGCAGCTGGCGCGGGCCGAGGCGGTCGGCATCTTCCAGCTGGAAAGCCAGGGCATGCGGCGGGCCTTGCTCGACATGCGGCCCGACCGCTTCGAGGACGTCATCGCGCTGGTCGCGCTCTACCGGCCGGGCCCGATGGCGAACATCCCGACCTATTGCGCGCGCAAGCACGGCATCGAGCGGCCCGACTACATCCATCCCAAGCTCGAGCCGGTGCTGCGCGAGACCTTCGGCGTCATCGTCTACCAGGAACAGGTGATGCAGGCCGCCCAGGTGCTCGCCGGCTATTCGCTCGGCGAAGCCGACCTCCTGCGCCGCGCCATGGGCAAGAAGATCAGGAAGGAGATGCAGGCGCAGCGCGAGCGCTTCGTGTCGGGCGCGGTCGAGCGCGGCGTCGAGAAGGGGCAGGCGGAGGCGATCTTCGAGCTGCTCGAGCGCTTCGCCGACTACGGCTTCAACAAGAGCCATGCCGCCGGCTACGCGCTGGTCGCCTACCAGACCGCCTACATGAAGGCGAACTATCCGGTCGAGTTCCTGGCCGCCTCGATGACGCTCGCCATGGGCAACACCGACAAGCTCGCGGAATTCCGCGCCGAGGCGGTGCGGCTCGGCATCAAGGTCGAGCCGCCCTCGGTCAACCGCTCGGGCGTCGAGTTCGACGTCGCGGGCAATACGATCTTCTACGCGCTCTCCGCGCTCAAGGGCGTGGGGCGCGCGGCCGTCGAGGCGATCGTCGCGGCGCGCGGCGAGCGGCCGTTCGCCGACCTTGCCGATTTCGCCCGCCGCATCAATCCGCGCGCTGTCAACAAGCGCGTGCTGGAAAGCCTCGCGGCGGCCGGCGCCTTCGACGGCATCGAGCGCGAGCGCGCGCGCGCCGCCGCGGCGGTCGACATCATGCTCGCGGCCGCACAGCGCGCCCACGAATCCGCCGAATCCGGCCAGGTCGACATGTTCGGCGGCGGGGCGGTGCGCGAGACGCTGCCGATCCCGGCGGTCGCGGCGTGGCTGCCGGCCGAGCGCATGCAGAGGGAATACGACGCGGTCGGCTTCTTCCTCACCGGCCACCCGCTCGACGACTACGCGCCGCTGCTCAAGGGCCTGCGCCTGCAGTCGTGGAGCGAGCTCGCCCGCGCCGTGAAGGCGGGCGCGACCGCCGGCCGCGTCGCCGCGACCGTCGTCTCGCGCACGGAGCGGCGCACCAAGTCGGGCAGCAAGATGGGCATCATCGGGCTCTCCGACCCCTCCGGCCACTACGAGGCGATCATCTTCCAGGAGGGCCTCGAGCAGTATCGCGATCTTTTCGAGCCCGGCACCGCCCTGCTCCTCTTCCTCTCCGCCGAGGCGCAGGGCGACGACGTGCGTGCGCGCATCCAGTCGGCCGAGCCGCTCGAGAAGGCGGCCGAGAAGCTGCAGAAAGGCCTGCGCGTGTTCGTGCGCGACGAGACGACGCTCGATGCGGTGTCGCGCCGTCTCGAGGCCAAGGGCGACGGCGAGGTCTCGATCGTCGCGCTGCTCGGCGCCGGCGCTGAGGTCGAGCTCAAGCTGCCCGGCCGCTACAAGGTCTCCCCGCAGATCGCCGGCGCCATCAAGGCCGTGCCGGGCGTGGTCGAGGTACAGTCGGTGTAGGGGCGGAAAACTGGTAGCCCGCATGGAGCGAAGCGCAATGCGGGGACAGCGGTCGCTGCGTGCGACGTGGGTGCGCTCATGGTGCACTATCGACGCAACCTAGCCAAAGGCGGCACCTTCTTCTTCACCGTCGCGCTCGCCGATCGACGCGCATCTGCGCTCGTCGATCACGCGGCGGTGTTGCGCGAGGCATTTCGGGTCACGCGGCGCGAACGTCCCTTCGCGATAGACGCGATTGTCGTGCTGCCCGAGCACCTCCACGCGATCATGACGCTGCCGCAGGACGACGCCGACTTCTCGGGGCGCTGGCGTCGCATCAAGAGCTGGTTCACTCGGGAAATCGTGGGCTCGGGGAAGGTGATCAGCCGCGATCGACGCGGCGAGCACGTCTTATGGCAGCGGCGGTTCTGGGAGCACACCGTGCGCGATGAGACCGATTTCGCCCGGCACGTGGACTATGTTCATTTTAATCCAGTCAAGCACGGCCTGGTGTCGTGTGTGAGCGATTGGCCCTATTCGTCCTTCCACAGATATGTCCGGCGTGGGGTCCTGCCGCACGACTGGGGCGGGGTTGTCAGGGGTGAGGCAGGGCGGAGCTTTGGCGAGCCCTCGTGAGGCGCGCATGGAGCGAAGCGCGATCGCTGGAACGCTGTCCCCGGATTACGGCGCTGCGCGCCTCCATCCGGGCTACGAGTCTTTCGCGGGCGACGACGGCAGCAGTTGTGGCGGGGTCTACTCCTCCGCGAACGGCA
>DATBZM010000010.1:0-10415 GCA_036513175.1 Xanthobacteraceae bacterium | reverse complement strand
CTGCTCGCGCAGCTTCGGATCGGCGAGAATCGCGGCGGTCTCGGCGTGCAACCGCGCGACGATCGGCGCGGGCGTCGCGGCGGGCGCGACCAGCATGAACCAGCCCCGCGCCTCGAAGCCCGGAACGCCGATGTCGGCGAGCGGCGCCACGTCGGGCAGCGCCTCGACGCGGTCGCGCGCCGCAAGCCCGATGGCGCGCACCTTGCCGGCCTGGATCATCGACAGCGCGTTCGCGACGGGAGTGAACATCATGGTGACGTGGCCGCCGACCACGTCGTTGAGCGCCGGCAGCGCGCCCTTGTAGGGGACGTGCGTCATGTCGAGACCGAGCGCCTGGCGCAGCATCTCGCCTTCGATGTGCTGCGCGGTGCCGGGGCCGGCGGACGCGAAGGTGAGCGGCTGCGTGCGCGCCAGTGCCTTGAGATCGGCGAGCGAGTGCACCGGCAGCGCCGGATTGACCACCAGCACCTCGGGCACGCGCGCGATCAGCGCGATCGGCACGAAGTCGGTGCGTGGATCATAAGGCAGGTGTCTGCGCAGCGTGACGTTGACGGCAAGCGTGGTGCCGCTCGCGGTCATCAGCGTGTAGCCGTCCGCGGCCGCGTGCGCGACGGCGGCCGCGCCCACCACCGAGGCGGCGCCAGGGCGGTTCTCCACCACGAAGGTTTGCCCCAGCCGCTGCTCCAGCGCGTGGCCGAGAATGCGGGCGAACAGGCTGTAGAGCCCGCCGGGCGCCGAGGGCGCCACGATGGTGACGATGCGGCTCGGATAATCGGGCTGGGCGGCGGCCGGGCGGTCGAGCGCGGCCAGGCTCAAGGTCAGGGCGAGCGCCATAAATCGTTGGAATTGCTTCATCTTCGCCCTTCCTTGACAGCCAAGTCCCGAGGGGCCATAAGCTCTCGCGGCGCGGGCCCTCTTCGGCCCGCGTATGCATTAAGCCGCCTGAGATGTTGCGCATTTTGGCGGCCGAAACCCTGAACACAACCCGACTGCCAAGAAGCCGGTCCGGATCGTCCGAGCACCGGGATCGAACACGAGGATGCAAACGATGTTCGCGGTCATCAAGACGGGGGGCAAGCAGTACCGCGTCGCCCCCGAAGACGTGCTGCAAGTCGAGAAGCTCCCCGGCAATCCCGGCGACGTGATCGCGTTCGCCGAGGTGCTGATGGTGGGCAGCGACATCGGCAGCCCGACGGTCGCGGGCGCCACCGTCGCGGGCGAGGTGCTCGATCAGACCCGTGGCCCGAAGGTCATCTCCTTCAAGAAGCGCCGGCGCAAGAACTCGCGCCGCAAGCGCGGCCACCGCCAGGAATACACCGTGGTGCGGATCACCGAGATCCTGACCGAGGGCAAGAAGCCGTCGGACACCCCGCCGCCGCGGCCCAAGCGGGAGAAGCCGGCGCCCAAGACAGAGTCCACGACGGAAGCGACGGCGGAGGCCGCGCCGGAAGCCGGGGCTGACGCTTGAGAAAAAATGACGAAATCCGGTGATGATTTCGTCACCAAAACGGGTTATAAAGTCTTCGAAGACGGATTCTCGCAATGGCACATAAAAAAGCAGGCGGATCTTCGCGCAACGGCCGTGACTCGGCCGGCAAGCGCCTGGGCGTGAAGCTGTTCGGCGGCGAGCGCTGCCGCGCCGGCAATATCCTCGTACGTCAGCGTGGCACGCAATGGCATGCGGGCCACAACGTCGGCGTAGGTGTGGACCATACGCTGTTTGCGCTCATCGACGGTCACGTCGAGTACCGCGCGAAAGCCAAAAACCGCACCTTCGTCTCTGTCGTTCCGATGACGGAGGCTGCGGTCGAGTAAACCGGGGGACACCATAATAAGGTCCGCCGGCGTTCAGTCCGAACCGGCGGGGACCTACAGGTTCCAAGAGGGGGAGACGGGATGCCGGCTCCCCCTCTTCCTTTTCGGAGGATGCTTTTCGAAGTGCGTGCTTTCACCCTTCTCGAAGCGCAAGGAGCCTGCGATGACCGGCCTGGAACCCGTCCCCTCGGAGACTTTCCGAGAAAGCTGTATTCCCGTCCTCGGGACCGCGCGTCTGATCCTGCGTGCGCCGCGCCTCGGGGACGCTAAAGCGATTACGGCGCTCGCCAATGACCGCCATATCGCCGAGAACACGGCGCGCATCCCGCATCCCTACAAGCTCACGGACGCCAAGGACTGGATCGGGGGAGCGAACAAGAATCCGGACGAGGAGCAGTACGTCATCACGCTCAGCGACGGCACCCTGATCGGCGCCTGTGGCATCGAGCTGCGCGACGAGGCGCCCTCGATCGGCTACTGGCTCGGCCAGCCCCACTGGCGCAAAGGCTACGCCACCGAGGCGGTGCGCGCGCTGATCGATCATGCCTTCGGCGACCTCGAGCACGAGGAGCTGCACGCGAGCGCCCGCGTCACCAATCCGGCGTCGCGCCACGTGCTGGAGAAATGCGGCTTCCAGTGGACCGGCGTCGGGCTGTGCCGCATCCGCGCGATCCATTCCTCGGCGCCGGTCGACCGCTTCCGCCTCGAGCGCGGCATCTGGGCCTCGCTCAAAAGCTGGGGGAAGGTGCGGCGGGTGCGTTGAGCATTCACTGCGGCGCACGGGTGCTGCGTCATGCCCGCGCATGCGGGCATCCACGTCTTCCTTCCGGTGGCTCGGCAGGCAAGACGTGGATGGCCGGGACATAGGCGAGCGAAGCGACGCCGTTCTTCGAACGGCTATGCCCGGCCATGACGAGAATACGTTTACACACGCCGCAACCCGGTAGGGATTGACAGCGTTGGTGAGGAGAGAGACGCTTCATGCGTTCTCCCGAGATCGCGCCTGCGCGATGGAACACGAAGGAGAGGACATGACGCCACCGGGCCAGTACCGCCGCGATGATCGCCGTGGCAACGTTCGGACCACGGCGTAGCGGCACTCCGCGAACGGCACGTCCGAGAGCGGCCCCTCGGGCCGCATCAGTGAGGCAAGGCCCACCCTGGCCGCTCTCGGCGAGGCTTCGTGCTTGTTCGTCGTGCCCGCGCTCGTCGCGGGCTTTTGTTTTGCCCATTCACCGCCGTCATTGCCCGCGAAAGCGGGCAACCCAGTACTCACAAGCGGTGGATGGAACGACGACAGTGCCCAAAGCAATCGCTGCGGAGTACTGGATCGTCCGCTTGCGCGGACGATGACGGCGGTGGATCGGATAATGACGCGGAATTAATCGATCGTCAGGTGCTGCTCACGGATGATCTTCGCCCAGTTCTTGATCTCGGAATCGACGTACTGGCGGAACTGATCGGGTGTGGTCACCATCGACTCGAACATCTGCGGGTCCATGAACTGGGCACGAAAGGTCGGATCGCTCATGACCTTCGCGACGTCGGCATCGATCTTCATGACGATATCGGGCGGCGTGCCGCCGGTTGCCGCAAGGCCGAACCAGGTCACCGCCTCGTAGCCCGGCACGCCGCTTTCCGCGACCGTCGGCACTTCCGCGAGCTGCGGCACGCGATGGACGCTGCCGATGCCGAGGATTTTCAGCCGATGGTCGCGGAACGGCTGCGCGACCAGGCTGGTCGAGATCGACATCAGGTTGATGTGGCCCGCCATCACGTCGTTGAGCGCCGGCGCGGCGCCGCGATAGTGCACGGCCTGCAGCTTCACGCCCGTCATGTTCTCGAGCTTGAGCATGTTGACGTGCGGCGCGGAGCCGATGCTCGCGGTCCCGTAGGTGAGCTGCCCCGGCTTTTGCCGCGCGAGCGCGATAAGGTCGCCGACGTTCGCGACGGGCAGGTCGTTGCTCGCGACCAGCGCCTGGTTGATGCGCACGAGCCCGGTGATCGCCGTGAGATCCTTCGCGACGTCGTAGCCGAGCCGCTCGCGCGAATAGAGCGTCGGGTTGAGCACGAAGGTCCCGGCCTCGGCGACGAGCAGCGTGTAGCCGTCCGGCGCCGCCCGCGCGACCGCCTGCCCGCCGATGATGTGCCCGGCGCCGCCCTTGTTCTCGATGAGGACCGGCTGGCCCCACATCACCGAGAGTCGCTGTCCGATCGCGCGCGCCACCACGTCGGTGACGCCGCCCGCCGCGGCCGTCACCAGGATGGTCACCGGCCGCGACGGATAGGATTGCGCATTAGATTGAGCTTGGCTCGGCGTTGTGCCGATCAGGCAGGCCAGAAGAACCAAGAACATATTCCGCCGCAATATCGGTCTCCTCGCGCTGCGCCAACATCGGAACGGCGAGGATGCGCAGCTTTGCGACATCCCGACAAGGCGCACGCCTCTGCGACTCCGTGGCGCGCCCGAGCGGATTGATTCCGCTCCGTCATCCTGAGGTGCGACCCCGGCCTTGAGCCGGGGGAGCCTCGAAGGATGATCGGCCTGAGGCGGTGCAGCAAGCGGGCAAGCGGCATGTCAGCGGCCCTTCGAGGCTCGGTCGCTGCGCGACCGAGCGCCTCAGGGTGACGGCGATAACGCAAATCCACCTATTGCGTCGCGGCTCCTTCCACCACCACGGTTCCCTGCATCTGCGGGTGCAGCCCACAGAAATACTGGAACGTGCCCGCCTTGGTGAACGTGAAGCTGTACTTGTCGCCGGTGTCGAGTGCCTGCGAGCGGTAGTGGCCGATCGACACCACCAAGTGCGGGATGTCGTCCTCGTTGGTCCACGTCACCGTGTCGCCGACCTTCACGGTGACCTTCTGCGGGCCGAACGTGAAGTTGTCGATCTTCACCTCGGTGTTGGCGGCGAGCGCCGCGGTCGGCAGGCCGAGCGCGAGCGCGAGAAGGAGCGCGGCGGCGAACGCGCCGCGCACAAGAGTTGCGACTTTCATTGTACTGCTTTCTATTGTGCCCTTGGCGTCAGCCTTGCAGCGGCTGATCGATGATGGCGAGCCGCGAGCTGCCGACCTTGTAATTGACCTCGGCGATGCCGAGCACGCTGCGCAGCTTGTCGTCGGCGACCTTCATCGGGCCGGGTGACGGCGCCGTGCCGGGGGCCGGCTGCGGGAAGGCGGTCGAGCGCGCGGTATGGAACGTGACGTTGCCTTCGACCTTTTGCACGATCTGGTGGATGTGGCCGTTGAGCACCGTGACCGAGCCGAAGCGCTTGAGCAGGCCGAGCACCTGCGCGCCGTCGTCGGTGCCCCAGCCCCACTTCTCGTAGACGGTCCACAGCGGGATGTGGGCGAACACCACGATCGGCGTCGACGCCGACTTGGCCTTGAGGTCGTCGGCAAGCCAGGCGAGCTGGTCGGGACCGAGGCTGCCGAGGCCGCCGGCCTTGAGGTCGGCGACGTTGACGAGGCCGATGAAGTGCACGCCGTTCTGGTCGAAGCTGTAGTAGCCGCTGCCCTTGGCGTTCTGGCCGTAGCGCGCCTTGTAGAGCGCGCCCGGCTCGGCATCGATGATGTCGTGCTCGCCCGGGACGTAGTGCGTGTCGAGCCCGGCCTGCGAGATGATGTGCCGGGCGTCGTCGAACTCCTTCTCCTTCGACAGGTGCGTGATGTCGCCGGTGTGGATCATGAAGGCCGGCTTCGCCTTGAGCGCCTTCACCTTGTTGATCGCTTCCTCCAGCGTACCGAGCGCGTTCGGGTTGGCCGGCTTGTCGAAACCGACATGGCTGTCGCTGATCTGCAGGAAGGTCATGCCGGTGGTCTCGGCCATCGCCTCGCCGACGATGCCGAGCGAGGTCGGGATGCCGCCCGCGACCGTCCACAGGACGCCGGTGCCGGCCCAGGTCATGCATTCCAGGACTTTGCGCCGGCTGAGGCCGTCGCGGTGATCTTCGTCGTGTGCGCTCATGGTCGTCTCCTGCTCCAAAGGGCCACGGCGACGAGACTGGAGGCGACGGCGATTTATTCCCGAGGCAATTCTTCGAAACTTCGCGACTTTGTGGGGTGACGCGCGCCGGCAGCGGCCCTATGTATGGCCGGAACCCAGCTCCCACCTGCTTAACCATTGATTCAATGAAGTTTCTCGACCAGGCCAAGGTTTTCATCCGCTCCGGCGACGGCGGCGCCGGCTGCGTCTCGTTCCGGCGCGAGAAATTCATCGAGTTCGGCGGCCCGAACGGCGGCGACGGTGGACGCGGCGGCGACGTCGTCGCCGAGTGCGTCGACGGCCTCAACACGCTGATCGACTATCGCTACCAGCAGCACTTCAAGGCCAAGACCGGCGGCCACGGCATGGGCGCCAACCGCTCGGGCGCCTCCTCGCCCGACGTGGTGCTGCGCGTGCCGGTCGGCACGCAGGTGTTCGACGAGGACAACGCGACGCTGCTCGCCGACTTCACCCGGGTGGGCGAGCGCGCCGTGCTGGCCAAAGGCGGCAATGGCGGGTTCGGCAACACCCACTTCAAGTCGTCGACCAACCGCGCGCCGCGCCGTGCCAATACGGGCCTGCCGGGCGAGGAGCGCACCATCTGGCTGCGCCTCAAGCTGATCGCGGACGCGGGCATCGTCGGCTTGCCCAATGCCGGCAAGTCGACATTTCTTGCGACGGTCAGCGCCGCCAAGCCGAAGATCGCCGACTATCCGTTCACGACGCTGCATCCGCAGCTGGGCGTCGTTGGAATCGACACGCGCGAGTTCGTGCTCGCCGACATCCCCGGCCTGATCGAGGGGGCGCACGAGGGCGCCGGCCTCGGCGACCGCTTTCTTGGCCATGTCGAGCGCTGCCGCGTGCTGCTGCACCTCATCGACGGCACCTGCGAGCATGCGGGCGAAGCCTACAAGACGGTGCGCGCCGAGCTCGAGGCGTACGGCCACGAGCTTGTCGACAAGCCCGAGATCGTCGCGCTCAACAAGGCGGATGCGCTGACGCCCGAGCAATTGAAGCAGCAGACCGCGCGCCTCAAGCGCGCCGCCAAGAAGACGCCGCTGGTGATGTCCGCCGTCACGCGCCAGGGCGTGCCGCAAGCGTTGCGCGCGCTGGTCAAGGTAATCGACGCGAGCAGCGAGCAAGAGCAAGAGCCCGCGGCGGCGTGGCAGCCTTAGAAAAACTCGTCATGCCCGCATTCGCGGGCATGACGAAACACAACGGGAACTGTGGCGGTTCCGTGTTTTCGCGATGCCTATATGAAACCGGACGGCTCCGAAACCGTTCTTGCACGGCGAGGGAACGCAAGAAAGGTCGGCCAGCAGCGGAGTACCGATGCGGGCCGGTGGATTCATGTGCGGCATATGCGGTGAAATTCGTTTCGACGGCGCTCAGCCCGACCTCGGCAAAATCCAGAAGATGGCAGCCTCGATGGTGCCGCGCGGCCCGGACGCCGGCGGCTTTTTCGCCCAGGCGAACATCGCGCTTGGCCATCGCCGGCTGAGCATCCTCGACCTCAGTGCGACCGGGCAGCAGCCGATGTTCGATGCGGCGCTCGGCCTCGCGGTCGTGTTTAACGGCTGCATCTATAATTTCCGCGAGTTGCGGCGCGAGCTCGAGGCAAAAGGCTATCGCTTCTTCTCGACCTGCGACACCGAGGTCATCCTCAAGGCTTACCATGCGTGGGGCGCGCGCTGTGTCGAGCGCTTCTACGGCATGTTCGCGTTCGTGCTCTGGGAGCGCGACAGCGGCCGCGTCGTGATGGCGCGCGACCGCCTCGGCATCAAGCCGCTCTATCTGGCCGAGACGCGTGGCGGCCTGCGCTTTGCCTCGACGCTGCCGGCGCTGCTGGCGGCGGGCGGCGTCGACACGACGATCGACCGGCAGGCGCTGCATCACTACATGTCGTTCCATGCCGTGGTGCCGGCGCCGCTGACCATCCTCAAGGGCGTGCGCAAGCTGCCGGCCGCGACGATCCTCACGATCGAGCCGGACGGCACGCGGCGCGAGGAAACCTACTGGCAGCTCACGGTCGGCGCGCGGCGCGAGGATCGCGCCATGTCGACGCAGGAATGGCGCGAGGTGGTGCTCGCGACGCTCAAGACCGCTGTCGAGCGACGGCGCATCGCCGACGTCCCGGTGGGCGTGCTGCTCTCGGGCGGGCTCGACAGCTCGGTGGTGGTGGCGCTGCTCGCCGAGGCCGGCGCCACCGATCTCAAGACCTTCTCGATCGGCTTCGACACCGTCGGCGACGTGAAGGGCGACGAATTCCGCTACTCCGACCTGATCGCGAAGCAGTTCGCCACCGACCATCATCGCATTCGCATCGAGCGCGAGCGCGCGCTGTCGGCGCTGCCGGGCGCCATCAAGGCGATGTCGGAGCCGATGATGAGCCACGATGCGGTCGCGTTCTATCTCCTCTCCGAGGAGGTCGCGCGCCACGTGAAGGTGGTGCAGAGCGGCCAGGGTGCGGACGAGATCTTCGCCGGCTATCACTGGTATCCGCCGATGATGCGCACCAACGACGCGGTCGAGGAGTATGCCCGCGTCTATTTCGACCGCGACCATGCCGAGATGGGCGAGGCGCTTGCGCCAAGCCTGATGAACGGCGACTACAGCCGCGAATTCGTCGAGAGCTTCTTCGCGCGGAACGGCGGGGCGCGGCCGATCGACGACGTGCTCGCGCTCGATACGCAGATCATGCTGGTCGACGACCCCGTCAAGCGCGTCGACAACATGACCATGGCGTGGGGCCTGGAGGCGCGCGTGCCGTTCCTCGACCACGACCTGGTCGAGCTCGCGGCCCGCATCCCGGCCGAGCTCAAGGTGCGCGACGGCGGCAAATGGATCCTCAAGGAGGCCGCGCGCCAGGTGGTGCCGGCCGAGGTGATCGACCGGCCGAAGGGCTATTTTCCGGTGCCCGCGCTCAAGTATTTGCGCGGGCCGTTCCTCGATTTCGTGCGCGACATCCTTGATGCGCCCGCCGCACGCGAGCGCGAGCTGTTTCGCCGCGAGTACGTCGACCGCCTCCTCGCCAATCCGGAAGGCGAGCTGACGCCGAAGAAGCATTCCAAGCTGTGGCAGGTCGCGCTGCTCGAAGGCTGGCTGCAGGCGCAGGGGATTTAGAGCCACATTCACCGTCATGCCCGCGAATGCGGGCATCCACGTCTTGCTTTCTTCGCTGCGCGAAGACGTGGATGGCCGGGACAAGCCCGGCCATGACGGGCAACCGTTGCAATCCCACCGGCCCTATGGGACAGGTGCCTCGGTTCTGGCCCGGGCCCATGTCGCGCAAAACCCCATCGCTCAAGGACTTCCGCCGCATCGTCGTCAAGGTCGGCTCGTCGCTGCTGGTCGATGCCGACGCCGGGCGCGTGAAGGAGGCCTGGCTCGCCTCGCTCGCCGACGACATCGCCAAGCTGCACGGGGAGAAGCGCGACATCCTCGTCGTGTCGTCGGGCGCGATCGCGCTCGGCCGCGCGCTGCTCAGGCTGCCCAAGGGTTCGCTCAAGCTCGAAGACAGCCAGGCTGCCGCCGCGGTCGGCCAGATCGCGCTCGCACGCACCTGGTCGGAAGCGCTCGGCCGCCACGGCATCGGCGCCGGGCAGGTGCTGGTGACGCTCAACGACACGGAAGAGCGCCGGCGCTATCTCAACGCGCGCAACACCATCGCAAAGCTGCTCGAATGGCGCGCCGTGCCGGTGATCAACGAGAACGACACGGTCGCGACCAGCGAGATACGCTACGGCGACAACGACCGGCTCGCCGCGCGCGTCGCCACCATGGCGAGCGCCGACGTGCTGGTGCTGCTGTCCGATATCGACGGGCTCTATGATGCGCCGCCGGACCGCAGCACCAACGCCAAGCTCATCCCGCTGGTCGAGCGCATCACCCCGCAGATCGAGGCAATGGCGGGCGATGCCGCCTCGGAGCTGTCGCGCGGCGGCATGGTAACCAAGATCGAGGCGGCGAAGATCGCGACCACGGCCGGCACGCATCTCGTGATCGCGTCCGGCCGCATCGATCATCCGCTCGCCGCGATCGCGCAGGGCGCCCGCTGCACCTGGTTCCTGACGCCGGCCAATCCGGTGACGTCGCGCAAGAAATGGATCGCCGGCTCGCTCGAGCCGAAGGGCACGCTGACGATCGATGCCGGCGCGGTCGCGGCGCTGCGGCGCGGCAAGAGCCTGCTGCCGGCCGGCGTGATCCGCGTCGACGGCCAGTTCAGCCGGGGCGACGCGGTGGTGATCCGCGGGCCCGACACCGCGGAGGTCGGCCGCGGCCTCGTCGCCTACGACGCGGAGGACGCCGACAAGATCAAGGGGCGCTCGTCGACGGACATTCTCGGCATCCTCGGCTTTGCGGGCCGTGTCGAGATGGTGCACCGGGACGACATGGTGCTGGGCGGAGAGTGACGGTCATTGCGCGGCGCGTAGCCCGGATGAGCGCAGCGACATCCGGGAAGGCGGTCCCGGATGTCGGCGCTGCGCGCCTCATCCGGGCTACGGGATGACCGTGAAAATCATTTGCGCACCGCCCACCTGATCGCGTCGGCCATGCGATCGTGGCCCCAGAACAGCTCGCCGTCGGCGCAGATGAAGGTGGGCGCGCCGAAAAC
>DATBZM010000009.1:0-2677 GCA_036513175.1 Xanthobacteraceae bacterium | reverse complement strand
AGGCGGGGAGAGGGCCTGCCCCGCCGTAGCCACTTGGCGAAGGCGGGTCGGGATGAGGGGGCGTCTCCGCGAGTCGTTGCCGACGACGTATTTCGCGGCGACTCAGCGCCCCTCACCCCGACCCTCTCCCCCTAAGAAGGGGGAGAGGGAGAAGAAAGAAGAGGCGGAGAGGGAGCGCAGGCGCCGAGCAAGACCACATGCGATAGTCCTTCGACCCGAGCTCGCCCGCACATGACCCACCCCTTCCACACCATCGGCCATTCCACCCATCCGCTCGACGAGTTCGTCGCCTTGCTGCGCGGCGCGCAGGTCGCCTTCCTGGTCGACGTGCGCACCGTGCCGCGCTCGCGCCGGAACCCGCAATACAATCGCGAGACCTTGCCGCCGGCGCTGGCGCCGCTCGGGATCGGATACGCGCACGCCGCGGCGCTCGGCGGCCTGCGCGGCAGGTCGCGCGACGTTGCGCCGGCCATCAACGGCTTCTGGGAGAATGCGAGCTTCCACAACTATGCGGACTACGCCATGGGCGAGGAATTCCGCGCCGGCCTCGCGCACCTGCGCGAGCTCGGCCGCGCGCAACGCTGCGCCATCATGTGCGCCGAGGCGGTGTGGTGGCAGTGCCACCGCCGCATCATCGCCGACTACCTGCTCGCCGCCGGCGAGACCGTGCGCCACATCATGGGACCGGGCAAGATCGAGCCCGCCCACCTGACCGAGGGCGCGCGGCCGGACGCCGCGGGGCACCTCACCTACCCGGCGCTGCTATGACGCTTTTGTCGACATCCGCCCGCCGCGTATTTTGTTCATGATATGTTCTTGCCGCCGGCGACGTCTCATGCTAAAATGTCCATTAGGACGGGGCGAGTTCTTTCTCAGGCGCATCCGTCATGGCCGGGCTTGACCCGGCCATCCACGTCTTGCTTCTCGGCGCCACCGCTAAGACGTGGATGCCCGCATGCGCGGGCATGACGGTGGAGGAGCCGATCGAGGACCCGGCCGAACGAAACGAAGCCAGAAAATCGAATGATTCAAGGACGGCGTCACAACCGAACGTAAGCACCGGCCCGGATTTCAGACTGTTTCCATTGTTCCGCGCATTGTTTTTTCCATTGCTCCTCATTGTTCTTGCGCTCCCGGCTTTTCTCTCGTTTCATCAAGGCCTTGCATTGTAATTGGCGTCAATTTTCCATTGTAGATCCATTGTATTTTGTTGGACGCCACGTGACGGGGCCGCCTGCCTCGCAGCCGGCAAAACTGCAAAACGAACCCAACTGGGATAACAGCAATGATTTCAGTGCCGTATGCGCCGCAGCCGAGAGATCGGATCGAACTCGGCGGCCGGTGGATGCTCGGCCGTCACGCCCGGCTCGGGTAATTCGGGCTCTCGCGCGTGATCGTCACGTCGTGCACGTGGCTCTCGCGTAGCCCCGCCCCGGAGATGCGCACGAACTCGGCCTTCTCGTGCAGGTCAGCGAGGTCCTTCGCGCCCACATAGCCCATGGCGGCGCGCAGCCCCCCGGCGAGCTGGTGCAGCACATTCGCGACCGGGCCCTTGTAGGGTACCTGGCCCTCGATGCCCTCAGGGACCAGCTTGAGCGAGTCCTTGATGTCCTGCTGGAAGTAGCGGTCGGCCGAGCCGCGCGCCATGGCGCCGACCGAGCCCATGCCGCGATAGCTCTTGTAGGAGCGGCCCTGGAAGAGAAAGACCTCTCCCGGCGTCTCGTCGGTGCCGGCGAGCAGCGAGCCGACCATGGCGCAGTCGGCGCCGGCCGCGAGCGCTTTGGCGAGGTCGCCCGAATACTTGATGCCGCCGTCGGCGATCACCGGCGTTTTTGTCTTTCGCGCCGCATCGACCGCATCCATGATGGCGGTGAGCTGCGGCACGCCGACGCCGGCGACGATGCGGGTGGTGCAGATCGAGCCCGGCCCGATGCCGACCTTGATGGCGTCGGCGCCGGCATCGATCAGCGCCTTGGCGCCGTCGGCGGTCGCGATGTTGCCCGCCACCACCTGCACGGCGTTGGACAGCCGCTTGATGCGCGAGACGGCGGCGAGCACGTGCCTGGAGTGGCCATGCGCGGTGTCGACGACGACGAGGTCGACGCCCGCCTCGATCAGCCGCTCGGTGCGGCTGAAGCCTGCCTCGCCGACCGTGGTCGCGGCGGCGACGCGCAGCCGCCCCTGCTCGTCCTTGCAGGCGTGCGGATTGGCCACCGCCTTCTCGATGTCCTTGACGGTGATCAGCCCGACGCAGTGATAGTCCGCGTCGACCACGAGCAGCTTCTCGATGCGGCGCTGGTGCAGCAGCCGCTTCGCCTCCGCCTGCCCCACCCCTTCGCCCACCGTGACCAGGCGGTCCTTGGTCATCAGCTCGGAGACCTTCTGGCCGGGGTCGGTGGCGAAGCGCACGTCGCGGTTGGTGAGGATGCCGACGAGCTTGCCGGGCTTTGCCGCATTGCCGCCCTCGACCACCGGGATGCCCGAGATGCCGTTCTCGGTCATCAGGATGCGCGCGTCCGCAAGCGTCGCGTCCGGCCCGATGGTGATCGGGTTCACCACCATGCCGGACTCGAACTTCTTCACCTGGCGCACCTGGGCGGCCTGCACCTCGGGCTCGAGGTTGCGGTGGATCACGCCGATGCCGCCCGCCTGCGCCATCGCGATCGCCATGCGCGCT
>DATBZM010000008.1:0-6296 GCA_036513175.1 Xanthobacteraceae bacterium | reverse complement strand
GGTCACGCCTGTGCGGCCGGCGGCTCGACATAGCGCGGAAAGACCGGCGCGGGCGGCGGCAGATGCACCGCGAAAGCGACGCGTTGTCCTGCCCCGAGCGCCGAAAAATCTCGCCCGCTCGCGGGGATTGCCAGCAGGTCGAGCAGCTTGCCGGCAGACGCCGGCATGAAGGGCTGCGCCAGGATCGCGACCTGGCGGATAACCTCCGCGGTGACGTAAAGCACGGTCGCCTGGCGCACCGGGTCGGTCTTGGCGAGCGCCCACGGTGCCTCGCCGGCGAAATAGCGGTTGGCTTCCGCCACCACCGCCCACACGGTGTTGAGCACCTGGTGCAGCGCTTGCGTCTTCATCGCCTCGCGCGCCTTGTTCCCCATCGCGTCAGCCTGCGCCAGGATCGCCTCGTCATTGGCGCTCAGGACGCCCGGCGCCGGCAGCACGCCGGCGAAGTTGCGCGCCACCATGGTGAGCGAGCGCTGCGCCAGGTTGCCGAGGTCGTTCGCCAGATCCGCATTGATGCGCGCGACGATCGCCTCGTGATTGTAGTTGCCGTCCTGCCCGAACGAGACCTCGCGCAGGCAGAAGTAGCGGAACTGATCGACGCCGTAGGCGTCAGCGAGGGCAAAAGGATCGACCACGTTGCCGACGGATTTCGACATCTTCTCGCCGCGGCTGAGCAGGAATCCATGCGAGAAGACGCGCCGCGGCACCGCGATGCCGGCTGACATCAGGAAAGCCGGCCAGTAGACCGCGTGAAAGCGCACGATGTCCTTGCCGATCACGTGCAGGTCGGCCGGCCAGTAGCGTTTGAACATCTCGCTCTCGGTGTCCGGGAAGCCGACGCCGGTGATGTAGTTCGTCAGCGCATCGACCCACACATACATGACGTGCTTTGGATCGCCCGGCACCGGCACGCCCCACGTGAACGTCGTCCGCGACACCGACAGATCCCTCAAGCCGCCGCGCACGAAGCTCGCGACCTCGTTCAACCGCTCGCGCGGCAGCACGAAATCCGGCACGCGGGCGTAGAGATCGAGCAGCTTCTCCTGGTAGGCCGAGAGCTTGAAGAAATAGCTTTCCTCCTCGACCCACTCGACCGGCGTGCCGAGCGGGCCGAGGCGCTGGCCGTTGTTGTCGACCTTGGTCTCGCTCTCGTCGTAATAGGCCTCGTCGCGCACCGCGTACCAGCCGGAATATTTCGACAGGTAGATGTCGCCGTTCTTCGCCATGCGCTCCCAGATCGCCTGCGAGGACGCGTAGTGCCGCGGCTCGGTGGTGCGGATGTAGGCGTCGTTCGAGCAGTTGAGCCGCGCCACCATCTTCTGAAACAGCGCCGTGTTGCGATCGGCGAGCGCGCGCGGCGACACGCCCTCGCGGGCCGCGGTCTGCAGCATCTTGATGCCGTGCTCGTCGGCGCCGGTGAGGAAGAAGACGTCGTAGCCGTCGAGCCGCATGAAACGCGCGATTGCATCGGTCGCGATCGCCTCATAGGCGTGCCCGATATGCGGCGGCCCGTTCGGGTACGCGATCGCGGTCGTGAGGTAGTAGCGGGGTTGGGCCATGTCGCGTTCGCTTGCGGTCGTCATGCCCGCGTAAGCGGGCATCCACGTCTTTCTCGGCTACGCAAAGACGTGGATGGCCGGGACAGGCCCGGCCATGACGGATCAAAGGGTCATCCCCTAGGTATCAACCGCGCGCGGCCTCGGCAAGCAAGCCGAACACGTTGAAAACGAAGGGCTTGCGCTCGAGATTGTAGGTCTCGGCATCGCGCGCGGCGTGGTCGAGGCGCTCCCAGGCCGCGGCGGCGCGGGCGAGCCGGCGCGCGTCGCCCGTGCGATCGAGCTGCGCCGAGAGCCAGTCGCGCGCCGTCTCGGTGAAAATCTCGAACAGGCCGTCGCCGCCGCGCTCGAGGCTGTCGCCGAGCGCGTGCAGCGCGCGCGGGTCGGTCGCGGGCAGGCGGCCGAGCAGGTCGATCATCTTGTCGCGCAGTGCGAGCTGCGGTCCGCCGGACAGCGCGATCGCGCGCGCGACGCTGCCATCCGCCGCGGCGGCGGCCTGGCGCAGCGCCGCTTCGTCGGCGTCCGCGCCGAGCGCCGCCATCGCGGCCGCGGCCACGTCCGCCGCATCGAGCGGCCGCAGCGTCAGGCGGCGGCAGCGCGAGCGGATGGTCGGCAGGAGGCGGCCGGGCGCGTGGCTGACCACCAGAAACAGCGAGCGCGGCGGCGGCTCCTCCAGCACCTTGAGGAGCGCATTGGAGCCTTGCGGATATTGGAGCTCGTCGGCCGCATCGACGACGCAGACGCGCCAGCCGCCCTCGCCTGCGGTCGAGCCGAAGAACGCGATGGTGCGGCGCACCTCGTCGACCGTGATGACGGAGCGCAGCTTCCCGTTGTCGCCCGCCGTGCGCTCGAGCACCAGCAGATCGGGATGCGCGCGGCCGGCGATGCGGCGCGCCGTCGGGCTGTCGGGCGCGACCGCGAGCGTGGTCGCCTGCTGCACGGCGGCCGCGGCGGGATCGGAGTGCGCCAGCGCGAAGCGCGCCATGCGATAGGCGAGCGTCGCCTTGCCGATGCCGGCCGGCCCGCCGATCAGCCACGCGTGGGCGATGCGCCCACTCTTGTAGTCCGCGAGCAGCTTCTGCTCGGCCTGCGCATGGCCGTGCAACGCAAACGTCGCGCGCGGATGCGGGACCTCGATTTCGTCCGCTGACGCCTTCGTGGGGCTCACGCGAAAATATCCTCCTCGAACGAAAGCGGCGCGGACGTCGGATCAAGGCGCGTATTGACGGACGACCAGATGTCGTCGGCGATCTGTTCCACGGTGCGATCCGCGTCGATCAACACGCAACGCTGCGGCTCGGCTGCCGCGATGTCGCGAAAAGCCTGGCGCAGCCGCGCGTGGAACTCGATCCCCTCGGTCTCGAACCGGTCGGCCGGCGCGCGGCCGCGGCGCTGCGCGGCGCGTGCGAGACCCGTCTCGGCCGGCAGATCGAGGATGAAGGTCAAATCCGGCATGGTCTCCGCGACCGTGACCCGCTCCAGGCGGCGGATCAGCTTGGGGTCGACCGCGCCGAGCGCGCCCTGATAGACGCGGGTCGAGTCGATGAAGCGATCGCAGACCACCCATTTGCCCTCGGCGAGCGCCGGCGCGATGGTCGCGCCGACATGGTCGGCGCGCGCGGCGGCGAACAGGAGCGTCTCGGCGACCGGCCCGAGCGGCTTGGCGGCGCCCGAGAGCAGCACGTGGCGCATGATGTCGGCGCCGGCCGAGCCGCCCGGCTCGCGCGTCAGCACGATGCCGATCCCGAGCGCGCGCAGGCGCGCCGCGAGCCGCTCCGCCTGGGTCGACTTGCCGGTGCCCTCGCCGCCTTCGAGTGTGATGAAGCGTCCGCGCATTTCTCGATTCAGCCGTCAACCGTAGGGTGGGCAAAATCGCCTTCACCCGTCCTCACCGCGTGGGCAAAGGCGCGATGGCGATTTTGCCCACGCGGTGACGACGTGCAACGCGCCTTTGCCCACCCTACGGTCTGCGCCTTATATCTTCTTGGTCCGGGAAAGAAAAAGGCCGATCAGGAACTCGGACGCGGCATCGAGCGCCCGGCGCGGGAGCGCGCCGCGCGCCACGCTCTCGGCCGCATGCAGCGGCACCTCGAGCACCATGTTGTCGCCGCGCCAGACCCGCAGGGTGCCGATCGGTTGGCCCTCCCGCACGGGCGCTGGCACCGGGCCCGTATAGACGATGCGGGCGAGAATCCGGTCGGTCGACCCGCGCGGCACCAGCAGGCTGACGGCGCCGGGCGCCGCGAGCGGCACGCTCCATTGCGCGCCGCCATAGAGGCGGGCATCGCCGATGCGTTCGCCGTCGGTGAACAGCGCGCGACGCTCGACCCCCTTGAACCCCCATTCCAGGACCTTGCGGCCCTCGTTGGCGCGCTCGGCCGACGTCTTGAGCCCATTGACGACGACGATCAGCCGCAAACCGTTCTGCACCGCCGAGCCGACGAGGCCGAAGCCGGCATCCTCCGAGCCGCCGATCTTGAGCCCGTCGGCGCCGATGTCCATGCCGAGCAGCGGGTTCTGGTTCTGCTGGCGGATCTTGTTCCAGGTGAACTCCTTCTGGCCGAAGATCGGATAGAGATCCGGATAGGTCCTGATGATGTATTGGGCGAGCCGCGCGAGCTCGCGCGGCGTCATCACGAGGGTCGGATCGGGCAGCCCGGTCGAATTGGAAAAATATGATTTTTCCAGGCCGAGCTCGCGCGCGCGCCTGGTCATCATGGCGGCGAACTTGTCCTCCGAGCCCGCGATGCCTTCCGCGAGCGCGATGCAGGCGTCGTTGCCGGACTGCACGATCACGCTGGTGAGCAGGTCCTGCACGCGCGCGCGGCTGTGGATCGGCGCAAACATGCTCGAGGTGTGCGAGGGCGCGCCGCCGTGCCGCCAGGCGTATTCGCTGACCTCGAATTCGGTGTCGGGCTTGATGTGCCCGAGCTTGAGCTCATGAAACACCACCTCGGCGGTCATCAGCTTGGCCATGCTCGACGGCGCCATCAGCTGGTCGGCGTTCTTCTCGAACAGGATGGTGCCGGTGTCGGCGTCGATCAGGTAGGCCATCGGCGCGGACGTCTGGAACTCGTCTTTCTTGACCGGAGGCACCGGCGCGTTCTTGACCGGCGGCGCCGGCGCATTGGGCGCCGCGAGCGCGGCGCCGAGCGCGAGCGCGCCGAGGACGGGCAGCGAGATCAACGCGGCGCGAATGCCTGACCATGCGCCCGGATGTGCCGGCATGAACGACGTCTCCAAGGGGATTCCGAGGGGATGCGGGCTGCGTAGCAAGCGCCGCGGTGCGGAACAATGGCGCCCTGGAACCCCGTCATGCCCGCGAATGCGACGCGAACGCGGGCAGCCACGTCTTTCGGAAGTCGCCGCGCAGCAAGACGTGGATGGCCGGGACCAGGGCGAGCGAAGCGACGCCGTTCTTTCGAACGGCTATAGGCGAGCGAAGCAACGCCGTTCTTTCCAACGGCTATGGCCCGGCCATGACGAAGATCAAGCCGACCACGCCCTAATACAGCCCGCGGCCGGTCATGATCGAGGGCGAGGCCTGCGCGGGCGACGCATAGGCCGCGACTGGCGACGGGCTGGGCGGCACATCGGTGATCACCGACGGCACCCGATTGGCGGCGAAGCGGTCATCGAATGACGTCGGGCGGTAACGCGGACCTTGCGCGACGCCGGCAGGCGCCGCGGCGGGCGAGCCCTGGTCTTCGCCGAGATTGTAGGGGCGCTCATCCGGGAGCGGCACCTGGCCGCGCGCCGCCACGCGGGTCCCGGTCCGGTCGCCGATGCCGGGAAGGAAGGGCCGCGACGAGGCGAGCAGGAGCGGGGATGGCGCCGGCGCCGGCTCGCCCGTGCGCAAGGTCGCGAGCAGGACGTTGTCGTCGGAGCCGGCGAGCGGCGCCGGCGAGACGTACTCGACCCGCACCGGCGCGAGCCCGTCGCCGTAGAAATCGAGGAGGTGCGCCGCCTTGGTCGACAGATCGATCAGGCGGTTGCTGTGATAGGGCCCGCGGTCGTTCACCCGCACGATGATCGAGCGGCCGTTCCTCATGTTGGTGACGCGCGCGTAGCACGGCAGCGGCAGCGTCGGATGCGCGGCCGAGATGCCGTGCATGTCGTAGACCTCGCCGTTCGCGGTGAGCCGCCCGTGGAAATCCTCGCCGTACCAGGACGCGAGCCCCTCGGCGCGATAGTTCGGATCGTTGGTCGGCACATAGGTGCGGCCGCCGACCACGTAGGGCGCGCCGACCTGGTAATGCCCGCCGCCCTTGGGGATCGGCTGGCCGGGATCGACCACGCGCGGGCTCGACGAGACGCCGAGGCGCGGATCCATTTTCGCAAGAAAGCCGGAGGGCAACGACGAGCAGTTGGCAAGCACGCAGCACGCGGCTGCCGCGATGCCGGCCCGCACCCCCTGCCCCAACACCACGCGACCGCGCCGCATCGATCCCCTGTCCGCAGACACGCCACGACGCCCGCAACGCATGCAGCGCGGGCGAAAGATCTCGAACGTGTTGTCGATCCGCCCAGCGTCCCCGGCGGACCCCCTGACGCCCCCAACCATACTCCGCCTGGGCCTCGGCGGGAACCGTTGCTGGTTCATGATGGTAAACGAAGGTGAAAAAAGCCGGTGAAATCAGGCGGTTGTGCGGCCGCGGGATGGCGGGCCCGGCAATTTGCCAGGGGATGGGCGCGCCGGCGGCATCCGGGTGCGGGCGGCCCCTCCCCTGCGCAGCGGCG
>DATBZM010000007.1:0-18921 GCA_036513175.1 Xanthobacteraceae bacterium | reverse complement strand
ACGAGCCGCTGGTGCTGTCGATCAACGACAAGGGGCAGATCTTCCTCGGCGCGGAAACGAGCGAGCTGCCAATCGCCGAGATGGTGGCAAAACTCAAGGCCGTCACCGACGCGCGCGGCGGCACGGAGGAGCGCATCTACGTCAAGGGCGCGCGCGAGGCCCAGTACTACATGGTGGCGCGCGTCCTCGGCCTGCTGCAGGCTGCCGGCTTCCGCCAGCTGGAATTGGTGACTCTGCCCGAACGGGAATCATGATGCACGCGCGATGAAGGCCGGCCTCACCATATCGACTTGCGCGCACCTCGCGGTCTTCGGGCTCGGGCTGCTGATGATGTGGGGCGTGATCTCGTTCGCCAAGCCGTTGCCGCCGCAGATCGACGCGGTCGCGGTCGACACGATCTCGGAAGACGAGCTGACGCATATGATGGCGGGCTCGAAGACGGCAAAGAAGGCCGACGTGCCGAAGCCGATCGTCGACAAGGTCGGCGAGCCGAGCCCGATCAAGGACCCGACCCCGAAGGTCTCCGACAAGCCGGAAATCAAGGCGACGGCCGACGACCAGCCCCCGACGCCGCCCGATCCCAAGCCGCCGGAGCCGCCCAAGCAGGCGACGCAGGAGCCGGTGCCGCCGAAGCCCGACCCGATCGCCGAGGCGCTCAAGCGCGACGAGACGAAGAAGCAGGAGGAAGCCAAGAAGCAGGAGGAGGCGAAGAAGCGCGAGGAGGCGAAGAAGAAGGAAGAGGCGAAGAAGAAGCTCGAGGCCAAGAAGCGCGAGCAGGAGAAGTTCAACACCTCGTCGATCGAGAGCCGGCTCGCGCTGCTGGACAAGCGCGCACCGCAGCGCAACGCTACGACCGGCTTGACACTCAATCAGAACGCCACGCTCGGCACCCAGACGGGCTCGTCGATGACGCTGTCGGCGAACGAGCTCGACGCGTTGCGCGCGCGTCTCGCTGAATGCTGGGATGTACCGATCGGGGTGCGCGATGCGCGCGACCTCGTCGTCACGGTGCACGTTCTGTTCAAGCAAGACGGATCGCTCGCGGCCGAGCCGACGGTGGAGAATCACAGCTCGTTGCCGGTGTTCCAGGTCGCGGCGGAAAGCGCGGTGCGCGCGGTGCGCAAATGCGCGCCGTTCAGCTTCCTGCCGCCGGCCAAATACGCGGTTTGGAGCGACCTCTCGTTGGATTTCAATCCGCGCGAAATGTTCGGCGAATAAGTGGCGACTGGAACTTTGGGATTGAGGTATCGATTTGATGCGGCAGGACAGGCACAAATTTACGAGCGGCTCCATCAGCAGGCGCCGGGTCGTGATGACGGGCGCGGCAGCCGCCGCCGTAGCAGGTTTAGGGGCATCGCCGGCGCGCGCCGAGCTGCACGTTCCGGTGACAAGGGGCAACGTGGCGCCGATGCCCATCGCCATAGCGGATTTTCTCGCCGCCTCCCCGGGCGACGCCGAGCCGGCGCGCACCGTCACCGACATCATCACCAACAATCTGCGCCGCAGCGGTCTCTTTGCCCCGGTCGACCCGAACGCCTTCATCGAGAAGATCACCAATTTCGACGCGGTGCCGCGCTTTCCCGACTGGCGCGCCATCAACGCGCAGGCGCTGGTCGTCGGGCGCGTCAACCGCGACAGCAGTGGACGCATCAAGGCCGAGTTCCGGCTGTGGGACGTGAGCGCCGGCGCCCAGCTCGAGGGCAAGCAGTATTCGGCGACGCCCGACAACGAGCGGCGCATCGGCCACATCATCTCGGACGCGATCTACGAGCGCTTGACCGGCGAAAAGGGCTATTTCGACACGCGCATCGTGTTCGTCGACGAGACCGGCCCGGCCGAGCGGCGCGTCAAGCGCCTCACCCTGATGGACCAGGACGGCGCCAACGTGCGCTATCTCACGCGCGGGGAAGACCTCGTGCTCACCCCGCGCTTCTCGCCCGCCGCGCAGGAGGTCACCTACATGTCCTACGGCGAGGGCGATCCACGCGTCTATCTCCTCAACATCGAGACCGGCCAGCGCGAGGTCGTGGGCAATTTCCCCGGCATGACGTTCGCGCCGCGGTTCTCGCCCGACGGCGGCAGTGTCATCATGAGTCTGCAGCGCGGCGGCAACGCCAACCTCTTCGTCATGAATCTCGGCTCGAAGGCGATCACGCGACTGACCGACTCGGCCGCGATCGACACCGCGCCGTCCTATTCGCCCGATGCGTCGAAGATCTGCTTCGAGTCGGATCGCGGCGGGCAGCCGCAGATCTACGTGATGTCGGCGGGCGGCGGGGCGGCGCAGCGCATTACCTTCGGCAAGGGCACCTACTCGACGCCGGTGTGGTCGCCGCGCGGCGACGTCATCGCATTCACGCGCCAGGCGGAAGGCCAGTTCGCGATCGGCGTGATCAATCCGGATGGCTCGGGCGAACGCGTTCTCACCGAAGGGTTCCATAACGAAGGCCCCACCTTCGCGCCGAACGGCCGCGTGCTCATGTTCTTCCGCGACCCCGGCGGTAATTCGGGACCCTCGCTGTTCACCATCGACCTCACGGGGCGCAACGACATGAAAGTTCCGACGCCGAGCTATGCGTCGGATCCGGCCTGGTCGCCGCTTCTATCGTGATGGCAACGGGCAGTGGCTGCGGAACCGCTGCGGGAGGCCGAATATGTATGAGTTCCGCCCCGGCGCCCCATTGACGGCGCATTAACCATTAGAAAAGCTTTGCGGCGTTTGCCGACAATTGCGGAATGCCGGAAAGGCCCCATCAAGGTTGACGGAACGTTCGCTTAACGAACCGGCTCTAGACCTGATGCCTAGCTGAGGACCGGAGGGGCTCTCGTCCAGTTACGTGTCCAGTCAAGAAGGAGCAACCGGGATGCAAACAGTGATGCGTCTCATTCGCGGTGCCAAGCTCGCGGCGGTCGTCGCGGCGGCGCTGACTATTACGGCGTGCGCCAACAAGAACAACGACCTTGCCAATACGGCAATGAACGCCGCCACGCCCGGCAGCCCGCAGGATTTCGTCGTCAATGTGGGCGACCGCGTGTTCTTCGACACCGACCAGACCGATCTGTCGCCGCAGGCGCGCGCGACCCTCGACAAGCAGGCGCAGTGGCTCTCCCAGTACAACCGCTACACCTTCACGATCGAGGGCCATGCCGACGAGCGCGGCACGCGCGAGTACAACATCGCGCTCGGCGCGCGCCGCGCGCAGACCGTGCGCGATTATCTGGTTTCGCGCGGCATCGAGGCACAGCGCATGCGCACTATTTCGTACGGCAAGGAGCGCCCGGTTGCGGTGTGCAACGACATCTCGTGCTGGTCGCAGAACCGCCGCGCCGTCACGGTGCTCAACGCGAGCTCGTGACGAGGCCGAGCATGATCGCGAAAAAGCCTGCCCCGGACTTGATCGGGGGTGGATACCGGTTTTCGGAAAAGATCGTGCTCGAAAAGTGAGTTAGGTGGGAAGGGGGAGCGACCGGCGCCTGATCGGCGCCGGTCGTGATTTGCGGCGTCGGCCGCAGCTCGCTTCTTGCGGCCGGGCGGCAAGTCTCTGAGCAGACATGATTTGCGGTGATTGCGGCAGCCAGTCACAATTTGGTCGCAGGGCCCCGTATGTTACCTGCCGCAGCGTCGGATCATTCCAGTCAGCGAGCGACCATCATGACGCGTTCCGTCCAATTCGCCCTGTTGGGGGCCGCGCTTGCCGCCAGCTTGCTCGGCGCACCCGCGACCGGTATCGCCCAGACATCGGACTCCGACATCTCCGTGCGGGTCGATCAGCTGCAAAACGACATGCGCCGGCTCACCGGCCAGATCGAGGAGTTGCAGTATCGCAACCAGCAACTCGAGCAGATCGTCCGCCAGATGCAGGCGGAGCACGCCGGCGCGCCGCCGCGTCCGGGCGTTGCACCATCCGGTCCGGCCGCGGTTCCGGGCCGTCGCTCCGATGCCTTCGATCCGAATGCCACCCCGAACGCGCCCGGCGCGCCGCACGATCTCGGCACCATGTCGGCCAATACGGGCGGCGGCTACACCGCGGGCGCCAATGTGGCGCCACCCGCGCCGATCCCGGCGCCGCCCGCGGACGTGCCGAGCCAAGTGCCGAACCAGGTCGGCGCGCCGCTCGATCTCAACACCATGTCGGCGAATGCCGGCAACGACACAGGGACCGCGCCCGGCGGCAATCCCAACCTCCCGCCACCGCAACCACGCGCTCCGAACGCGCCCGGTCCGCAGCAGCTCGCGACCCTGCCGCCTTCGCCTTCGCCGCGCGACGAGTTCGACCTCGCCTACGGCTACGTGCGGCGCCAGGACTATTCGCTCGCCGAGCAGGCTTTTCAGGATTTCCTGCGCAAGTACCCGAACGACCGCATGGCCAGCGAGGCGCAGTTCTGGCTCGGCGAGAGCCTGTTCCAGAGCAAGAACTATCAATCGGCGGCCGAGGCCTTCGTCACCATGACGAAGAAATTTCCCTCCAGTCCGAAACAGCCCGACACACTGCTGCGGCTCGGCGAGTCGCTCGCCGCGCTCAAGCAGAAGGACCTCGCCTGCGTGACGCTCGCCGAGGTCGCCAAGAAGTTTCCCCATGCCGCCGCCAACGTGAAAGCGGCGGTCGAGCGCGAACAGAAGCGTGTCCATTGCTGAGGGATCGGTTGTCGAAACGGCAATTTCCGACGCCGAGGCGGATGTCATCCTTGCCGACCTGATCGACCAGCCCGCGTTGGTGCTCGCGGTGTCGGGCGGCCCCGATTCGACGGCGCTGATGTGGCTCGCGGCACGCTGGCGCAAGCGGCAGCGGCGCGGGCCGAAGCTGATCGCGGTGACCGTCGATCACGCTCTTCGGCCGGAGGCGCGACGCGAGGCGGCGGCCGTCAAGCGCTTGGCCAAGCGCCTCGGCATCGTCCATCGCACCCTGCGTTGGACCGGCAAGAAGCCGACCACCGGCCTGCAGCAAAAGGCGCGCGAGGCGCGTTATCGGCTGATCGCCGCGGCGGCCGCGCGCGCCCGCGCGACTTGCGTGCTCACGGCGCATACGATCGACGACCAGGCCGAGACCATCCTGTTTCGCCTGGCGCGTGGCAGCGGGCTGGCGGGGCTCGCCGGCATGGCGCGGGTGCGTCCGCTTGCGCACGTCCCGGCGAAGTGGTCACCGGTTCGCCGAAAAGGACGTGCGCCAAGGCATGATGGCTTGCCGTCGACCGGCGTCTTTCTGGTGCGCCCCCTGCTCGACCTTCCCAAATCGCGCCTCGTCGCGACCCTGCGCGCCGCCGGGATCGCCGCGGCTGACGATCCATCCAATCGCGATCCGCGCTTTGCCCGCACGCGCCTGCGCGCCGTGATGCCGGCGCTCGCCCGCGAAGGGCTCGCGGCGTCGCGTTTTGCGCTGCTCGCGCGTCGCCTGCGGCGGGCCGATGCGGCGATCGAGTTCGCGGTCGCGGCGGCGGCCGCATCCCTGTCGGACGGCGTTTGGCCGGAGCGCGGCCCGATCGTCTTTCCGGCGCGGGATTTTGCCGACTTGCCGGCGGAAGTGGCGCTGCGCCTCCTCGGACGCGCCATTGCCTGGGTCGGCGACGAGGGACCGGTCGAGCTCGGCAAGCTCGAGGCGCTGGCCGCCGCGATGGCGGCAGCCAGTCCGGGGCGGTTTCGCCGCACGCTCGCCGGAGCCGCGGTGAGCCTGGCTGACGGCCGAATCGCGGTCGAACGGGCGCCGCCGCGGCGCAATCGCGGCCCGCTGGCCGATCGGCCGCCGCGCGCCCGTCGCAAGGGCAAAAAAGCCCGAATCGGCGCGCAACGGTAAAATTAACGGAACGGGGCCCTTTAGCTTGGCAGAGTGCCGCACCACACCTACATTAGTGTTTCGGACGCCGGTCTTGCGGGGGACTGGACCATCTTGCGACGCCAGTGTGCCATGAGGACTTCGGGATGAACGCCAATCTGCGCAATTTCGCCCTGTGGGTGATCATCGTCCTCCTGCTGCTTGCGCTGTTCACGCTTTTCCAGAACCCGGGCACGCGGCCGAGCTCCACCGATATCTCGTTTTCCGAATTCCTCGGCGAGGTCGACAAGGGCAACGTGCGCGACGTCACGATCCAGGGGCCGGAGATCCACGGCAACTTCACGGAGAACCGCGGCGGCCGCAGCTTCACGACCTACGCGCCGACCGACCCGGATCTGATCCCCGATCTCGTCAAGAACAAGGTGCAGATCTCGGCACGGCCGCAGTCCGACAACGTGCCCTGGTTCCTGCAGCTGTTGATCTCGTGGCTCCCGTTCATCGCCTTGATCGGCGTCTGGATCTTCCTGTCGCGGCAGATGCAGGGGGCGGGCGGCAAGGCGCTCGGGTTCGGCAAGAGCCGCGCCAAGCTTTTGACCGAGGCGCACGGCCGCGTCACCTTCGAGGACGTCGCCGGCGTCGACGAGGCCAAGCAGGACCTGCAGGAGATCGTCGAGTTCCTGCGCGATCCCGGCAAGTTCCAGCGGCTCGGCGGCCGCATCCCGCGCGGCGTGCTGCTGGTCGGCCCGCCCGGCACCGGCAAGACGCTGCTCGCCCGCGCGATCGCCGGCGAGGCGAACGTGCCGTTCTTCACCATCTCGGGCTCCGACTTCGTCGAGATGTTCGTCGGCGTCGGCGCGAGCCGCGTGCGCGACATGTTCGAGCAGGCGAAGAAGAACGCGCCGTGCATCATCTTCATCGACGAGATTGACGCGGTCGGCCGTCATCGCGGTGCCGGCCTCGGCGGCGGCAACGACGAGCGCGAGCAGACGTTGAACCAGCTGCTCGTCGAGATGGACGGCTTCGAGGCGAACGAGGGCATCATCCTCATCGCCGCCACCAACCGTCCCGACGTGCTCGATCCGGCGCTGCTGCGCCCCGGCCGCTTCGACCGCCAGGTCGTGGTGCCGAACCCCGACGTGGTCGGCCGCGAGCAGATCCTGAAAGTTCACGTGCGCAAGGTGCCGCTCGCGCCCGACGTCAACCTCAAGACGGTGGCGCGCGGCACGCCCGGCTTCTCGGGCGCCGATCTCATGAACCTCGTCAACGAGGCGGCGCTGATGGCGGCGCGGCGCAACAAGCGCATGGTCACCCAGGTCGAGTTCGAGGACGCCAAGGACAAGGTGATGATGGGCGCCGAGCGCAAGTCGCTCGTCATGACCGAGGAAGAGAAGATGCTCACCGCCTATCACGAAGGCGGCCACGCGCTCGTCGCGCTCACCGTCGTCGCCACCGATCCGGTGCACAAGGCGACCATCATCCCGCGCGGTCGCGCGCTCGGCATGGTCATGCAGCTGCCCGAGCGCGACAAGCTGTCGATGAGCTACGAGCAGATGACCTCGCGGCTCGCCATCATGATGGGCGGGCGCGTCGCCGAGGAGATGATCTTCGGCAAGAACAAGGTCACCTCGGGCGCCCAGTCCGACATCGAGCAGGCGACCCGGCTCGCCCGCATGATGGTGACGCGCTGGGGGTTCTCCGAAGAGCTCGGGGCGGTGTCGTACGGCGAGAACCAGGACGAGGTCTTCCTCGGTATGTCGGTCGCGCGCCAGCAGAACGTGTCGGAAGCGACCGCGCAGAAGATCGACGCCGAGATCCGGCGGCTGGTCGAATCCGGCCACGACGAGGCGCGCAAGATCCTCGAGGAGAAGCGCGCCGACCTCGAGCTGCTCGCCAAGGGTCTGCTCGAGTTCGAGACGCTGTCGGGCGACGAGATCAAGGACCTGCTCAACGGCAAGCGGCCGAACCGCGAATCGGTGATCGAGCCGACCGCGCCGCGCGGTTCGGCGGTGCCGACCTCCGGCAAGCCGCGCCCGCGCCCGGGCGGTGCCGGCCCGATGGAGCCGCAGCCGACGTCGTGACGTTTGCGGCTTTCCGCAAGCCTCAAACGCCCGCCATCTCGGCGGGCGTTTTGTTATCGCCAGTTGACCGAGGGTCGCGGGAGCGCACTGCCGAGTTGAAGAAGCAGTGAGAAATATTGGGTAGACCGGCGGTCAACAATCGCGGCATATTGAATTTGGATGGCGAAGACCATGCTCGATGACAATCAGGTTCAGCAGATCGCGCGCCAGGTCGCCACGGCGAATCTGAGTTCTGCCAGCTTCACGTCTGTCCGCAGCATCTCAACCGTCGATTCCGACGGACACGAAGCACTGCGGATTACCATTGTGCTTAAGCCGGGTGTGGCAGATAAAATCAAAGGCGATGCCGCGCTAGACATGCTGGTCCAGATGCAGCAACAATTACGCAAGGCGGGCGAGGAGCGTTTTCCGTTCGTCGAGTTCGCCACCAAACAAGAGCTTGAAGCAGGTGGCAATCCTAAATCCTGACCATCTCTTCGACCAGGCCAATCGGCTTGTAATCCGCAAGGCTGGACCCCCCACGGCAAGTCGACATCAGGAGAGCCATTTCTACGGCATACTATGGAATTTTTCATGCGGTCGTCACTGCGGCAGCTGACCAGCACGTCGGAGTGACGAATCGAGCAACGACGCGCTACGGGTTGGTCTATCGGAGCGTAGACCATAAGACGCTGCGAGATCTATGCAGAGAGGTGCAGAAGCCAACCTTGAGCAACAGATACAAGGCGTATGAACCGCGGAACGGATTTGGGCCTAACATCACGGCGTTCGCCGCAGCAGTTGTCGACCTGCAGGAGAAGAGACACGACGCTGATTATGACCCGATGAGGCGGATGAATCGCTCAGACGCACTCGTTGCGATCCGCACCGCACGCGCCGCACTGCGCCGCTTCGAAAAGGCAAGCGCGACGAGACGCGGGATGTTTCTGAGCCTGCTTCTTTTTCCACCGCGGGGGGCGGGGTGAAATCGAAAGGCCCTCTTTGGTGGCTTTGGCCTGCTTTTAAATCGCGCTGAGCGCCCGCCCATTCGGCGGGCGCAATGCTGTTCCGCGGGATCGCCGTCGCGCGGAGACGGCGGGTTTGTTACTCCTCGCGCCCCCGCCGGCTGCTGTGCCCATGACCGAGAACCGATCCGCGCTTGTCGACAGGCCGACCTGGTCGCTCGCCGGCCTGCGCCTCGGCGCCTTCCTGCTGTTGCCGTCGCTCCCGGGCATGATGGCGTTCGGCGCCGTCGTCGGCGCGACCGAGGCGCGCAAGGGCTTCGATCTCGTCACCGCGCTGCTGATGAATTTCTGGGTCTATGCCGGCGCCTCGCAGCTCGTCGCCATCGAGGGCTGGCCGCAGCACATGACCGCGGCGGGCGTCGCCACACTTGCGCTCGTGGTCGCGACCGTGAATGCGCGCATGCTGCTGTTCGGCGCCTCCCTGCGGCCGTGGCTCGGTCCGTTGCCGGCCTGGCAGATTTACCCACTGCTGCAGTTCACCACCGATCCGGGCTGGGTCATCATGATGCGCTACCGTGCGGAGGGCGGCAATGACGCGGCCGCGTTCCTCGGCGGCGCGCTCGTCGTGCTGGTCGCATGGATTTCCGCGACGATTGGCGGCTACCTCGCCGGCGCGCTCGTCGCCGACCCGCGGGCGATCGCGCTCGACCTCGTGCTGCCGATCTTCTTCGCCGCCATGGTGGTGCCGCTGTGGCGCGGGCGCCGCCGCGCCACAGCGTGGGGCGTCGCCGGGATGGTGGCGCTTGCGACCGAATATCTCGTCTCCGGCTGGTGGTTCGTCATCACCGGCGCGATCGCGGGCAGCCTGGTCGAGGGATTTGTCGAGGACGCGCCCGATGCCTGATCTCGGCGGTCTTGATCTCGGGGGGATTGATCTTGAAGGTCCTGGCACGATCGCGGCCATCCTCGCCATGGGGGCGGTGACCTATTCGATCCGCGCCGGCGGCTTCTGGCTGATGGGGCACGTCCCGCTGACGGCGCGCGTGCGCCGCATGCTCGAAGCGCTGCCCGGAACGGTCGTGGTCGCAACGGTGCTGCCGATCACGGTGCGCGAAGGCGCGCCCGCGATACTCGCGGTCGCCGCCGCGGTCGGCGCCATGATGGTCCGGCGCAACGATTTCCTGGCCGTGATCGCCGGCATGGCGGTCGCGGCGCTGGCGCGAGCATGGCTTGGGTGAGGTTCAATCCGCTCGGGTCTATTCGGGCGTCTTGCCGGACGGAAACCTGGTCGCCGGACCGTTCAGGTCGAGACCTGTCGCGGTCAGCGGCCTATCGACGCTCGATGAGCCGGCGCCGGTCGTCTCGCTTCGCGATGCATCGCGATGGCTGATGTTGGAGCTGGAACTCGCCGGACTGCTGGCGTTCGCGCCGCCTGACGCCGGATTGCTCTGTGCCAAAGCGCCTGCGGCCGGCAAGCCGGTAATCGATAGCGCGATGACGAAAGTCACGGCGAGCTTCATGGCGGACATCCCATCTCTCGATGAACGAAGAACCCCCGCCACGCAGCCGAGGTTCCGGCCCACGCGCTTACGCGACGAACAAAGCGCAAGCGAATGCAAATTGCGCAGGTTTCGAGCAAACGCGCGCGCTTGCGTGACGTCAGCCTGCGACGACGACCTCCGGCGCACCGGCGCTCGCTTGCCCGATGATGCGCGCGCGCGGATAGCCGGCGCCGACGATCCTCGCGAGCAGGCGTTCGCCATGATCGGCATCGCACGCCACCAGCAGTCCGCCCGACGTCTGCGGATCGGTGAGCAGGTGGCGGCGCCAGTCGGGTAGGCCGGCCGGGAGGCGCACGCTCTCGCCGTAGCTCGCCCAGTTGCGGTGCGAGGCGCCGGTGACGTGCTTCTGCTGGGCGAGCGCCGCGGCTTGCGCCAGCAGCGGTAGATCGTCGGCCCGGATGGTCAAGGACAGCTTGGAGCCGCGCGCCATCTCGAGCGCATGTCCGAGCAACCCGAAGCCGGTGACGTCGGTGATGGCATGAACCGCCGCGTCTTCGCCGAGCTCCATGCCGATGCGGTTGAGGAGCGTCGTCGACTCCATCATCTCGGCGTACCCCGGCGATGACAATGCATCCTTCTTGAACGCGGCCGAATAGATGCCGACGCCGAGTCCCTTGGTGAGGATCAGCGCGTCGCCGGGGCGCGCGTCGGCATTGCGGCGGATGGTCTCGGGCCGGCCGATGCCGATGACGGCGAGGCCATAGATCGGCTCCGGTGAATCGATGGAATGCCCGCCCGCGACCGGAATGCCCGCGGCCGCGCAAACCTCCGCCCCGCCTGCGAGGACCGCGCGCACCATCGTGGTCGGTACCTTGTCGACCGGCATGCCCAAGATCGCGAGCGCCATGATCGGCCTGCCGCCCATGGCATATACGTCGGAGATCGCGTTGGTTGCGGCGATGCGTCCGAAATCGCACGGATCGTCGACCATGGGCATGAAGAAATCGGTGGTGGCGATGATGCAGGTCTTGTCGTCGACCTGCCAGACGGCCGCGTCGTCCCCGGTCTCGGTGCCGACCAGCAGCTGGCGGTAGGGCTGCGCGGCCGGCTGGTCGGCGAGCAGCTCCTGCAGCACCGACGGGGCGAGCTTGCAGCCGCAACCGCCGCCATGGGCGAGGCTGGTCAGGCGGATATTCGGCGCATCCATGGTCGTCTCCTCAGGCAACGCATCGCATTTCTTTAGTCTGCGCGGTCACTTTCGCTTGGTAATGCGGAAGACGTAAAGCTCTTCGCGCCGCTCGCGGGCGTCGAGCGAGTGTCCGGTCTGATTGACGAAGTGCGGCACGTCGATCACGGTCAGCGGGTCGGTGCATTCGAGCACGAGGACGCCGCCGATCGGAACGCCGCGCAGCGCCTTCTTGGCGCGCAGCACCGGCTCGGGACAATTCAAGCCGCGCAGGTCGAGCACGGTCTCGGCCTTTTCCTGCCGAATGCTCACGGGCGGCGCCCTCCCACGCCTCAGGCAACGACCTCTGACGCCCTGATCGTGTATCTGAACGAATCCGCATCGAGGCAGTCAAGGCGACCGGCGGCGGTCTCGGCTTCCGGATACATCAGGAATCCCACCCTCGGCCCGCCCGACCCCGGCAATGCCAAGTCGTGCCCGAAGTTGTAGGCGAGCCAGTTGCCTTCCCAGGCGCCGAACAGCGCCTTGCGCGCCGCGACGACCTTGTCGTCGCCGGGGCCGAGATGGCCGGGCGGCTCCTCGAGCACGACCTTGCATACGTCGGCGGGATCGATCGGCACCCAGCCGAACCCGGCGAGGAACACCTCGGCGCGGCAATGCTGCGCCTTGGTGACGATCTCGGATCCGGCGCCGAGGCTCTTGTAGCCGAATCGCGACGGTGCCACCCGCACGCCATAGACGTCGCGCGCCGGCACTCCGGACGCACGCAGGAGACCGACCAGCAGCGCATTGAGGTCGGCGCATTTGCCGCCGAGGTTGCCGCTCTTGAGCATAAGGGCAATGTCGCCAATGCCGCAGCCGCGCACGCTGGCGTCGCGATAGGTGTTGTCCACCATCCATTCGTAGATGGCGCGCGCCTTTGCGACCTCGCTGGTCGCACCGGCGGTGATCCGGTCGGCCGTCGCCTTGACGACGCCGTCGGTCGGGATGAGCTCGGTGGGCGCGAGATGGAACGCGCGCTCCGCCGCGGAGAGTTCTGACACCCCTGCCGACGTCGAGAGATGCACGGCGCGATCGCGCGTTGCGATGCGGCTCGTCACCTCGACCATCGGGGCCTTCTCGCCGTCGTCCCAGCTGACGTGAAGCAGCTCGGCGCCGTAGAGCGGGTCGCGCCAGCGCTGCGCCGTCGCGGCATTCGTCGTCCATTCGCTCGTGCCCGAACGGAACCAGGCCGGCTCGTTCACCGACGGCAGCGGCACCCACGCCTGCGTTTTTCCACGCGGGTCGGCGATCTCGATCCGGGTCACGACCGTGAAGGTGCGCCATGCGCCCGGGACGGGGGCAAAGGCGCCGTGCGCAAGTCCGGCGCCCGGGAAGGCTGCAGCGGCGATCACGGCGGCGCCGCTCTTGAGCATGTCGCGTCGATGCAGGGTCATTGCTGCCTCCGAGGTGAGAACCGAGATTGGGCGGGATGCGCGCCCTCGATCACGAGGGGCGATTGGTGGTCGGGCAGGAGGGTGGTTGGAAGAAGGAAGATGCGCGCAATTGCATCGTCCGGGAGACGCGGCCGATCGCCTCCTGACGCCGCTGTCGCCGCGCAAGACATCGGTACGAGCAGCAACGCAGCGGCGGCGTAGCCACAACGTACCGCGGACAGCGTGCCCGCCAGCAACTCGCCCCGAACCTCGGGAGCCGTTTGCAATTGCACTTGCGAAGTATGCGAAGGGGCAATCGGCTTTTCAACGAATGCGTGATCGGCGATTGATCACGAACGCATGATCGTGGCGGCGAGCGCGATTTCATAGCCTCAGGCTATGGGGCTCATTTTGCAGCCGCATTTTTGCATTTCAAGCGAACCTTGTCTGATATTGCGCATTTCGTCCGCATGCACCCGTCTGCCGTTTGACATTGGGGCAGGTGGAAAATAGCCTTTGTTTCATCGCGGAAAATCCGCTGATCCGGCGACACTGCGAGCGTCGAGCGGCAGGGCGTCCCCCGGGGGGGGCTAACGTCTCAGAAGGAGGATCCATGAACATCGAGCTCTCGCGGCGCCACTTTTTGGTGGGCGCCGGCGCGGGTCTCGCGGGTACGACGCTCGGAGCGCTCGGCTTCGGCGATGTCGAGACCGCTTATGCGGCGGCGATCCGGCCCTTCAAGCTGGTCGGCACCACCCAGACCCGCAACACCTGTACGTACTGCTCGGTCGCCTGCGGCATCATCATGTATTCCAAGGGCAACCTTGCGAAGGGCGAGAATGCCGAGATCACGCACATCGAAGGCGACGTCGATCACCCCACCAACCGCGGCACGCTTTGCCCCAAGGGCGCGGGACTGCTCGATATCGTCCACGCCGCGACGCGCCTCAAGTACCCGATGGTGCGCAAGCCCGGCTCCGACAAGTTCGAGCGCGTGACCTGGGATTATGCGCTCGATCGCATCGCCCGCCTGATGAAGGACGATCGCGATCAGAACTTCATCGCCAAGAACGCCGCCGGCACCACGGTCAACCGCTGGATCACGACCGGCTTCCTGGCGGCCTCCGCCACCACCAACGAAACGGCGTGGATGACCTACAAGGTCGTGCGCAGCGCCGGAATGCTCGTCTTCGACAACCAAGCGCGGGTCTGACACGGCCCCACGGTGTCCAGTCTGGGCCCAACGTTTGGTCGTGGTGCGATGACGAATTCGTGGACTGACATCAAGAACACGGATCTCGTCGTCATTATGGGTGGTAACGCAGCGGAAGCGCATCCCTGCGGATTCAAATGGGTCACGGAGGCGAAAGCCAACCGCGGCGCCAGGCTGATCGTCGTCGATCCGCGCTTCACGCGCTCGGCGTCGGTGGCCGATTTCTACGCGCCGATCCGGCCCGGCACCGACATCGCGTTTCTCAATGGCGTGATCAACTACTGCATGCAGAACGACAAGGTGCAGTGGGAATACGTCAAGGCGTTCACCAACGCGACCTATCTCGTCAAGGATGGCTTCGACTACAAGGACGGCTTGTTCACGGGCTACGACGAGAGCCGGCGCGACTACGACAAGTCGACCTGGGACTACCAGATCGGGCCCGACGGCTTCATCGTCGTCGACGACACGCTCGCCAATCCGCGCTGCGTGTGGAACCTGTTCAAGAAGCACGTCTCGATCTACACGCCCGAGCTGGTCGAGCGCATCTGCGGCACGCCAAAGGACAAGTTCCTCAAGGTCGCCCAGATGATCGGCGAGACCTCGGTCAAGGACAAGTACATGACGTCCATGTACGCCCTTGGCTGGACCCAGCATTCCAAGGGCTCGCAGAACATCCGCACCATGGCGGTGCTCCAGCTCGTGCTCGGCAATATCGGCGTGCGCGGCGGCGGCATGAACGCCTTGCGCGGGCATTCCAACATCCAGGGGCTGACCGACATCGGCCTGATGTCGCATCTCATCCCCGGCTATCTCAACATGCCGCTCGACGCCGAGACGACGTTCGACAAGTACATGTCGACCAAGCTGTTCAAGCCGTTGCGCCCGAACCAGACCAGCTACTGGCAGAACTACCGGAAGTTCTACGTCAGCTTCGCGAAAGCGATGTGGGGCGACGCCGCCAAGGCGGACAACGACTGGGCCTACGACTATATGCCGAAACTGGACGTGCCGGCCTACGACATCCTGCGCGCGTTCGAGCTGATGCATCTCGGCAAGATGAACGGCTATTTCTGCCAGGGCTTCAACCCGCTGCTCGCGTTCCCGAATCGGAAAAAGGTCACGGTCGGGCTCTCCAAGCTCAAATGGCTCGTGATCATGGATCCGCTCGACACCGAGACGGCGCGGTTCTGGCAGAACCACGGCGAGTACAACGACGTCGACACGGCGAAGATCCAGACCGAGGTCATCCAGCTGCCGGCCACCTGCTTTGCCGAGGACACGGGCGCGCTCGTCAATTCGGGCCGCTGGCTGCAGTGGCATTGGGCCGGCGCGACGCCGCCGGGCGAGGCGAAGAGCGACGTGTGGATCATGGCGCAACTCGCCCAGCGCCTGAAGGCGCTGTACCAGAAGGAGGGCGGCGCTTTCCCGGATCCGATCGTCAACCTCACCTGGAACTACAAGGATCGTGGCGATCCGACGCCTGAGGAGCTGGCGAAGGAGATGAACGGCTCGGCGCTGCAGACGGTCACCGATCCGAACGACCCTACCAAGGTGATTCAGCAGCAGGGCAAGCAGCTCGTGAGCTTTGCGGCGCTGCGCGACGACGGGACCACGGCCTGCGGCTGCTGGATCTATTCCGGCTCCTTCAACGAGGCCGGCAACAACATGGCTCGTCGCGACAACAGCGATCGCGACGACACCGGCATATTCCCGAACTGGACCTGGTCATGGCCGCTCAACCGCCGGATCTTGTACAACCGGGCTTCGGCGGATGTCAGCGGCAAGCCATGGGATGCGAGCCGCAAGCTGCTCGAATGGAACGGCACGGCCTGGACCGGGTACGACGTGCCCGACATCGCGCCCAACGCCAAGCCAGACGTGGTCGGCCCCTTCATCATGAATGCGGAAGGGACCGCGCGCTTGTTTGCCCGCACCCTGATGCGTGAGGGGCCGTTCCCGGTGCACTACGAGCCGTTCGAGTCCCCGATTGCCAACCCGCTCAATCCCAAGATCCGCGGCAATCCGGTCGCCCGCGTGTTCAAGGACGACCTGGAGCAGTTCGGCGACGCCAAGGACTTCCCCTATGCGGCGACGTCCTATCGGCTCACCGAGCACTTCCACTACTGGACCAAGCACGGCAGGATCAACTCGGTGCTGCAGCCGGAATTCTTCGTCGAGATCAGCGAGGAGCTGGCCAAGGAGAAGAGCATCGCGCAGGGCGGCTGGGTCAAGGTCTGGTCCAACCGCGGCAGCGTGCGGGCCAAGGCCTATGTCACCAAGCGCATCAAGCCGCTCATCTGCGATGGCAAGACGGTGCACGTGGTCGGCATTCCGCTGCACTGGGGCTTCATGGGTGAGGCGCGCAAGGGCTTCGGCCCCAATTCGCTCACCCCGTTCGTCGGCGATGCCAACGCGGAGACGCCGGAGTTCAAGGCGTTCCTCGTCGACATCGAGCCGACCACCGGTCCGGTGGCGTGAGGGGAGGGAGCGATGGCATTGTTCGAATTCGAGCTTCCCAATCCGAACACCGAGAACCCGCAGGTCGGCCTGACCGAGGCCGACCTCGTTCAACGTTCGGCCTCCTCGGTGCCGCCGCCGGCGCGGCGGCTCACGCCGGTCGCCAAGCTGATCGACGTGTCGAAGTGCATCGGCTGCAAGGCCTGCCAGGCCGCCTGCATGGAATGGAACGACGTGCGGCCTCCCGTCGGCACCTTCGAGGGCTCCTACGACAACCCGGCCGACCTCACGCCGGAAATGTTCACGCTCATGCGCTTCACCGAATGGGTGAATCCGCAGACGCAGAACCTCGAATGGCTGATCCGCAAGGACGGCTGCATGCACTGCGAGGATCCGGGCTGCCTCAAGGCCTGCCCGGCGCCGGGCGCGATCGTGCAGTACTCCAACGGCATCGTCGACTTCGTGCACGAGAACTGCATCGGCTGCGCCTACTGCGTGAAGGGATGTCCGTTCAACATTCCGCGCATCTCGCAGGTCGACCACAAGGCCTACAAGTGCACGCTGTGCTCCGACCGCGTCGCGGTCGGGCAGGGACCGGCCTGCGCCAAGGCGTGCCCGACCCACGCCATCACGTTCGGCACCAAGGAGGAGATGACGAAGCACGCCGAAGGCCGCATTAAGGATCTCAAGTCGCGCGGCTACGAGAATGCCGGTCTCTACGATCCGCCCGGCGTCGGCGGCACCCATGTGATGTACGTGCTCCATCACGCCGATCAGCCGCAGATCTACGCGGGCCTGCCCAAGGACCCGAAGATCAGCGCGATCGTCCAATTGTGGAAGGGCGCCAGCAAGTATGCGGGCCTTGCCGCGATGGCCGCCTTCGCCGGCATCGGCTTCCTGCACTATCTGGTCAAAGGGCCGAACCGGGTCACGAGTGCGGATGAGCGCGCCGCGAGGCAACTCACCGAAGGGGGCGGGTCATGAGCACGCCCGAGGTCAGCACCCGTGACGTGGCGCCCGAGGACCAGGTCCATCCGGGCGATCCCGTAACCGTCGACCGTTATACGGCGGGCGCGCGCATCAACCACTGGATCACCGCAACCTGCCTGGTGCTGCTCGCCTTGTCGGGGCTTGCGTTGTTCCACCCGAGCCTGTTCTTCCTCACCGTGCTGTTCGGCGGCGGCCAGACGACGCGCATGATTCATCCGTGGATCGGCGTCGTGCTGTTCTTCAGCTTCTTCGGGCTGTTCTTCCGCTTCTGGCGGCTGAACCTGTGGCAGCGCAGCGACACCGTCTGGATGGAGGAGCTGCCCGCCGTGCTCAACAATCGCGACGACGAGCACCCGGAGCTGGTCGAGATCGGCAAGTACAATGCCGGGCAGAAGGTCGTGTTCTGGGGAATGTCGCTGCTCATCATCGTGCTGATCTCGAGCGGCCTCGTGATCTGGGACCAGTACTTCTCGCAATACACGACGGTCGAGCAGAAGCGGCTCGCGGTGCTGATCCATTCGCTCACCGCGATCGTCATCATCTGCGTGTGGATCGTCCACGTCTACGCCGCCATTTGGGTGCGCGGCACCATCCCGGCCATGACGCGCGGTCGCGTCACCGGCGGCTGGGCTTGGCGGCATCACCGCAAGTGGCTGCGCGAGCTTGTCAGCGGCAGGCCGAAGGATGAGAATAAGACTGCTACTCCGGCCGAGTAGCGGCGCCCGTCACGCTTGAGGCGCGGCCTGTCATCACGTGGCCCGTGCGGTTCGTGAGGTGATTCATGTCCGAGGTCGGCGCCCCGCGCCATGCCGCCATTCCGATCGGCGATCCGGCGGCGCCGCCTTTTGCGCGTCTTCCCGATCCGGCGACCTTGTTCGCGCACCGCAGCCGGCGTCTGCGCCTGCTCGCGCGCGACCATCAGCTGGCGCCCTATCTCGGCTTTCTCGCCGATCTCGCCGCCGTGCAGCATGGCATCCAGGACGGGCTGCCCGCGGTCGAGCCGCCGGCGCCTGATGTGCTGGCGCGGGCGCGCGAGCACGCCATGCCGCCGCTCGACCGCGCCCGCTTCACGCCCGACCCGGCGTGCGACCTCACGCTCGAGCGCGTGCTCGCCGCCTGCGGCTCCTGCATCATGCCGGCGGCGGCGAGCGCGGCGCTTGCCCGGGCGCGCGATGCCGAAGCGGCGACGCTTGCCGCCATGATGGCGTCGGTGCTCGCCGACGCCGTGCCGGTCGACGCGATGGCCGAGCACGTGTTCGTCGCCGCGGCCCTGCAGGTGCATTTCGCCCGCCTCGCGGCTCGCCTCGAGGCCGCCCGCCTGGTGGCGGTCGGCGACGGGGCCTGCCCGGCCTGCGGCGGGCCGCC
>DATBZM010000006.1:0-20147 GCA_036513175.1 Xanthobacteraceae bacterium | reverse complement strand
AGATGGACGTCGAGCAGCCGACGCGCGTGATCGACATCACGCGGCTGCCGCTCAAGCAGGTCGAACCGACCGCGCACGGCGGCCTGCGCATCGGCGCCCTGGTGCGCAACACCGATCTCGCCTATCACCCGCTGGTCGAGGAGCGCTATCCGCTTCTCGCCAGCGCGATCATGGCCGGCGCCTCGCAGCAGCTGCGCAACATGGCCTCGACCGGCGGCAACCTGCTCCAGCGCACGCGCTGCTCCTACTTCTACGACACCGCGACGCCCTGCAACAAACGCGAGCCGGGCACCGGCTGCTCGGCGATCGAGGGGCTCAACCGCATGCACGCGATCCTCGGCGCCAGCGCGGCCTGCATCGCGGTGCATCCCTCCGACATGTGCGTGGCGATGCGGATCCTGGATGCGACCGTGCATGTCGTCGGGCCGGCCGGCAGCCGCGTGATCCCGATCGCCGACTTCCACCGCCTGCCGGGCGATACGCCGCAGCGCGACACCAACCTCGACGCCGGCGAGATCATCACGGCGGTGGAGCTGCCGCCGAAGGGTTTTGCCGCGAACCATACCTACTTGAAGATCCGCGACCGGTCCTCCTATGCGTTCGCCCTGGTCTCGATTGCGGCCGGGCTAGAGCTCGACGGCGACACGATCAAGGAGGGGCGCTTCGCGCTCGGCGGCGTCGCGCACAAGCCTTGGCGCGATGCGCAGGCGGAAGCGGTGCTGCGCGGGCAGCCGGCGAATGCGGCGACGTTTGCGCGTGCGGCCGATGTGCTGCTGCGCGAGGCCCGAGGCTACCGGTACAACGCCTTCAAGATCGATCTCGTCCGCCGCTGCATCGTGCGCGGGCTCAGCCAAGCCGCGCGCGGCAGGCCGCAGTCGCAGTCGTCCAAGAAGATCGTGTGAGCACCGCCATGGCCCCTTACATCGGCACGTCCCAATCCCGCATCGATGGTGTCGCGAAAGTCACCGGGGCTGCGAAATATGCCGCCGAGTTCAACGCGCCGGACCTGGTTCACGGCAGCATCGTCGCGTCGACCATCGGCAAGGGGCGTATCACGCGCATCGATTCGACCGCGGCGAAGCGGGTCAAGGGCGTGATCGACGTGATCACGCACCAGAACCGCCCGCCCATGGCCGACAACGACAAGGCGTACAAGGACGACGTGGCCCCGTTGGGATCGCCCTTTCGCCCGCTGTACGACGACAAGGTCATGTTCAACGGCCAACCGGTCGCGCTGGTCGTCGCCGAAACGTCGGAGATCGCGCGTTTTGCGGCCTCGCTCGTGCGGGTGGACTACGCGAAGGAGGCGCACGTCACGGATCTCTTTGCGCAGCTCAAAGCAGCCGTTCCGGTCCCGGCGCCGACCAACCCGTTCGAGGCCATATTTACGCCGCCCAAGCCGCGCGGCACGCCCGACCAGGCGCTCGCCGCCGCGGCGGTGCGTCACGAGGGCGAGTATTACGTTCCGATCGAGAACCACAATCCGATCGAGCTCTATGCCGCGACCGTGATCCACGAGCCCGACGGCAAGCTCACGGTCTGCGACAAGACGCAAGGCGTGCAGAACGTCCAGCGCTATGTCTGCAGCGTGTTCGGCATGAAGCCCGAGGATGTGCGCGTGGTGTCGCCGTTCGTGGGCGGGGCGTTCGGCGTCGGCCTGCGACCGAATTTCGAGGTCGTGCTGGCGGTGCTCACCGCGCGCGCGCTGCGACGCTCGGTGCGCGTGGTGCTGACCCGGCCGCAGATGTACGCGCTCGGCTACCGGCCGGCGATGATCCAGCGCATCGCGCTCGGCGCCAACGCCGGCGGAACGCTCGACGCGATCACCCACGAGGCGGTGACGGTGACGTCGCAAAACGAGCAATTCTTCCGCCAGGAGACCGGCTGGTCGGGCCTGCTCTATACGTGCGCCAACGCGAAATACGCGCACAAGCTCGTGCCGATCGACCGTCCGACCTCGTGCGATATGCGCTGCCCGAGCGCGGCCACCGGCGTCTATGCGCTCGAGTCCGCGATGGACGAGCTCGCGGTCGCCCTCAAGCTTGATCCGCTCGAGCTGCGGCTGCGCTGCTATTCGGATCGCGACCAGAACAACGATCGGCCCTACACCAGCAAGGCGCTGCGCGAATGCTATGCCCAAGGCGCGCAGGCATTCGGCTGGGACAAGCGCAATCCGGCGCCGCGCTCGATGCGGGACGATGGCGACCTGGTGGGGTGGGGCATGGCGACGGGTGTCTGGGACGCGTTTCAGGCGCCGATCACGGTGCGGATCGCGCTGACCGCGGACGGCCACGCCGAGGTTGCGTGCGCCACCTCCGACATCGGCACCGGCACCTACACCATCATGGCGCAGGTCGCGGCCGACATGCTCGGGCTTGCGCTCGACGACATCAGCATCAAGCTCGGCGACTCGGCGCTCCCGCAGTCGCCGGTCGAAGGCGGCTCATGGATCGCGGTCTCGGTGTCGAACGGCATCGCGACGACGGCGCGCGCCATCCGCGACGAGCTGTTGCGGCTCGCCCAGGCCATGCCGAGCTCGCCGCTCGCGAACCTCGCGCCCGACGGGGTCGCCTTGGCGGACGGCAAGCTCGTCAGCCGGCAGGACGCGACGCGCTCGGTCGCGATCGCCGATGCGATGCGGCACGGCGCCGTCGACCGCGTCGTGCAGGAGAAGGCGACCACGCCGGTCCAGGACGCGTCGCGCTCGAGCAACGCCCATTCGGCGGTCTTTGTCGAGGTCAAGGTGGACGAGCAGCTCGGCGTGATCCGCGTCACCCGCGTGGTCAGCGCGGTTGCGGCCGGGCGCATCCTCAATACCAAGACCGCAGGGAGCCAGATTCTGGGCAGCGTCGTCTGGGGCATCGGCATGGCGCTGCAAGAGGAGACGCTGATCGATCACCGGTTCGGCCGCGTGGTGAACGCCAATATCGCCGAATATCATGTCCCCGTGAACGCGGACATCCATGAGATCAAGGTGATCTTCGTCGACGAGCCGGACGACAGCAATCCGCTGGGCATCAAGGGGATCGGCGAGGTCGGCATCGTCGGCGTCGCCGCCGCGGTCGCCAACGCGGTCTATCACGCGACCGGAAAGCGCGTGCGCGACCTGCCGATTACGCTCGACAAGCTGTCGCGCGTAGCGTGAAGAAGTTCAGGGACCTGACGGAGAAGCCCAAGGTGATTTCGAGAAGGTGAGGGGGGTGTTGAATACGGCTTGGTTCCCGGACCTCACGTCAGCCTCGCATCGGAGAAAGGGGAGTGGCCATGGAAACGATGCTTGCAACCGACCTGCCTGCCGCGGGCAGCGGACTTTTTCTCGCCGAGCTGTCGCATCGGATCAACAACGAGTATGCGACGGCGATCAGCATGCTCTCGGTCGCGGCGGCGCGAACCGCCAGCGAAGAGGCGAAGGCGGCGTTGGATGGTGCGCGTGAGCGTCTGCACGAGTACGCCCGTGTCCATCGTGCCCTGCAGATGCCCGTCGAAGGAACGCTCGTCGAGGTTTCCGCATGCGTCCGTGAGGTGTGCCAGTCGATCGGCGAGTCGCGGCTCAAGAGCAGAGGCATAACCCTGACGCTTGCCGAGCAGCCGTTCGCGATGGCCTCGGATCGCTGTTGGCGACTCTGCCTCATCCTGTCGGAGCTCATCACCAATTCGGTCCGCCACGCGTTCGGTACGCCGGGGGGCTCGATCAGCGTCGAGGTGCGGCCGTCGAAATCCCTGGTGGTCTGCCGCGTATCCGACAACGGCCGCGGTGCGTCGCCGTGCGTCGGCCGGGGCCGTGGACTCACAATCATCGAGGGGCTGGTCCGCAGCCTGGATGGCAAGGTCGAGTTCAGGTTCACCCCTTCGGGCAGTTGCGCGCTTGTGGCATTTCCGCGCTGCGGCGACGACGCCGGCGCGGTCGATCCTCCCGGATTGACGCTGGTCGGTTGAGGTTCGTTGGATTTCGATCAGGTGTCGGGGACGAAGGGCTCGTCGTCGGCATCCAACAGCGCTTTCGCGGCCACCAGGTCGACTGATGCGAACCCTTCGGTGAAGCGGCGATAGATCGGCGCCAAGGTCTCGCTCGCGGGCTGCATTTCGCCGCGATCACGATACATGCGCGCGAGGCTCGCCGCGGTTCGCAACTGCCAAGCCAGGGCTTGTTGCCGGGAGGCGATAGCGAGCGACTCGCGGAAAAATCCTTCGGCGGCTTCGCTGGACGCTTTGTCGCGCAACGCTGCTTCGCCCTTTAGGCGCAGAAGCTCGGCGAGGTACCAAAGCTCCTCGTTGCGGCGGCTGCGCTCGATCGCATCGTCGAGCGCGGCGTGCGCTTCCAGGATTTCGCCCCGCGCGCAATGAGCTTGCGCGAGCTCGGCCATGAAAGCGACGTAGCGTGTCGTGAAACGCGTCTCCACGAGCTCAGCGAGCCCGGACCGCAACGTCGTCATTCCGACGACGAGATCGCCGCGCCTGATGTGGGCGACGCCGTCGAAGCACCGGCCCGTCGCCTGCCATAGCGGGAGCGCGTGGCGCGCCGCGTGATCGAGCAGCATCGCGATGTGCCGCTCGGCGGCCGCAAGATCGCCGACGAACAGCGCGATCGGGCAGGCGCACTGGCCGAGCGCATTGCACAGCGACAGCTCGTGATTGAGCGCGCGGGCATAGTCGATGTCGCGCTCCGCGACGCGCACGGCTTGATCGGAAAATCCCTGCAGCCACAGGGTCTCGGCCAGGATGTGATAGGCGAGCACCCGCTGGTCGTAGGTAAACCGGATGATATGCGACCGGTATGCTGGCGGCAGACGCTGCAGAACGAGCTCCGTGAGCCGCCGGGCCTCGCCGAGCTCGCCCATGAAGTGCAATGCATACGAGATCATCCGATCGCCGACGACGATGTCGGTCGGGTCGGCGGCCCGCGCCGCAACCTCCTTGAACGTGCGGGCAATCGACAAGGTTGCGCGCAGGTTGCCGTCGCTGAGGCGGACGTTGCGAAGTCCGGAGAGCGCCCGCAGCTGATAATCGGCATCGCCGAGCTCTTGCGCGATCGAAAGGGCGCTGCTCCACGTCGCCTCGATCTTGTGCTCCGGATCCTTGCCGTAGCGCAGGGCGGCGCCCAGCGCTGCGAGGAGCTGCATCGCCTCGCGCGAGCTCGATCGCTCGGCGGGCCGCAGGCTGTTGAGCGCGCGCTGCGTGCGAGCGCGCAGCTCGTCCATGAGCGACAACAGCCGCCACAGCGGCACCGCTCCGATCGTCAGCGCGATGCCAAGCCCGCTGTCGCCATCGGACGAGAACGCCCAGTCGATCGCGGCGCGAATGTTGTCGATGCGCGGCCCGTAGCCGCCCAGCAATTCCGCGCTCGACCGCGTTTCCCATTCGGGGGCCGCGCGCTCGAGCGCGGTGCGATAATATTCCGCGTGCCGGCGCGCCAGCGGCGCGAGCTCGCCCGATGCCTTGAGCTTGGCGAGCGCATAGGCCCGTATGGTCTCGAGCAGCCGGTAGCGCACGATCGAGCCGCCGATATCGGCGGTCAGCAGCGATTTGGCGACGAGGTCAGCGATGATCGTGTCGATGCTCTTGATGTCGACCTCGGTGCTCGCGGCGATCTCCTGAGCCTCGCCCAGGGCGAAGCTGCCGACGAAGATCGCCAGGCGCCGCAGCACGACGCGTTCGGCCTCGGGCAGGAATTCGTAGCTCCAATCGAGCATGGCGCTCAGCGTTTGGTGCCGCGGCAACGCGGTGCGGCGGCCGCGCGTCAACAGCCGAAAACGGTCGTCGAGCCCGGCCGCGAGGCCGCTCAAGCCGAACGTGTCGACCGATCCCGCCGCGAACTCGATGGCGAGCGCTATGCCGTCGAGGCGGCGGCATATCTCGGCGACGAGCGGCGCGGCGGCGTCGTCGAGCTTGAATCCCTCGGACATCGCCGCCGCCCTGTCGACGAAGAGCTGCACCGCCGGGAAGGCCAGCGCCGCCTTGGCGGTGAGGCCCGCCGACGCATCGGGGGCGGCGAGGGGAGCGAGGCGCTGCACCCGCTCGCCTTCGACCCGCAGTGGCTCGCGACTGGTCGCGAGGATGTGGACGCCCGGGGCGTGCCGGTAGATCTCCTCCGCGAGCGCCGCGACGCTCTCGATGACGTGCTCGCAGTTGTCGAACAAAAGGAGCATTTCCTTGTCGCGGAGAACGCCGATGAGCGGATGTCCGGCGTGCGGCGTGCCGCCGAGCACCGACGTCAGCGCGCTGATCACGAGACCCGGATCGGATATCGGCGCAAGGTCGACGAAGCGCGCCCCGTCGCGATAGGTGCCGCTCAACTGATCGGCGACCGCCAACGCGACCGTCGTCTTGCCGATGCCGCCCGGTCCTGCAATCGTGATCAAGCGGCGCTCCGCCATCTGCGCGACGATTGCCGCAACGATCTCGCTGCGTCCGACCATCCGCGCCAGCGGAACCGGCAGGTTGCTTGCGGCGTGCTCCGCAGCCGCGAGCCGGGGAGAGGGGTTGCTGGGCTCCGATGCCGCGACCGGAGCGACGAAGCGATAGCCTCGCCCCGGAATGGTCGTCACATACCGATTGCCGCCGTGCCCGTCGCCGAGGGCGCGCCGCAGCGCGGCGATATGGACGCGAAGGTTGCCGTCCTCGACGAACGTGTTCGGCCAGACGCGCGCCACCAGGTCATCCTTGGTGATGAGCGCACCGGGGCGCTCGAGCAGGACGGCGAGGATCTCGAGGGCGCGGCTGCCCAGACGCAGGCGCCTGTCGCCTTCAAGCAGCATTTGCCTGCGGGGAAAAAATCGGAACGGCCCGAACGCAATCGTGAGGTCGATAGCTGCGTCTGTATCGTTGGCCACCTCGATCGCCTTCCGCAACGCCTTCCGAGCGATTTGTATCGGCGCCGCAGTCGACGCAACGTCGACACCGCGTCCGCTGATGGGGCGAGCTCACGCATTTTACGGAAGGCTCGATCGCGCTTCAAGCAGCGCGGCGGCGGCAGCTCGCGGCCAGCCGTCTCCCTCGGCGGTGGCCGCACGCGAGTCCCGCGGGTTCATTCGCTCGGCTTCGTTCGCGCTCCATGCCGGTGACAGGCGCCGTACGTCATGCCCTCGAGCTTGATACCGTCGGGATCCAAAAAATACACCGCGTAATAATCCTCATAGTACTCGCCGGCCGGGTCGACGATGTCGATGCCGTTGTCGTCGAGGAAGGCCTGCAGGTCGTCGATGTCGCGGCGACCTGAGAGCTCGAACGCATAATGATGCAGGCCGATATCGCCGTCGCTGTGCCGCCGCGCCGGCGCCGCCGGATCCGCCGCCGTGATCCAGAACGCGGTCCGGCCGTTCCGCCAGCCGGTCATTTCGCTAAAGCCACCAACGATCTCGAAGCCGAGGAAACCGAACAGGCGCTCGTAGAATCTCCTCGATCGCTCGTAGTTGCTGACGCGAATAACGATATGGTCGACGCCCAGAACCTGAACCATCTGTCTGCGCTCGCATGGCACCGCCGCCCTATTGAAAAAAAACCACGCCGGATCAGCAAGTTAATCTGTGTTAATCGGCATTAAGCGCGCCCGCGGAGAGCCCTGCCCACGGCGTTGTGCGCAGCCGCGCGCGTTGACGGCACGGCCGCTCAAAAAGGCGCACCATCGCAGACCACCGTGAAGACCAGGATGTTCTATGTCCGCAAGCGAATTGCAGAGACGCTTGCGACGAAGGACCAGGTGGCCGAAGCGCGACTGCTGTCCATGTGATGATCAGCCGAAGGTCTAAGCCTGTCCGGCCGCTTCGAGGATCAGATTGGCGATCGCGTCGGGGTGCGATATCAGGGAAACGTGGCTCGACTTGACCTCGATCGTCTTGGCGCTCATGCGCTTGGCCATGAAGCGTTCCAGATCCGGGTTGATCGTCCGGTCCTCCGTCGACACCGCGTACCAGCTCGGCTTCGAGCGCCATGCCGCGTGCGTAGTCTTGCCGGCGAGCAGAGCCTTATGGAATGGCCACTGGACCGCGTACAGCGCCCTTGCCTTCGCTTCGGGCAGGTCGCCCGCGAAATCGCGCAGGAAAGCCTCCTCGGTGAGGCGGCCTTGATCGCCATCGAACGTGATGCCGGCCGACGCCGGCGGCGTCGGAAACTTCTTGGCCAAGGCCGTGTAATCTTCGCCGGCGTCCGGCGCTCGCGCCGCAACATAGACGACCGCCGAGACGTTCGGGTGCACACCGGCATCTGTGACGATCATCCCGGAAAACGAATGCCCGGCGAGAACCGTCGGCCCATCTTGCCGCGCGAGCACCGTCAAGGCAGCCGCGACCGCTTCCGGGAGTGTCGTCAATGGATTCTGCACGGAGGTCACATTGAGCCCAGCGGCCTGCAATCGCGGAATCACCTCGGACCAGCTCGATCCGTCGGCAAAAAGACCGTGTACCAGGACGACATTTCTCGCCTTGGGAGCGGGCTGCGCATGAACAACAGGCGCCAGGAGTGAGCTCGCGGCGGCCGCAACGGTGGCGCTGACGAAAGTACGACGATCCATGATACTCCTCCATGGTGAATGTCAGTTCAGCGTGACGGCGAGATTATCGATCGTCTCCCGGCGGCGCGAACGCACATCGGCGCGGTGCGGGAAGGTGAGAACCACGGCACTGCCCCGATTACCCATGATGCGCGTGATATTTCCATCCAGGGTCTCGGCCAGCGCTTCGACGATCGCGAAACCGCGACCCGGTCGGATCGGCGCCGACGATCGTCCATTATCCGACACGGAGCACTCCACGAAAGAGCCGCGAAGGCGCAACTCCACCCGGATGGTGCCGGCCGCGCCGTTGAACGCGTGGCGCGCCGCATTGTTGACGAGCTCGCACACGACGAGCCCGAGGAGCCAGCACCGGCGCGAATCCATCCGCAGCGGCCGGTCGACGAAGCTCATTTCAATGCCGAGGTCGGCGAGCTTCGACCTGCTGATCGCTGCGCACAGCCCGCGCAAGAAGGCGGATGCGTCGATCTCGGCGTGCTCGGTCGGCATCTGCAGCGCGCGATGAACGAGCGCATAGTCCATCAGGCGTTCCGAGACGGCGGCCAGCGTCGCCTTGACATCGTCGCTTTCCGACCGTGCCGCCGCGCGCGAGATGATGCAGACCGCGGAGGTGAATTCGTTGTTGATCCGATGCACCAGCTCGGCGAGCAGCAGTTCGCTTCCCGAAGGTGCCAATTCTCGGCGTAGCGCGGTCATATCAGTACCTCCGTAATGGCCTCGTCGCTCCTTTGCGCACCCACCACGCAATTTCGCTCCCTCGATCAGCGGCATATTGGATCGACGTGCCCTTTGTTGTCTGCTCGAGGCGCGCCGAGCGACGCTTCGGCGAGCCGTCCGCCGTGACATCGGCCCATGTGGCGGTGTCAGGATCGGTGCGAGATCGATCAGTGTCGGGCACCGATCGTCACCAGGGGACAAATCGGCGATTTGCAAAAATTTACGTCGTCACGACGCGCGGCGACTGCCGGGTCATTCTTTGGTTGCGGGCGCAGGGCGCCGGATCGTCCTCGCGTCGCCATCGCTCATCCGAACGGCGGACCCTGCATATACCTTGGTTTATCTGACGCAGGCATCGGGCGGTCGCGTCGCCGCGCGTGCACAGCGAATATTCACAAGCATTTATTAGGCGTTGCGATCGGCCGCCGGCATAGTGGCTGCGTCGAACGAGTGACCCTTGGACTCGCAACCTTGAGGAGGGATCGCAATGCTGGCCCCCGACAGCAACATCCTGAAATTCGAATCGATACCGTCGCACATCCTGGCATCCATGCACGGACCGGTCATCGGCGCCGCGCAGGCGCAGATTGTCGCGCGTGGCGGGCTGTCGCCAGGCTCGCGCCGGCGCGTGCGCGAGTACATCGACGCCAACCTCGAGGAAAGCATCAGCATCGAGCGGCTTGCCGCGCTCGTCGGATTGTCTCGCTGCCACTTCGCACGCGCCTTCAAGCAATCGGAGGGCGTGACGCCGCACCACTTCCTCTTCGTCTGCCGGGTGCGTCGCGCGCAGGAGCTCCTGGTGAAGACCGACTGGCCGCTCTCGCAAATCGCGATCGCATCCGGCTTCTCGGACCAGAGCCACTGCTCACGACGCTTTCGCGAGCTGGTCGGGCTCACGCCGAAGAAGTACCGCTGGCTGATGCGCTAGTGCACGGCATGTGCACGACGCTCAAGGACGAGATCAACGTCGAGCTGCTTGCGTTCATCCGGCAAGCCGCGGCGGACGAGGGCGTGGCGCCCCATCGCGAACGGCGTCGCGTCGCCGTGTAGGTGCTCCGCATCAATGGCGCCGACCCCGACCGTCGGAGTCGGAGCCAGACAGGATGGGGTCATGTCCCGGTAGACCAGTCGCGGTCGACGTAGTATTTTGCGTCATCGGTGTCGAAGGGGCACTACACTGACGATCCTCCCGTCCCGCTGGCGCATCGGCGACAGTCGAGTGCCTCGGCTGCGATATCTCCTTGGTCTCTGGTTGTTCGGCGGCGTCGCCATGGCGCTCGCGGCGTGGATCTGCTTCCACCTCGGGGCGAGGTTGGCGACCGCGGTCTGCGTCTTTCTGATCATCATCGTCTTGCTGTCCTTGATGGACAGCCTGATCTCGTCGCTTGTCTTCTCGGTCATCGCGGTTGGCCTGCTCGATTATTTCTTCACTTCGCCAATCTTGAGTTTCGCGGTCGACACGCCGCAAGACATCGTGACGCTCACGACATATTTCATCACGGCGTTCGCGATCACAGGCCTCGTGCGGCGCAAGCGGGACGCCGCCGAGACGTTGCGCGACCAGGCCCAGCTCCTGGAGCTCACGCACGACACCGTCATGGTGCGCGATGATAACGACATGATCCGCTACTGGAACCAGGGAGCCGCGCGGCTTTACGGATGGCTTCGCCACGAGGCCATTGGCCAGAGCTCACCCCAGCTCCTGCGCACGGTGTTTCCGATTCCGCTCGAAGAGATCAAGGCGATACTGCAGCGCGAAGGGTATTGGGAGGGCGAGTTCCAGCGAACCCGCAAGGACGGAACGACCGTGATCGTTGCCAGCCGATGGTCGACCCAGTCGGACGGATCCGGGCGTCGGATCGGAACGCTCGAGACCACCAACGACATCACCGAACGCCGCCGGGCCGAGGAGGCGCTGCGACGAAGCCAGGCGGCCTATCTGGCGGAAGCGCAGAAGATCAGCCTGACGGGCAGCTTCGGCTGGAACCCGTCGACCGATGCCGTGTTCTGGTCCGAGCAGAGCTTCAGCATTTTCGAGTGCGAGCCAGGCACGCAGCCCTCGATCGATCTGATGCTGTGCCGCGTCCATTCCGATGACGTATCTGCCGTGCGGCGGGCGTTCGAGTGTGGCGCGCGGGAGAATTCGGATTTCGACCTCGAGTTTCGCCTGCAGGCGCGGGACGATGCCATCAAGCATGTCCGTCTGGTCGCGCGGGCGACGACGAACGGCAACGGCGGCGGCCAGCGCCAGTTCGTGGGCGCCGTGACCGACATCACGGCCGCGCGGAAGTCCGAGGAGCAGTTGCACCAGGCGCGGGCGGAGCTCGCCTATGCGGCGCGCATCATGAGTCTCGGCGCGCTCTCGGCGTCGATCGCCCACGAGGTCAATCAGCCGCTCGCAGCGATCGTCGTCAACGGGGAAGCCTGCCTTCGCTGGCTCGCGCGCGGCGGCGACATCACCGGCGAGGTCAGCGCGGCCGTTCGGAGCATGATCGGCGACGGCAAGCGCGCAAGCGAGATCGTGCATCGCATCCGCGCGCTGAGCCGGCGGGCGAATGTGGAGAAGGCCGAGCTGAGCCTCAATGGCGTGATCGAGGAGGTCGTGCCGCTGGTGCAGCGCGAGGTCGCCGTCCATCGCGCTTCGCTCGAGCTCGCTCTCGCCTCCGACGTACCGGCCGTGCTCGGCGATCGGGTCCAGCTGCAGCAGGTCATCGTCAATCTCGTGCTCAATGCGGTCCAGGCGATGGCGGCGGCTGCGGAGCATCCCCGCATCGTGACCGTGACCTCCAGCCGGGACCGGGCGGACGGCGTGGTGGTCGCGGTGCGCGATCTCGGCATCGGCATCAAGCCCGACGATGGCGAGCGCATCTTCGATGCCTTCTTCACCACCAAGGCCGACGGCATGGGGATGGGACTGTCGATATGCCGTTCGATCATCGAGGCGCACGGCGGACAGATCTGGGCGACGGGGAACAGTCCGGAGCCGGGCGCCACGTTCCGTTTCAACTTGCCCGCAGCCGAGGCCGGCGATGCGCATGCTTGACGAGGCGGGGGCCGGGTTGCCACTCTGGTCGCGTGGGAACTCGGCCAATTTCCTGCCAACCCGGAGGGTCGGCTTGGTGACGGATCAGGGTGCGGCAAATCTGCCTTCCGCTTCGGAGCAGCCGGTCGTCCTCGTCATCGATGACGACCAGTCGATGCGCGAAGCGCTTGGCCGGCTTCTGCGCTCGGTCGGCCTGCGCGCCGAGATGTACGGCTCGGCGCAATCGTTTCTGGCGGCCGACCTTCCGACCGTCCCGACCTGCCTCGTGCTCGACATCCGCATGCCGGGGCAGAGCGGCCTCGATCTGCAGGCCGAGCTCGTGCGCGAGGATATCCGCATACCGATCATCTTCATCACCGGACACGGTGACGTGCCGATGTCCGTCAAGGCGTTGAAGGCCGGCGCGGTCGACTTCCTGACCAAGCCGTTCCGCGACCAGGATCTGCTGGACGCGGTGGTCGCCGCGCTCGATCGCGCCTGCCGCCAGCGCGACGAAGAGAAACGCCTGTCGGGTCTGCGTGCATGCTTCGAGGCGCTGACGCCACGCGAAAAGGAGATCATGACGCACGTCGTCGACGGCCTGATGAACAAGCAGATCGCGCACGAGCTGGGCGTGACCGAAATCACCGTCAAGATCCATCGCGGCAACATGATGCGAAAGATGGGAGCCAAGTCCCTGCCGGATCTCGTCCGGATGGCCGGGCTGTTGGCACTGGCACGACGATGATATTTGCCGGGTCGCCGGGCGGCCGAACGGGTCCGTGGCACGCGGTCGCGGCTCGGTTGACGTTGCGGCGACGCACAAAACTTGCTGGATTCATATGCTCTTGGGTGATCGGGACCGTGATCACGGCACCCTCGTCTAAACCCAAGTATAGTGATGCGGGCGCGGCCTTCGAGGCATCTTTGCCGTGAGCCCCCTGAACCGTGAGGGTATTGACACTTGACGAACGAAGCCGCCGCCAAGGTTCCCCTGATCTCCATCGTCGACGACGACGTCTCGGTTCGGGTCGCGATGATGAATCTCATCCGCTCGCTGGGATTTGCAGCGCGCTCGTTCGAGTCGGCCGACAGTTACCTCGGCTCGCCCGAGCGCCGCGAGACCGCTTGCATCGTCTCGGACGTGCAAATGCCGGGGACGAACGGCCTCGAAATGCAGCGCCGTCTGGCGGCTCAGAACGATCAGACGCCCATCATCTTCATCACGGCCTTTCCCGAGGCGAACCTCGAGCGGCGCGCCCGCGACGCCGGCGCGGTGTGTTTTCTCACCAAGCCATTCAATAGCTCGGCGCTCATCGGGTGCATCGAGCAGGCGCTGAAAGGGCGGTCGCGGCAGGTGTGCTGCTGACACGGACCGAGCCGCCGTGCCGCCGCGAAGGCACGGTCCCGCGGGCTGCCGATGGCCTGCGTTCGCCCCGGCGTACGACCAGCGCCTAAACCAAGGTATATTGTCCACAAACCAAGGTGGGAGCCAATGCGCCACTAGTGCGATGGAGTGATTGCCGAAACCCGACAAACATTGGCGCAACCGGGGAGCCATCGGAAATCGGCATGGCGAACCTTATCGCCAAGAGAGCTGACGCGCGCGGCCTGACGCGGACAACGGCGTCGCAGGCCGCCGGGGCGAGTGTCGCGCCGCCACCAGCGCAGGCCGGCAATGGCGGGCTGGTGCTCGTAATGGGCGGCGGCGGGGAGGGCGCGGAGAAATTCCGCTTTGCGGATTTTCTCTGTCTCCCCTCGCGAAGGCAGTTGCTCAACGGCGGCAATCCCGTCCCCATCGGCAGCCGAGCGTTCGACATTCTCGTCGCCTTGCTCAACGGGCGCGGCAACCTGGTCAGCAAGGACGATCTCATTGCCGCGGCCTGGCCCGACACGAACGTCGGCGAGACCAATCTCAGGGTGCACATGGCTGCGCTGCGCAAGGCGCTGCACGCGCATGGTGCAGATGAAAATCTCATCTGCACCGTGCCGGGTCGCGGATACCGCCTCGCCGTGCCGGTCGCGCGCGAGGAATCCTGGCCGACCGCGGCGGCGTCGGGCGCTTGCCTCGCAACGGGCCTGCCGGTTGCCTCGACCCGCATGTTCGGCCGCGCCGACTTCATCCGCGCGCTGGCGGTGGAGCTTCCGCTGCGACGGTTCATCACAATCGTCGGCCCCGGGGGAATCGGCAAGACGACGGTCGCTGTCGCGGCGGCGCACGCCGTTGCGGGATCCTATGCCGATGGCGTGCATTTCGTCGACCTTGCGCCGGTCGCCGATCCCGCGCAGCTGCCGGCGCTGCTTGCGCGGGCGCTCGCGATTGCCGCGAACGGTGCGCAGGCCCTTTCCGAGCTGAGCCGGCGTCTCGTCGGTAAGCGCATGCTCGTCGTCATGGACAATTGCGAGCATCTCGTCGACGCGATGGCCACCCTGATCGAGCCCCTGTCGCGGACCGCTTCGCGTATCGACTTCCTGGCGACAAGTCGCGAGCCCCTGCGCATCGCCGGCGAGTGGGTGCGGCGTCTGCCGCCCTTGCAGTGCCCGCGCGAGCCCTTATCGATCAGTGCGGCCGAGGCTTTGGCCTATCCGTCGATCCAGCTCTTCGTCGATCGCATATGCGCGAGCGACGCGACCTACGAGCTCAGCGACGCGAGCGCGCCGACGGTCGCGGAGATTTGTCGCCGGCTCGACGGAATTCCGCTCGCCATTGAGCTCGCGGCCGGACGGGTCGAGGCCTTCGGAATCGAGGGGCTGGCCGTGCAGCTCGACACGCCGCTTCGCCTGCTGAGCGGCGGCCGACGCACCGCTCACGCCCGGCACCAGACGCTGTCCGGCATGCTCGACTGGAGCTATGGCGGCCTGTCCGAACCCGAACAAGCCGTCTTTCGCCGCCTGGCGATCTTCCCCGATGAGTTCACCTTGCCGGCGGCGTCCGCCGTGGCCGGCAGCGGCGATGATGATTTCAATCTCCTCGAGCACGTCGCGACGCTCGTCGCCAAGTCGCTCGTGATCGCCGACCTTTCCAAGGCGACGGCGCGCTACCGCCTGCTTGCCACGACGCGCGCCTATGCGCTCGAGAAGCTCTCGGCGAGCGGCGACCTCGACGCCGTCACGCGACGATATGCCGGAGAGGCGCTTGCGGCCGATCCGCTTTGAGGCGCAGGCGCCCGTCCCGTCATATCGAGGATGGTCCGTGCCACGCTCAGGACGGCGCAGTATGGCCACACGCCGGGGACGGGTAGCAACTGCGCGGTTGGCTCTGGATCGGCGGCCGGACGGGAGGTCCCCCGTACGGCCGCTGACCAGAGATCGGCCGGCCTCCGCGGCCGGCCAGCTGGATCACGGGCGGCCCTGCAGCTGGAAGTCGATCGCGCTCGGCGCCGACACGATGCGGCCGGGCTCGCGCGCGGACGCGTAGGCGGAGGGCATCGTGAACTCGTGGTTGAGCCGGTTGTCGATCTCGGTCGAGGTCACTTGCTGGCCGGCGTTGGCGGCGCCGACACCCGCGAGCAACATGGTCACGCTGAGAGCAGCGAGAAGGGTCTTCATGGTCGTTCTCCGTTGAAACAGAAACAATCGAGACGTTTGGTCTCGAGCAAGCCGCCGACGGTTGCGCCGGTGACACCACGACAGATGGGCGCGTAACGGTGGCCCGCCATTAAATTGCGTTTCAGGACTCTAAAAACGGCGGCAGGAAACGTGCTCGCGGGCGCTTGGCCGCGCGCGCTAACAAAAAGTTTAATCTGCAAACGCGCTGTTTAGTGGCGCCGACGTGAGCCGTCCTTATTCTCTGGTGCGAGGTCATACGAAATCCGGCGGGCGCGGAATCACGGCATGCGTGCTGAACCGCCGCCGCCGGAAAGCGCGAGGGCCCGGTTCGCATCGTTCGTTACGCGCCATCGCGGTCGGGAAACGAGTCGGAACTCCACAATGGATCGAGATTGTGCCAATCTGCAGCTGGAGACGACGATGCCGAAGCTGCTGCTCATCGAGGACGATCGCGAGACCGCCGACGAGATCGTCGCCGAGTTCACCGATCTCGGCTTCGACGTGACCTGGGCGGCGACCGGCATCGAGGGCCTCGACCAGGCGCGCGCGGGCAAGCCCGACGCGATGATCGTCGATCGGCTGCTCCCCGGAATGGACGGCCTCACGATCGTCGAGGCGCTGCGGAAGGAACAGATGCGCACGCCGGTGCTGGTGCTGAGCGCGCTCGGGGCGGTCGATGATCGCGTGCGCGGGCTGCGGGCGGGCGGCGACGACTACCTCACCAAGCCGTTCGAGCTGGTCGAGCTGATCGCGCGCGTCGATGCGCTGCTCCGCCGCCCGGTCGACAACCGCGACACCAAGCTGCGCGTGGGGCCGCTCGAGCTCGACCTCATCGAGCGCACGGCCAAGCGCGGCGACCGCAGCGTCGAGCTGCTGCCGCGCGAGTTCCGCCTGCTCGAGTACATGATGCAGCGCAAGGACCAGGTTCTCACGCGCGCAATGCTGCTCGAAGAGGTGTGGAAGTACAAATTCGTCCCGCAGACGAACCTCGTCGACGTGCACATGGGGCGCTTGCGGCGGAAGATCGACGAGCCTAATGAGCCGCCGATGATCCACAACGTGCGCGGCGTCGGCTTTGTCCTCCGTGCGCCTGCCTGAGGTCACGCGAAGCGTCACGTTCCGCTGGGGGCTCGCGGTCGCCGGCATCTACGTCCTTTTCGTGCTGGCGCTGTTCGCCGCGATCTATTGGCAGACGAACCGCTATCTCACGGTCCGATCCGACGAGGTCGTCACCAAGCAGGCCGAGGTGCTGGCGCGAGCCGACGCGCATGAGCTGATCGATACAGTGAACCTCCTGCCGCGGCAGAATCCACGTAGGGTCGAGCACGCGGGACTCTTTGCCGCCGACGGCCGACGGATGGCCGGCGACATCGCCGGGATTCCCCCTGGCCTTGCGCTCGATGGGATCGCGCAGGCCGCGATGATCTTGGCCGGTCTCGACACGCCGGTGGCGCAGGCAGTGCGCGCCGCGGGGCGGCGCCTGCCGGGCGGCGAGGTGCTCGTGATCGGCCGCAACGTCGACGAGATCGTCGAGATCAGCGCGATCGTCGGGGAGACGCTGGCGGCCGGCCTGCTGCCGGCGCTCTTCCTCAGCGTGGCGGTAGGCATGCTGCTCAGCCTCCGGGCGCAGCGCCGCGTCGCCGAGGTCAACCGCAGCGTCCAGCGCATCGTTGCGGGGGACCTGCGCCAGCGGCTGCCGGCGCGCGGCAGCGAAGATCCGTTCGATCGGCTGGCGGCGATCGTGAACGGCATGCTGGAACGGATCGAGGCGCTGATCCAGGAGATCGCCGGGGTGGGCGACGATATCGCGCACGATCTGCGCACGCCGTTGACGCGTATGCGGGTCGCGCTCGAGCGCGGCCGCGCCAACGCGCGCTCGCTCGACGAGGCGCGGACGGTGATCGATCGTGCCATCGCGGGCCTCGACCAGTCGCTTGCGATCGTCACGGCTCTGCTGCGCATCGCCGAGATCGAGCACACGCGGCGACTCGCCGGCTTTAGCGACGTCGCGCTAGCCGACATCGTCCGCGAGGTGTGCGACCTCTACGAGCCGATTGCCGAGGAGAAGGGTGTCAGGCTTTCGGTCGACCTCGCCGCGCGGCCGATCGTGCAGGGTGATCGCGATCTGCTGCTCGAGGCGGTCGCCAACCTCGCCGACAACGCAATCAAATTCACGCCCGCCGGAGGAAACGTCGAGCTGGGCCTGCTCAGCCGCGATGGCGAAAGCGTCGTGCGCGTGGGCGACACCGGCCCCGGCATCAGCGAGGCGGAGCGCGACCTGGTGGTCCGCCGCTTCTATCGCTCGGACCGCAGCCGCCAGAGCCGTGGCGTCGGACTCGGGTTGAGCCTCGTCATGGCGATCGTCAAGCTGCACGGTTTCGGCCTCACGCTGACATCCGGCCCCGGCCTGGTGGCCGAGATCGTCTGCCCGCCGGCGGCCGGCGCGACCCGGCGAAACGAATCGTAACTGCGCGTCGCCTCGACGGCCGCGGCGTTCCATCAATCCGGGGCACGAAGCGGTCACGACGGCGTGAGCCTCTAAATTCGAATTTAGGCGCATGACCGGCAATTTAGTGGCGCCGCGGGAGGCGGTCCGTATTTTCCGACCACGACCTTCAACCGGATGGCACCGCCATGACACGCACCGCGAGCCTCTCCACCTCGGAATTCGATTCCGGCCTCAAGCGCTATCTCGCGCAAATCCGCCGGATGCCTCTCCTACAGCCGGGTGAGGAGTTTGATCTCATCCGCCGCTACCGGGAGCAGGGCGACCGTCGCGCGCTCGACCGGCTGGTCGGTAGTCACCTGCGCCTGGTCGTGAAGACGGCGCTGGGCTATCGCGGTTACGGGCTGCCGCTTGCCGAGCTCGTCTCGGAGGGCAGCATCGGCTTGATGCAGGCGACGGAACGCTTCGATCCCGGCAAGGGTTTTCGCTTCGCCACTTACGCGATCTGGTGGATCCGGGCGGCAATGCAGGATTACATCGTGCGCTCGCGCTCGCTGGTGAAGATGGGCACCACGACCGGCGAACGGAAACTGTTCTTCAGCCTGCGCAAGACCAAGGCGAGGCTGTCAATGCTGGGCGACGGCGACATGCGCCCTCGCGATGTCGAGCTGATCGCCGGTCGGCTCGGCGTGAGCGAACGCGAGGTCGTGGAGATGAATAGGCGGCTCGGTGGCGACGTGTCGCTCAATGTCACGCGTGACGAGGGCGAGCCGAGCGACTGGCAGGATCAGCTGGCGGACACCACGCCGAGCCAGGAGGAGACGCTCGCGCGCGAGGAGCAGGTCACAAACGGTCGCGCGGCGCTCGCCCAAGCGCTCACGCTGCTGAGCGAGCGCGAGCGCCGCATCCTGGTGTCCCGGCGCTTGTCGGACAAGCCGAAGCGGCTCGAGGACATCGCGGGCGAATTCGGCGTGTCGCGCGAGCGCGTGCGCCAGATCGAGGCGGTTGCCTTCGCGAAGGTGCACAAGGCGATCACCGGCCGCATGCCGGTGCACGTCCCGGCGGCGGAACGCGTGGCGGCCTAAGGCGCGACGACGTTCTGGCTGCGAGGCCGCGCGTTGATGCTTGCCTGATCTTGCTGTGATTGAAGCGCTCTTGCTCCGTTGCTGCCGTGCGGATGGCTACACCGTCGCGCCTGCGCGGCGGTCCCATGGAAATTGCCGCCGACGGAGGGAAATTGCGCAAATCGCGCGTGCGCTTCGTCTGAACCCTGGTTCTGCCCGTCGCGCCAACTAGCTCATCCCGGTGAGGAGGCCAGGGTTCCGACATGCGACTTTTTATAGCGATCCTGCTTACGGCTGCCGCCGTGCTGTCCTTCGGCGCGCGGCCGAGCAAGGCGCAATACGCGGCACAGCTCTATCCCTACTGCTCGTTGAGCTCGAGCACTGGCGCGATGAGCTGTTACGTCAGCTCGCGGCAACAGTGCGGCTCGTCCTGTATCAGCAATCCTTGGTACATCGGCCGGCAACGGGCGCTGCCCTATCGGGAAGGTCGGAAGCAGGCGGTGCCGCGCTACGTGCGTCCGTAGTCGTGGGGCAGAAACGAAGTGCTGCGCGGCGCGTGATACGCATTCGTCCTTAAACTGCATTTCAGACTCTTACCGCGAATTTACTGGCGCAGCCGGGCCGCCCCGCTCATCTCTCGAATAGAGGACGCTGATCAAACAGCGCCTTCGACCGAAGACAGAGAACTGAGAAGACAGCGACGTGCACGACATGGAGGCTTTCATGCAGCTCATCGGAATTTCGATCATGGCGCTGATGCTCGGCAGCAGTGCCGCGCTCGCGCAGGTGACCACCATGCCCGGCGGCGTGGCGAGCCCCGCGCTCGGAGCGACGTCGCCACTC
>DATBZM010000005.1:0-9384 GCA_036513175.1 Xanthobacteraceae bacterium | reverse complement strand
GCGATGATCAGCGAAGGGTTTGGCGCCAGGGCGCGGGCTAGCGCCACGCGCTGCTGCTCGCCGCCGGAGAGCTGCGCCGGATAGTGCGCCAGCCGGTCGCCGAGGCCGACCGCGGCAAGCTCGCGCTCGGCGCGTTCGAACGCATCGCGCGCATTGGCGAGCTCGAGCGGCACCGCGACGTTCTCCAGCGCCGTCATGGTCGGGATGAGGTGGAAGGATTGAAACACGATGCCGACCTCGCGGCCGCGAAAGCGGGCGAGCGCATCCTCGTCGAGCCGGACGATGTCCTCGCCCGCCACCACGACGGAGCCGGTATCCGGCCGCTCCAGCCCGGCCATCACCATCAGCAGCGTCGATTTGCCCGAGCCCGACGGACCGACGAGGCCGACCGCCTCGCCGCGCGCGATATCGAGCGTGACGTCCTTGAGGATATGCACCCGCGCGGCGCCGCTGCCGAGCGACAGATTGACCCCCGCAAGCGCGATGGCGGGCGCGAGAGCGGGCTTGACCGAGACGTCATTCATGCGGCTGGTGAACCTCTGGCGGCGCTAGATTTTGAGCATGATCTTTTCCGAAAACCGGTATCCACTTTTCGGGATCATGCTCTAGGCATGTCTCGCTCATATGGGAATGGCGCCATGCGGGTCCAGACGATTGTGCGAATCATTACGTTGGCGATCGGATTGGCGGCGAGCCTCGAATCGCCGGCGACGGCGGCCGACAAGCCGCTGCACATCGTCGCGCTCGGCGATTCACTCACGGCCGGGCTCGGGCTCGCGCAGCAGGATGCGTTTCCGGCCAAGCTTGAGCAGGCGCTCGTCGCGAACGGCATGGCGGTGAGCATCAGCAATGCGGGGGTTTCCGGCGACACCATGGCGGGCGGGCTGGCGCGCCTCGACTGGTCGGTCCCGGCCGGAACCGATGCGGTGATTCTCGAGCTCGGCGCCAATGACGCGCTGCGCGGCATCGATCCGGCGGCGACGCGGCGCGCGCTCGACGGCATCCTGCGCGGGCTCGCCCAGCGCAAGATACCGGTGCTTCTCTGCGGCATGCTGGCGCCGCCCAATCTCGGCGCCGATTACGCACATGCATTCAATGCGATCTTTCCGGATCTCGCCAAGACCTACGGCGTCGTCTTCTATCCGTTCTTTCTCGATGGCGTCGCCGCCGACCCGAAGCTCAACCAGCACGACGGGCTGCATCCGACGGCCGCCGGCATCGACGTCATTGTGGCGAAGATTCTTCCCAAGGTCGAAGAGCTGCTCGCGCGAGCGCGCGCGAAACGCGCCGAGTAAGACACGATGATGACAAGTCCGCCGCGACAAACGAGTTGCGTCTTGCGTGCGAATCTCCACATTTAGGGAATGCTAACCAGACCGGCGCATGGTCTTGTCTGCTGTATGCGCTTGCAACCGCCCATGGAACGATCGTCCCATGCCCCGGCTGTTTACCGCGCTTGAAATTCCGGCCGCGACCGGCCAATCGCTCGCGATGCTGCGCGGCGGCCTGCCGGGCGCCCGCTGGATCGATCCCGAGCACTATCACCTGACACTGCGGTTCATCGGCGACATCGACGACGTGATGGCGCACGAAATCGCCTTCATGCTCAGCAATGTGCGGCGGCTGAGCTTCGAGCTGCGGCTCGACGGGCTGACCTCGTTCGGCGGCCGGCGGCCGCGCGCAGTCGTCGCGACCGTGGCGCCGACGCAGCAGCTCTACGAGCTGCAGGCCGAGCACGAACGGCTGATGCGGCGCGTCGGCCTCGAGCCGGAAGGGCGCAAGTACACGCCGCATGTGACGCTCGCGCGCCTGCGCGATGCGTCGAGCCACGACGTCGCAGACTATCTCACGACGCATCACCCGTTTCGCCCGGCGCCGTTTCGCGTCTCGCGCTTCGTGCTGTACTCCTCGCGCGCCTCGATCGGCGGCGGCCCCTATGTGGTCGAAGCGGCCTATCCGCTGGCGGCGTGAAAAAGGGCGAATAGCGAATGGCGAGTAGCCAATAGTGAGTGGCCAGTGGCTCGCCCCTATTCGCTATTCGCCACTCGCTATTCGCACTACGCAGGCCGCAACATCCGCGCCTGAACGTCGAGCACGGCCGTCGCAAAGCCGTGGCTGTCGGCGACCATCTCGCGAAAGACCGAGAGCGGCGTCGCCTGCGGGGCGGCGACCTCGCCGACCACGCTGCCCATGTCGAAGCTCAGCTCGGCCTCGAACTTGCGCGCAAGCTGCTGCATGCGGGCATTGGCGGCAAGGCACGCCATGTGCACGAGCTTGATGCCGCGGTTGCGCGCCGCGAGCAGCGTGCGCTCGAGCAGCGCGGAGCCGACGCCGTGGCTCTGCCACGGCTTCTCGATGCTGAATGCGACCTCGGCCTCGGTCGGAAAGGCCGCGCCGAACGGCTTGAGCTCGGCGACGCCGCGCAGCACGCCGTCGATCAGGAAGCCGTGCATGACGGCATCCATGCGCATCGCGCTCGCCGCGTAGGATTCGATCAGCTCGTCGGCGACGGCGCCGCCAAAGCGATTGCGCCGGCTCTCGGGATCAAGCCGCAACAGGTGGTCGCGATAGGCCTTGGCTTCGCCGAGCCACAGCTTGCGGATCATGCCGCCGTCGGTGAGCAATTCGTCCATTCCGGGTTCTCCTGACCTCTATTGTCACGATGACCCTCCTGGCGAACCTCCCGATCATGCGGCCTGCGGCCGTCCGCGAATCAGCTTGCGGTCATGCTGCACCCGCATTGCGCATATATTGCGATGCAGCATGGGCGCCAGTGCATTGATTGGACTAGCACATTGCTGAAAACGCAGGGCTGGGCAGGCATGCACTGGGCGGGCATGAAAATGGCCGGTCGCACGACCGGCCATTTCGCGCGCTGCAGGCTCGTTGCGATGGCCATAGCCTCCCTTGGTCAATCAACGACGCTCGAAACGCAAGGCGGCCGGTCTTGCGACCGGCCGCCAGCACGCCGGAACCGGGGAGGGGGACGGTTCGGCGGACTTAGTTAACGCGAGGCTCAGCGCGAGCCTTGCGCCTGGAAATCGATCGCCGCCGACCCGTGCGTCGGGGCACGGTGGGTCCACGTCGTCGCGGACGCGTAGGCGTTGGCCGGCATCGCGGCCGGCTGCTCGATGATGCGGCCGCTGGTCGCGAGCAGCGTCGCGCTGTCCTGGTCGCCGGCAAAAGCCGGGGAAGCAATGGCGGAGAAGAGGGCGGCTGCAACTGCGCGCTTGATCTTGGCGTTCATGTTCAGTCTCCTGCGGTTGATGTGTTCGAGGCTTCAATTGAAGTCGTCCGAAAGTATTTCTCTCGGAGCCCGTCGCCTTTCGATCGATTTATCGTCCAGCACCCAATGATACGGACCTACCGGTTCGGGGTTTCATTTGCCAATCACAAGGGCTCGTCCACAATGCGCCTCAGGATTCACTTGCCCGTGATCTCGGCGTGATCGGGCGCGCCTGCCTTGTCGCAGCCACCGAAAAGCGGCTATGGCGTTGCGCCTCCAGCCGCGTACCCCGTCCCCCATGTCAGCTTCCGTCAGCGCCCAATACGCCGCCCTGGTCGCTGCCGGCGAGATCGAGCGCGATGCGGCGCAGGAAGCGCTCGCGGCACGGCTCGACAGGCTCAACGAGCGGCTCGACGCGCACCGGCTGGCGCGCAAGTCATCCTCGCTCGGCTGGTTGTTCGCCCGACGCCAGAAAGACGAGGCGCCGCTCAAGGGCCTCTACATTCACGGCGATGTCGGCCGCGGCAAGACCATGCTGATGGACCTGTTCTTCGCGGCCTGCACGGCGCGGCGCAAACGGCGCGTGCATTTCCATGAATTCATGGCGGAGGTGCACGAGCGCGTGCATGCCTATCGCCAGAAGATCAAGGCGGGCGAGCCCGCGAACGGCGATCCGATCGTGCACGCAGCGAACGACATCGCGGAAGAATCCTGGGTGCTCTGCTTCGACGAGTTTCACGTCACCGACATCGCCGACGCGATGATTCTTGGCCGGCTGTTCACGCGGCTGTTCGAACGCGGCGTCGTGGTGGTCGCGACCTCCAACCTGGCGCCGGACGAGCTCTACCGGGACGGCCTCAATCGCTCGCTGTTCGTGCCGTTCATCGCCCTGCTGCACCGGCACATGGACGTGGTGCGGCTCGCCGCCCGCTCGGATTTCCGGCTCGACAAGCTTGCGAGCGTGAAGGTGTGGCACGTCCCGGCCGACGCGGCGGCCGACCGCGCGCTCGACGAGGCGTGGCGGCGGCTCGCGCTCGGCCACGCGGGGGCGCCGCTCGAGCTCCTGGTCAAGGGCCACGTCGTGCGCGTGCCGCGCGCCGCCGTGGGGGTGGCGCGCTTCACCTTCGCGGAACTGTGCGAGCGCCCGCTCGGCGCGATCGACTATCTGCGGCTCGCGCGCGAATTCCACGCGATCGTGCTCGATCATGTGCCGGTGATGGACTACACGCAGCGCAACGAGGCCAAGCGCTTCATCGCGCTGATCGACACGCTCTACGACAATGCGGTGAAGCTCGTCGCCTCGGCGGCCGCCGAGCCGTTCGACCTCTATCGGGCGAGCGAAGGCTACGAGGCGCAGGAATTCCACCGCACCGCGTCGCGCCTGATCGAGATGGGTTCGCAGGACTACCTGGCGCTCGCGCACGGCCACCGCGCCGGCGTGACAGGCTCGACCGAGGGGATCGTTGAGACGTGAAGCCAGGCCGGGGCAGGACGGCAAGGGCTTGACCGTGTCGATGCATTTTCGGTCTGGCGCCACCCGCCAAACACCTTAAGATTGCATCTCGGTAGTGACGGCGTTACTCCCAAAAGACGCTGCGGACAGGATCAGGCCCGGATCGCCATGAGAGTCGCGGCTTTCCTCAGCATCATTGCGATCGCAGCGACGTTCGCGGCACCCTGCGCTCACGGCGCGGCGCAGGGCGCCCCCGTTCGGCAGCCGTCGCAGCCGTTCACATCAGCCGATGCCCTGGCGGTATACGGTCGTGCACGTGTTCTGGCTCGTAAAGGCGACCATGCGGCCGCGCGCCGGCAATTTGACTTGGCGATCGAGCTCGAGCCGGGCAACCACAACGCGTTTATCGGCCGCTGCATCGCGAATCGGCACCTGCGCGATTACGAGCACGCCATGCGCGATTGCGACGAGGCGATCAGGCTGGCGCCGGACGATGCGGAAGCCTACCTCGAGCGCGGCGTCACGCGCCTGCTGCGAGCCGAACGCGACACAGCCGTCGCGGATTTCACCGAGGCCATCCGGATCCTCCCGCAATACAGCCAGGCGTTCAACAACCGCGCCGCAACCCACCTCTGGGCGGGGACTGCCGTCGACCAAATCTTGCCCGACCTCAACGAAGCGATCAGGCTCGATCCCGACTCATTCGACGCTCATTTCAACCGGGCCGCAATCTTCATCAAGCTGCGCGAATGGGATCGTGCGCTGGAGGAGTGTGGCGAGGCAATCAGGCTCCGACCGGACGATGCATTGACGTTCAATAATTGCGCCGTCGCCTGGCGCGCCAAAGGCGACCATGATCTTGCGATCGCCCACTACGCAAAGGCGCTCTCACTCGATCCTCCCGATGACGTCAGGCGATCCATCGAACAGAACGTCAAACAATACGCCAGGTCCGGCAACGCCCTCGCGCCGTCGATCGCGGGCGCCGAGTTCGGACAGCAGCCGGAGCCCGGCACGTTTTTATTTGGCTCCCCGATCGCAGGAGCGCCGGTCGTTTGGATTTCGACTGAACGCGTCAACGTGCCCTACATCAACAACCGCGCCTTTGACGCGGTCTTTGGCGGCAGGGATACCGAGCCCCCGCTCGACAACGCCGCCGCTTATTTTCGTCGTGGCCAGGCCTACAGCCGCAAGCGGGATTATGATCGCGCCCTCACCGACTTCGACGAAGCCTTACGGCTCGATCCGGATTACCGCCAGGCGTTGAATGCACGCGCCGACGAATACGCGGGCAAGGGCGCATACGACAAAGCGATCGAAGACTTCAGTCGCGCGCTCGGGATGGACTCGCGGGATCCGCACGCGCGCCTCAGCCGCTGCGCCATCTACTATCGCAAAGGGGATTTGGACCATGCCATCGCCGATTGCAGCGAAGTTCTCCGGATCACCCCGGACGACCTACAGGAGGGCCCATCAAGCCTTCACAGCAGCGCTCTCTCAATTCGCGGCGACGCTTACCTGAACAAAGGCGACGATGACCGCGCGCTCGCGGACTACAACCAGGTCCTTCGTGGGAGAGCACTCCCGGTTCGGGTCCAGATCAATCGTGGCCTCGTCTACCTCCACAAAGGTGACTGGGACCGCGCGGTGGCCGAGGCCAATCGGGTGATGCAATTCATCGCAAACTACCCACGAGCGCTCGTTTTGCGAGGCCAGGGCTTTGCCGGAAGGCGGGAGTACGACAGCGCCATCCGAGATTTCGACGAGGCGATCCGGCGCGATCCCAAGCTCGCGGCTGCATTCATCGCACGCGCGGACGCCTACGAGAAACAGGGCGATCGCGACCACGCCATTACCGACTACCGTCAGGCGCTCGCACTCGATCCGGACAAGATGAAAAGCACCGTCGAGGCTGCGCTCGCTCGCCTCGGCGCCGCGCCGTAATCCAGCGCTGGCCCGCGAGGGGCCTTGGCGAACAGCACGCCGCTGGCATAATGTATAACGTACGACCTGACATACCGGGATGCGCTCATGTGCTGCGCCGCGGGCCGACGCGTCCGAGGGCGACTTGAACGGGCCTGATGAAGGGTCTAACCCACCGCGCGGCGGCGCCGCGATTGCGCGGTATTGTTCGAAGGATTTCCCTCCCATGGCACGTCCAAAAATCGCCCTCATCGGCGCCGGCCAGATCGGCGGCACGCTCGCGCACCTGATCGGGATCAAGGAGCTCGGCGACGTAGTGCTGTTCGACATCGCCGAGGGCATCCCGCAGGGCAAAGCGCTCGACATTGCCGAGTCCTCGCCGGTCGACGGCTATGATGCCCACTTCTCCGGGGTGAATGCCTACGAGGCGATGGAAGGCGCGGCGGTCTGCATCGTCACCGCCGGCGTGCCGCGCAAGCCGGGCATGAGCCGCGACGATCTCTTGAGCATTAACCTCAAGGTGATGGAGCAGGTCGGCACCGGCATCAAGAAATACGCGCCCAATGCGTTCGTGATCTGCATCACCAACCCGCTCGACGCCATGGTGTGGGCGCTGCAGAAGGCCTGCGGCCTGCCCAAGCCGAAAGTGGTCGGCATGGCGGGCGTGCTCGACAGCTCCCGGTTTCGCTATTTCCTCGCCGACGAGTTCAACGTCTCGGTCAAGGACGTCACCGCGATGACGCTCGGCGGCCATGGCGACGACATGGTGCCGCTGGTGCGCTATTCGACGGTCGCCGGCATCCCGCTGCCCGATCTCATCAAGATGGGCTGGACCACGCAGGAGCGCCTCGACGCGATCGTCGATCGCACCCGCAAGGGCGGCGGCGAGATCGTCAACCTGCTCAAGACCGGCTCGGCCTTCTATGCGCCGGCGGCCTCCGCGATCGCCATGGCGGAGAGCTATCTCAAGGACAAGAAGCGCGTGCTGCCCTGCGCCGCCTATCTCAACGGCGAATACGGCGTGAAGGACCTCTATGTCGGCGTGCCGGTGGTGCTCGGCGCCAAGGGCGTCGAGCGCATCATCGAGGTCGAGCTCAACGGCGCCGAGAAGACGATGTTCGACAAGTCCGCCACTGCGGTGCGCGGCCTCGTCGATGCCTGCATGAAGATCGCGCCGAATCTCGCGAAATAACCATCTGCTCCCCGGCGACGGGCGCGCATCGCGCCACGTCGCTTCCCTGCAATCACCCGCCGAGACGATCGCATGAACATCCACGAGTATCAGGCGAAAGCGGTGCTGCGCGACTTCGGCGTGCCGGTGCCGCGCGGGGTGCCGGCCTTCACGGTCGAGGATGCGGTCGCGGGAGCGCGCCAGCTCGGCGGGCCGGTCTGGGTCGTCAAGGCGCAGATCCATGCGGGCGGGCGCGGCAAGGCCGGCGGCGTCAAGGTGGTGAAATCGATCGACGACGTGCAGCGCGAGGCGGCGCGCCTGCTCGGCTCGACGCTGGTCACCCACCAGACCGGGGCGAAGGGCAAGCAGGTCAACCGGCTCTACGTCGAGGAAGGCTCCGCGATCGACAAGGAGCTCTATCTCTCGGTGCTGGTCGACCGCGCCACCGCGCGCGTCGCCTTCGTGGTGTCGACCGAAGGCGGCATGGACATCGAGGAAGTGGCGCACCAGACGCCGGAGAAGATCGTCACCTTCTCGATCGATCCGGCGACGGGCGCGATGCCGCACCACGGGCGGCGCGCCGCGCAGGTGCTCGGGCTCAAGGGCGACCTCGCCAAGCAGGCCGAGGCGGTGGTGACCAAGCTCTACACGGCCTTCGTCGCCAAGGACATGGCGCTGCTCGAGATCAACCCGCTGGTCGTCACCAAGTCGGGCCAGCTCATCTGCCTCGACGCCAAGGTCGGCTTCGACGACAACGCGCTCTATCGCCATTCCGACATCGTCGCGCTACGCGACCTCACCGAGGAGGACGCGAAGGAGATCGAGGCGTCGAAATACGACCTCAACTACGTCGCGCTCGACGGCACCATCGGCTGCATGGTCAATGGCGCCGGCCTCGCCATGGCGACCATGGACATCATCAAGCTCTACGGCGAGGCGCCGGCGAACTTTCTCGACGTCGGCGGCAGCGCCACCAAGGACAAGGTCGCGGCCGCGTTCAAGATCATCACGTCCGACCCGCACGTGAAGGGCATTTTGGTCAACATCTTCGGCGGCATCATGAAGTGCGACGTGATCGCCGAGGGCGTGGTCGCGGCCGTGAAGGAGACCGGCCTCAAGGTGCCGCTGGTGGTCCGGCTCGAAGGCACCAACGTCGACCTCGGCAAGAAGATCATCGCCGACTCCAAGCTCAACGTCACCTCGGGCGACGATCTCGATGACGCGGCGCAGAAGATCGTGAAAGCCGTCAAAGGGGCCGCGTGATGTCCGTCCTCATCGACAAGAACACCAAGGTCATCTGCCAGGGTTTCACCGGCAAAAACGGCACCTTCCATTCGCAAGCCGCGATCGACTACGGCACCAAGATGGTCGGCGGCACGTCTCCCGGCAAAGGCGGCTCGTTCCACCTCAACCTGCCGGTGTTCGACACCGTGGCGGAAGCCAAGGACAAGACCGGCTGCGACGCGAGCGTGATCTACGTGCCGCCGCCGGGCGCGGCCGACGCCATCGCCGAGGCGATCCAGGCCGAGATCGCGCTGATCGTCTGCATCACGGAAGGCATCCCGGTCGCCGACATGGTGAAGGTCAAGCGCGCGCTGTCGGGCTCGAAGT
>DATBZM010000004.1:0-13820 GCA_036513175.1 Xanthobacteraceae bacterium | reverse complement strand
GCGCCATTCCGTGCGGCCGCACCGTGACCTATGCGGCGCTCGCCCGCCGCATCGGCGAACCGGGGTCGGCGCGCGCCGTCGCGAACGCCTGCGCGGCCAACGCCATTGCGCTTGCGATCCCCTGTCACCGGGTGATCAGGAGCGACGGCACGCTCTCGGGCTACCGCTGGGGCATCGAGCGCATGCGCGCGCTGCTCGCACGCGAGGCGCTGTCTCAATAGAGTCACGGCGAGAGGCAGTGCCGTAGGGTGGGCAAAGCGAAGCGTGCCCACCATTGCGTCGCGCGTGGGCACGGCGGGGCGGGCGTCACGCCAGACCGCAGCATGTCGGCCGCCTTTGCCCACCCTACCGCGCGCGGCGGACGAAAGGCTTCAGCCCTTCGGCGGCTCGTCGCCCTTCTCGCCGTACACCTGCGCGGGATCGAACACCTTCTCGCCGTTGCGGAAGTCGAGGATGAGCCGGCGGAAGTCGCTCTGCTTGAGCGGGACCGAGCGGTAGAAGCAGCTGGCGCGGCCGGTGTGGCAGGCGCCGGCCCCGATCTGCTCGACCCGCAGCCAGATCGCGTCCTGGTCGCAGTCGACCCGCATCTCGACGACGCGCTGGACGTGGCCCGAGGTCTCGCCCTTCTTCCACAGCTTCGCCCGCGAGCGGCTGTAGAACCACGCCTCGCCGTTCTTGATGGTGTTCGCCAGCGCCTCCGCATTCATGTGCGCGACCATCAGCACCTCGGCCGACCACGCGTCGGTGACGACGCAGGTGATCAGCCCGTCGGCGCCGAATTTCGGCGCGAACAGCCGGCCTTCCTCCACCTGCTCGGTGGTGGCGCGCGGCGCAAAGATCGAGGTCTCTGACACGTTACTTCCGGGGGCTGGGAGTTCGGCACTTCCGAGGGCTGGGGGTTCGGCAGGCGGCGACGCGGCGGACGAAGCCGGCGCCGCCTCGCGACCGAGCATGCGATTGAACAAGGATCCCGACCGCGTGCTCATGCGATCCGATTGTGCCAAGACCGCGGCACGTCAGCGCGACGGGCTGCGCACCAGCGAGATGAAGCGTGCCTGCTCGGCCGGGTCGTCGCGGAAGAGGCCGGTGAACTGGCTCGTGATCGTGCGCGCGCCCGGCTTCTCGGCGCCGCGCAGCGACATGCAGGTATGCTCGGCCTCGAGCATCACGGCGACACCGCGGGGCTTCAAGACCTCGTCGATCGCCGTGATGATCTGCGAATTGAGGTGCTCCTGCGTCTGCAGGCGCCGTGCATAGACGTCGATCAGGCGGGCGATCTTGGAGAGCCCGACCACCCGCTCGACCGGCAGGTAGGCGACGTGCGCGCGGCCGACGAACGGCATGATGTGGTGCTCGCAATGCGAATAGAACGGGATGTCGCGCACCAGCACCAGGTCGTCATAGGTGCCGATCTCGGAGAACGTGCGATCGAGCACGTCGACCGGCGAGGCATGATAGCCGCCGAACAGCTCGTCATAAGCCGCAACCACGCGCCGCGGGGTGTCGAGCAGGCCCTCGCGCGAGGGATCGTCGCCCGCATAGGCGACCAGCGTGCGGACCGCGGCCTCCGCCTCGGCGCGGCTGGGCCGCCGGCCGGACGGCTGCGTGTCAGCGCGGAGATCGGCGGGCAAAGCCGGGGTGTCATGCGTCTTGGTTACGGCGTCCATAGACCGTCGCTCCGTTCGACCGGATCCGCGGAAGAGCCGGGTTCCGGGGGTGTCACCGGGCGCGTTCTAGCGCCTCGCTTGATAAGAACACCATATGGCAGGCGAGATCGTCAAATGCACACGTTGCCATATGCGCAATGCGCATGGCACGTCAGGAGACGCGCCATAGTCCCCGTCGCAAGGCCCCTTCCAGCCCCGGCCGCCGGACCCCTATATATTCGTCCACGGCGGGTAAACAATCAACACCTTGCCTGGCCGCCTTGGAACCCGTGCTTGCCATGCTGAATGACGTCTATAATCGCCGAATCCTCGAGCTCGCCGGCAATATTCCGCGGCTCGGCCGGCTCGCCACCCCTGACGCCAGCGCGACTGCCCATTCCAAGCTATGCGGCTCGACCGTGACCGTCGACCTCAGGATGGAGGGCGATACGGTCACGGATTTCGCCCACGAGGTGAAGGCCTGCGCGCTCGGCCAAGCGTCGTCCTCGATCATGGCGCGCCACGTGGTCGGCGCGAAGGCCGGCGAATTGCGGGCCCTGCGCGAGAACGTACGCAAGATGCTCAAGGAGAACGCCAGCCCGCCGACGGACGAGCGTTGGGCCGATATCGCGGTGCTCGAGCCGGTGCGCGACTACAAGGCGCGGCACGCCTCGACGCTGCTCACCTTCGACGCGGTGGTCTCGGCAATCGACCAGATCGAGCAGAAGCGCGGCGCGCCGGCGGCCGCGAGCTAACGCGCGGGCGTTGCGCGCGGCGCCGTCAGCTCGGCGCGGGTCTCCAGCCGCGGCTGCGCCGCGCACGCCGCGGCAAGGTGCGGATAGGCCTGCGCGAAACCGGTATTGCCGATGCGAATGAGGGTGCCGGGCGTGGTCCCGCTGACGGTGCGAAGCGTGATGGAATCGCTCGCCGCGTCGGCGAATGACTGCAGCAGCTCGGCCGCGATGGCGCCGCTCGCGAGCGTCTCCAGCTGGCGCGGCGATGTGCTCATCCGCGATGACATGACCTCGAGCGGCGCGGTCGTGCCTTCGATCCACAGATCGACATGCTTGACCGCCGTGGCGTCGCCATCATCCGGCGACAGCCGCGTTTCCGCATAGGTCACCGCATAGGTGCCGGCCGCCGGACCGCAGGCGAGGGCAACCTCGAATGCGCCGATCTTGTCGCCCTCGACGGTGAGCGGATGGCGGCGCACCAGCGCGGCGCCGCCGGAGCGCTGCGCCATCACCCAGCCGCGCGGATTGATCTCGCCGCGGGCGCCGTCGCTCACCGGCGCGACCGCGGCCGGCACGTTGACGCCGGACGAAGCCGGCGCCGCCGGCGACTGGCTGGTGCGGTCCTGGCTGGTGTCGAGCCGCGTGCGCCGCAACTCGTCGCGCGAGAGCAACCGCATCGGCTCCCACGGCGGGATGCGCAGCGCCACCTCCAATAGTTCGGCGCCGCCGCCCATGTCGAGCGTGTATTGAACCAGCCGGCCGATGTCGCGCTGGACCAGCACGAGATCCTCGGCCGAATAGCTCGCCGCCGCGGCATCGTCGCGGCGGTCGCCCAGCCAGATCTGGTGGACGAGCACGCGCGCCTCGGGCGGAATGTAGCGCTTGACGCCGCCGAGCAGCACGAACGGGCACATCGACTGGCACTCGCCGCGCGGCCACACCCAGGCGCGGTGCATCGCGCCGTCGCGCCCGGGCTGCTCGCGCACGCGGCCGACGGTCGTCGCAAGGTCGAGGCTGCGAATCGCCCGCCCGAGCTCGATTGCGCCGAGCACCGAGCCGCCCTTGGAATCAAGCACGACGGTCGCGCCGCGCACATTGTGGCCGCGCACGAAATCATCGAAATCGCGCGCCGTGTCGGCGGTGATCATGCCGCTCGCCGCGATGAGCCAGCGGCAGCTCGCGCCGCACGCGTCCGCCGGGCCTTCCCGATGCAGGGCGAAGCGCATCGGCAGCGTCGACAGGTCCTCTTGCTGCCGCGGCGCTCCGGACAGAACCGAGAGCGAGCACACGGCGAGCACGAGCCCGCCGCAAATGGAACGGAACATGCGAAAACCCCGTGCTGCCGCGGCGCTCCGCACCGCGGCTTGTCCCGGATGATGGCTTCCGGGGTGCGGTGCTTGAAGTCTCGTGCGAGAGCGTCGCAGCTCAAGTGCGAATTGTTACTCAGCGAGTCCAACGGCGGCTAGTGCAATCCCGCAACACGCCGCCGGTCTTCGCTGCGCTGTGGGTAAGCTCCCGACGGAACCCATGCGCAGGAACCCGGGAGGTTGGCCCGGTGGTTGGCCCGCTGTTGAAAAGCTCTATCCTGGTCCATTCCGGCTAAACCATGACAGGAATGAAAACCGCGATTTCGCTTGCGCCGCGCCGCGCCGCCCGCGCCCTGGTGCGGCTTTATCGCGCGGCCCTGTCGCCGATGATCGGGTTCCATTGCCGGCATGTGCCGACCTGCTCGCAATACTGCGACGAGGCGCTCGGGCGATTCGGCCTGTGGGCGGGCGGCTGGATGACGCTCGCGCGGCTCATGCGCTGCCAGCCCTGGGGAACTTCCGGGCTTGATTTCGTGCCCGGCGAATTGCCGCGGGGGGCGCGGTGGTATCTGCCTTGGCGCTATGGACAGTGGCGAGGCGTGAACCAGGTTCCCGCCTCGCCACACCCCTCCCCGTAACGGCTATGGATCGGCGCTCGGCAGCGCGGCGATCCGCGCCGCGGCCTCGCTCGATCCATAGCCGGCCGCCGTCTCGTACCAGGTGCGCGCCTGTGCGACGTCGGACTTGAAGCCGAGCACGTGCAGTTGCTTGAGCACGGCCGGATCGTAGGTCGCGCCGAGGGATAGCGCGGCGCGCGGATCGCGCGCCCGCGCGGCGCGGCCGAGAACGAGACGAGCGGCGGCGATGTCGCCCTGCGCCAGATAGTCCTCGCCGCGCTTGACCAGCCGTTCGATCTCGCCTGCGTCGAGCACCCACCGGTCGGCCGGCGCAGCCTCGCCGGCATGCACCGATACGGTCGCGACCCGCGTGGCCGGCGCCGGCGCGGGAGCCGGTCGCGCGAGCGCAACGGGGGGCGCGACCGGAGCAACCGGCGCGCCGCCTTCGTGCGCGACCGATGCGGCGGGCCGAAACGGCAGCGGCACGACGCCGAGGCACAGCAGCGCCGCGAGCGCCGCCGCGCAGGCGGCGACGATCAGGCGCGCGAACATGCCGAGCGCAAGGCCGACCCGATCGCGTATCGGCCTGACGGGGAGCGGCTGCGGATCGGGTGAATGACGCGCCAACAGCCGCTTGAGCACTTCGTCCTCGGCGAGCAGCTCGGGGCCGGTCGGGCGGCGCGCGGCCGCATGTGCCGGCACCGGCGCATCCGCCGGCACGAGCTGCGGCGCAGCCGGCAGCCGCAGCGGCACCACCTTGCGCGGCGCGGCATGGGCGTCGCGCACCCATTTCGGCGCATAGGCCGACGGCACGGCGTCCGCCCCGCCGGGTGGCGGCTCGTTCAACGTTTCGGCCGGCCCGTTCGAGAGACTCATGACACCCTCCTCTTCACGGATGCCAAATAAAGAAAGCTGGAGCATGTTCCGATTCCGAAGGAACGGAACAGGCTCTAGCGGGGTTCGCGCGCCTCGCTCCATTTGACGAACTCGCGAAACAACTGCTCGCGCTCATTCGCGGACGCCGGCATCCCGCCGCGCGCGCGCACGAACTGGTCGAGCTTCTCCTGCTGCGTCACATCCTGGTCGCGATGCTGGTCGAGCCAAGCCTGCGCCGCCGTCAGCCGCGTCCAGCCCGGCAGGCTGGCGGCGAGATTGACCTCGCGCCATTTCGGATGGCGCGGCGGCGCCTGCAGCCGCGCGAGCCGCGGGAAAAAGGCGTCGACGAATTTTTCGATCTTGGCGGAGTGGTCGCTGTCCTTGCCCCAGTTGAAGGCGATCAGGATGGTGCCGACCGCAAGCGTCTCGACCTGGCGGCCGGGCTCGATCAGGCCCGGATAATCCTCGCTGGTGAGCGTCGCGGGGAGGAAATCGTCGCGCAGCGGCTTGACGAAGGGCACCGGCAGCACGCGCAGGCCGGCCGTGACATTTGCAAGGGCCGGGACCGGCTTGCCGTCGATCAGCACGACGGCGTCGATCTCCCCGGCCTTGAGGCGCGCGATCGCCTGCGGCGCCGCGAGGTTGACCTCGTGCACCGCGACGCCGAGGCGATCGAGCACGTCGTGGCCGATCAGCTGCGCGCCGCTGCCGGCCTCGCCGAGACTGACGGTGCGCCCATTGAGCTGGTCGATCGCCGTGACGTTCGAATCGGCCCGCACCAGAAGGTGCATTTCTTCGTTGAACAGCTTGGTGAGGTAGACGATCTTGCCGTCGAGCGCGCCGATCTGCGGGCTCACGCGCAGGCGCGCGAGCAGATTGGTCTGGGTGATGCCGAGATCGACGCCCTTCATGAAGCGGACGTCGCGGATATTGCGGTCGCCGCCCACGCCTACCACCGGCATGATGCGCAAATTGTCGCCGTCGTCGAGCACATCGGCGAGCTCCTGGGTGATCGCGAGATCGGTCGAGCCGAGCCCGCCCGCGATGATCGCGACCGTATTCTTGTTGATCCGCTCGCCGATCGCGGCGAGCCCGCGATCCTCGCCGCGGTCGCGCCGCGCAACCCGGTGCGGATGCGGTTTGGCCGCAAGTTTGGGGGAATGGGCGGATTGAGCAGGCGGTGGGGCCGTGGTCGCCGGCGCCGGCGCGGTCTGCGCGCCCAACGCGGCGGCACCGAAACCCGTCGTCGCGGCCGTACACAAGACCAGGCAACCGCGACGGAGAATCTCGGACCAGCCGGTCGGTCGCGCCCCACCACCCATGGATTAGGTTCCCCCGTCGCGGCGATCCGGAACCCGCATCCGCGGCTTTCCGGCATCGCGTGATCCAACGGCCTGATCTCGCAGGGAGCGCCGAGCGCCCCTCGCACGCATGGACAAGCGTTAATCTTTGGCAGGCAATTTGACGCCAGTGCGGCCGGCTTGGGGCATTTTTGCCCAGATTGGCCAGGGAATGGGGAATAGCGAATGGCGAATCGCGAATAGGGAAGGCACTCCAACTATTCGCTACTCGCCATCCGCTACTCGCCGTCCGCTCAGCGGACCTGACGCGGCGCGTCCGCCTTGACCGCCTCCGCGCGCAAGCCGCACAGCGGCAGCAGCTTGGCAAGCGCCGGCATCAGTCCGGCGGTGGAGAGCGTCGCGGTAAAATCGTGGCTCCCGGCGGAGGACGGCGACGCCGCCGACACGTCGATCGAACCGCCGGCCGAGAGGAAGAAGGCCGGCTGCACGTCGACGCTGCTGACCTCGTATTCGGTCTTGGTGCCGCCGACCGTCATGCGCCGGCGCGGCGTGAGCACATGCTCGCCGCCCCCGGCGACGAGGCGGAAGCTGCCCACGCCGGCCGCGTCGCCCGGCACGTGCTCGAGCGCGAAATCGACGCGCAGCCGATCCGCCGTGCCGCAGCTCAGGTTGACCAGCGCATCGCGCAAATCGGCGCTGCCCGCGGCGCGGTCGGCGACGAACGACTTGTGGATCGCCCGCGTCGGCGGATCGGACAGCCGCCAGCCGTCCTCGACGAAGCGGCGGCGATCGATCTTGAAGCGCCAGATCTCCGCCCGGGTGAGGACGCGGATCTTGTCGTTGGAAATCGCGCGCGCCGCCGCGACGAGGTCGGGATCGATCCCCATCTCGCTGAAGTAGCGCCCGAGCCGGTCGTAGCTCGCCTCGATGGTCTCGCGCATGACCCGCGACGACGGCCGCGCCATCGCGTGATCCTCGTCGGCGAACGTGAAGGACGACGAGTGGATGCCGAGCTTCGCGCCCGGCGCGATGTCGCGCACCGCCGCGCCGACGATGGCGTAGACGCAGGCCGAGAAGCACATGGTCGAGCCGGTGTCGAGCTGCGCCGGCAGATCGCGACCGCTGCGCTTCAACCGATCGCAGGCTTCCTCGCGCGGCTGCTTGGAATCGCAGCCCTGCGGCACCGTCCAGGCGACGCCCGCGGTCAGTCCGCGCGCACGCATGAGCCGGCCGATCGCAAGCGACCCCTCGACCGATCCGCCCGGCGAATGGAAGAAGATCGGCGGCTTGCGCCCGCCGAGCCGGTTCAACAGTGCACGCAGGCGCTGCGCGGCGTCTGCATCGATCGCGCCGTCGGCGCCGATCCATTCGCTGCAGCCGCGGCCGCACGCGTCGGCGTCGCCGCGCGCGAGGAAGAACGCCATCGCGGGCGGCATGGACGCCGACCTTGTCGGCTTGTTCGGTCTGTCCGGCGTGTAGGTGGGCGCCGGCCGGGCGATGTTCGGCCGGCCGGGCAGGTCGGGATCGGAAGAGCCTTGGCGGCCGACGCCGGGGCCATTGCGGCCGATGCCGGGGCCATTGCGGCCGTCGCCGGGGCCGTCCTTGCCGATCCCCGGCCGCCCGTAGCGCATATCGGGCGCATGACCGGGCAAGACGGCGGGTGTGGTGCCGGGATCATCGCGGCCGTCCGGCGCCGATACCGCCATGATGCGGACAGCTGGCGCGACCGTGGCGGCATGGCCGCCGAATGCGCCGAGCAGCAGCGCAAGAGCCATCAACGACGTGCGCGACATGCCATTCCCGTGCTTCGTGCAAACACCATAGCAATTTTGATTTGTGGCCAGAAGACGGCGGGAGGTTCACGCCCGCCCGTCATCCGTCGGTTTTTTGCGCGCGAATCGGATGCCCTCTGTCGAGCAGCTCGATCGCCATCCGCGAGGTCGGCGTCGAGTTGGCGATACATCACAGAAGGTTCAGATGTGCTCGACGGCCGGGCTGCCGTGGGGGACGGCCGGCGGGGCGGCACAACTGCGGGCGAGCTGGCTCAGGCCCGACCCGAGGCTGCGAACCGTGACCGTGGCAAAGCGCGCCTCGATTGCGCTCGGGTCCGGCACCGCCGCCGCGGACTCGACCGCCTCGATCGCGAAAGCCGGCTCGCGCAGGATCGAGATCGGCAGCCTGGCATCGAGCATCTCGACCTGCCGTCGGGTGCCTCGCGTGGTCGCCAACGTGATGGCGCGGCCGAGCGGAAAGCTGCCCGCGCCCGCCGTCAGCCGCAGCCGCGGCAACGAGCGCGCGACCGCGCCGGCCTCGTGCCGATACTGCAGCGTGACCTCGAGCGGCGTCGCACAGCGCAGGGTCAAGGTGGTGGTGCGGAAGCCGCTGCTTTCGTCATCCCGCGCCTCGAGGATCTTCGTCGCGCTCGCGTTGGCCGCGCTCTCGATGAACTGCCAAGAACTTTCCACGGCCTCGCGCCGGTCGATACCGAAGGCGACGACCTCGTCGCGGGTGAGATAGCGCAGGCTGTGGGTGTCGATCTCGCGGGCAGCGGCGAGCAGACGCGGCGCGATCCCCATCTCGGCGAGATAAGCGGCAATGCGTTGATAGATCTGCTGCAAGGCGCGTTGCTCGGCGGCTGCCGTGACGCGCGCGTGTCCGGCGCCCCCCGGACCGGACGTGGCCGCCAACCGCACCGAGTGGACGCCGAGCCTGACACCGGCGCCCAGGTCGCGCACCGCGCCGCCGACGAGCGCGAAGACGCAGGCGGAATTGCACATCGTCCTTGCCATATCGAGGTCGGCGAGCAGCTCACGACCCTCCCGTTTGAGCTTGTCGCAGGCGGCCTCGCGCGTCTGCTTTGCATCGCAGCCGACCGGTACCGTGCGGGCGACGCCCGCCGTGAGCCCGCGCGCGCGGAGCATGCGCCCAATCGCAAGGGCCACCTCCACGCGACCGCCGGGCGAATGAAAAAAGATCGGCAGCTTGCGCCCGCCGAGCTTCCTCAGCAATGCGCGCAGGCGATCGTCAGCGCCCGGATCGATCCTGCCGTCGGCCGCGATCCATTCGCGGCAGCCGGGGCCGCAGGCATCGGGATCGCCCTTGGCGACGAAGAAGACGATCGGCGGCAGCGTATCGGCGGCCGGCACCGCCTTCTCGCTCGGCGACGGATCGCCCGGTCGTGCGCCTAGCGGCGCCGCAGCCACGAGGCCGAGCGCAATGACCGGCCCCATGATCGATCGGACCGGCAGGTGGCGGAGCGACATGATCGGCAAGCCCATGCGAGGCACAAGATACCACGGCTCAACCGAAAGTTTCAACGGCCGCGAGGATCACGCTCCTCAATCCAGCTTCATGCCGACCGCCTTGATCACCTTCGCCCGCGTCTCCGCCTGCGCCCGGATGAAGGCCGCAAACTCCGCGGGCGTATTGGGATTGGCCGGCTCGACGGCGGCGCCGAGCAGGCGCTCGCGCACCTGCGGCATAGCCATCACCTTGTTGAGCGCGGCGCTCAGCCGCTCGACGATGGCGCGCGGCGTGCCGGCCGGCGCGACGATGCTCTGCCAGATACCGAGGTCGTAGCCCGGATAGGTCTCCGCAATGGTCGGCAGCTCGGGCGCGAAGCTCAGGCGCTGCGCGCTGGTGAGCGCGAGGATCTTGATCTTATGGTCGCGGTAGATCGGCAGCGAGACGTTCAGGCTCTCCATGCCGAGCGGGATGTCGCCGGCGAGCTCGGAGGTGATCTGGGTGGTGCCGCCCTTGAAGGGCACGATCCCCATCTTCACGCCGGCCATCATGTTGAGGAGCTCGATCGCGACCTGCGAGGTCGGCGTCGAGTTGCCGATCAGGAACGTGCCGGGCTTCGCTTTCTCGATCGCGATCATCTCGGCGAGCGAGTCGGCCGGCACCTTGAGGTTGGCGACGAGCACCGAGGGCACGTTGGCGAGGAGTGCGATCGGCACGAAGTCCTTGGCGGCATCGTAGGGCAGCTTGCTGTAGAGAAAAGGATTCATCACCAGCGTGCCGTCGATCGCCATGAGCAGCGTGTAGCCGTCGGGATCGGCCTTGGCGACGATCTGGGCGCCGATGATGGTGTTGGCGCCCGGGCGGTTGTCGATCACGACCGGCTGGCCGAGCTCGTCGGCGAGCTTTTGCCCGACGAGGCGGGCGAGGAAATCGGCCGGCCCGCCGGGCGCGAACGGGACGACGAGACGGATCGGGCGCGACGGGTAGGTCTCGGCGCAAGCCGGGATTGCGGTTGCGGCGAGGCCGATGAGCACCATAACGACGACCAGCCAGACCCGTTTCATGCGCGTTCCTCCCGTTTCGGACTTGTTGGCGCAACGGTAACAGGATCGCGGAGCGCGTTGAAGGGACCCGCATTTTCGGTTTCCCGATCTCGCAGAATCCATTAAATGACCCCATATCGACGACGCTTACCTGCATTCGTAGGCAGCGAGTGAGCAACAGGAGTGAATGATGGTCGCGTTGACCTTTCCCGACGGCGCACGCCGCGAATATCCCAACCACATCACCGGCCTCGACATCGCCAAGGGCATCTCGCCCTCGCTCGCCAAGCGCACGGTCGCGATGGCGCTCGACGGCGTCGTGGCCGACCTCGCCGATCCGATCAGCAAGGACGCCAAGATCGAGTTCCTCACCCGCGACGATCCGCGCGCGCTCGAGCTGATCCGCCACGATGCCGCGCATGTGCTGGCCGAAGCCGTGCAGACGCTGTGGCCGGGCACGCAGGTCACCATCGGTCCGGTGATCGAGAACGGCTTCTACTACGACTTCTTCCGCAACCAGCCGTTCACGCCCGAGGACTTTCCCGCGATCGAGAAGAAGATGCGCGAGATCGTCGCGCGCGACAAACCCTTCGCCAAGGAGGCGTGGTCGCGCGAGCAGGCAAAGACGGTCTTCCGCGACAAAGGCGAGCTGTTCAAGGTCCAGCTCGTCGACGCGATCCCGGCGGGCGAAGAGATCAAGATCTACCGGCAGGGCGACTGGTTCGACCTCTGCCGCGGCCCGCACATGACCTCGACCGGCAAGGTCGGCGACGCCTTCAAGCTGATGAAGGTCGCGGGCGCCTATTGGCGCGGCGACGCCAAGAACCCGATGCTCACCCGCATCTACGGCACCGCCTTCGCCAAGAAGGAGGAGCTCGACGCCTATCTCAAGCAGCTCGAGGAGGCCGAGAAGCGCGACCACCGCCGGCTCGGCCGCGAGATGGATCTCTTCCACTTCCAGGAGGAGGCGCCGGGCTCGGTGTTCTGGCATCCGCAGGGCTGGACGCTGTTTCAGGAGCTCGAGGGCTACATCCGCCGCCGCCAGCGCGACTACGGCTTCGTCGAGGTGAACTCGCCGCAGATGATGGATCGCGAGATGTGGGTCACGACCGGCCACATCCCGACCTACAACGACATGATGTTCCTCACCGCCAAGCGCGAGGAGGACGAGCGCGTCTACGCGATCAAGCCGATGAACTGTCCGGGCCACGTGCAGATCTTCAAGAACGGTCTCAAATCCTACCGCGATCTGCCAATGAAGATCGCCGAGTTCGGCAAGGTGCACCGCTTCGAGCCGTCCGGCGCGCTGCACGGGCTGATGCGCGTGCGCGCCTTCACGCAGGACGACGCACATATCTTCATCACCGAGGGCCAGATCGCCGAGGAGGCGCTCAAGGTCAACGACCAGATCCTCGCGATCTACAGCGACTTCGGCTTCGACGACGTGCGCATCAAGTTCTCCGACCGCCCGGACAAGCGCATCGGCGACGACGCCGTGTGGGACAAGGCGGAAGCGGCGCTGATGGCGGCGCTCAAGGCGTCGGGCCGGCCGTGGACGCTCAACAAGGGCGAAGGCGCGTTCTACGGGCCGAAGCTCGAATACGTGCTGCGCGACGCGATCGGACGCGACTGGCAATGCGGCACCGTGCAGGTCGATCTCAACCTGCCGGGCCGGCTCGGCGCCTTCTACATCGACGAGCACTCCAACAAGGTCACCCCCGTGATGCTGCATCGGGCGATGTTCGGCTCGATGGAGCGCTTCACCGGGATCCTCATCGAGCACTATGCGGGGCACTTCCCGCTCTGGCTGTCGCCGCTGCAGGCGGTGGTCGCGACCATCACGTCGGACGCCGACGATTACGCGCGTGAGGTGGTGGCGCATGCGCGCCGGGTCGGCCTGCGCGTCGAGCCGGATCTGCGCAATGAGAAGATCAACTACAAGGTCCGCGAGCACTCGCTGGCAAAAGTCCCGGCGCTGCTCGTCGTCGGCAAGAAGGAGGCGGCCGAGCGCACCGTCTCGATCCGCCGGCTCGGCCAGGAGGGCCAGCACGTGATGGGCGTCGACCTCGCGCTGGCGACGCTCGCCGAGGAAGCCGTGCCGCCCGACCTGCGGGGCGAGAAGAAAGCGGCGGCTTAGGCGTCGGACGATCTCGCCCTCGCCTCACGATAACCTCATCCTGAGGAGCTCGTCGTCGCGCAGCGACGACGAGCGTCTCGAAGGATGGCCGCTTGCTGTGGCACACGCCACAAGCGGCCCATGGTTCGAGACGCGACGCTGCGCGTCGCTCCTCACCATGAGGTTTTCGTGAGGTTATTTTTGGCGACCGCGACCACGCGCAGCGAATGTTCGACCAATGCGGGATCGCCATCCTCAAACACTGCTTCCAGGTACGCATCAATATCCGCGTCGGTCTTGAGATGCGCCGCCGAATCCCAGGGGATGGTCTTGATTTTCGACTTTGCGAATTTGCTCATGTCGTCAGTTCGCCCTCAGTAAGCTGACAACCGAGACGTCCTCGTCCACGTCGGCCCAATGAATGCCATGCCCGCCTCCGATCAGCCGCCAGTTCCGCCGCTGATCCGGCGTGGCTTCCAACAAACGCGGAAACCACGCGAGGGGCGCTGCCAACTCGCGCCCGTCCGCCAGCACCACGACGAGTTGGTCGTCCGTAACCGTGACATCGACAGCATTTGCGTCGAGCCTGACCGCCGAAATGGTCATTCCTCGCCTCCAGGAAGCTGGCGCGATGTTCTATCACGACAATCCCGGATTTCGGCGCTTTGCGCCTCCATCCGGGCTACGCTCTGACCTCGCCTCACGACAACCTCATCCTGAGAGCCTGCCAATCTATGCAGGTTTTGGCGCGATCGGGAGAAGAATCCAGCGCCGGGTGTCGAGATGCAAGCGCGAGTCGGCGCGCATCGCGCGCCTGCGAAGCAGTAGCCGGCGCGTATTGGGCGCCGGCGAGGAGTTTTGGGGTGACTACGCCTTCACGATGCGTGGGCGAGGCGATGGCCCTGCAAGATGTTGTTGGTGAGCGCATGCAAGAGCA
>DATBZM010000003.1:0-9629 GCA_036513175.1 Xanthobacteraceae bacterium | reverse complement strand
ATGAAGGCGCGGCTGGTCGAGCCGCACGACTGGCCGCACCAGGTGAAGTTCATGCCGCCGACGAGGCCGCCCGCCACCGCGTCGGGATCGGCATCCGGATAGGCGATCAGCGCATTCTTGCCGCCGAGCTCGAGCAGCACGCCCTTGAGGGTGTCGGCCGCGGCGCGCATCACCGCCTTGCCGGTCGGCACGCTGCCGATCAGCGCGATCTTGGCGACGTCGGGGTGGCTCGCCAGTGCGGCGCCGGCCTCCTTGCCGCCGGGCACCAGGTTGAACACGCCGGGCGGCAGCAGCCCGTCGATCAGCTCGGCGAGCCGCAGCGACGACAGCGGCGCCTGCTCGGGCGGCTTCATCACGATGGTGTTGCCGGCGGCGAGCGGCGCCGCCGCCTTGCCGGCGATGAACATGAAGGGATGGTTGAACGGCACGATGCGGCCGACGACGCCGAGCGGCTCGCGTACCGAGAAGTTCAGCCGGTCCGGGCCCATCGGGATCGAGTGGCCCTTCATCTCGGTGACGAGGCCGGCGAAGAACTCGACCTGCGCGGCCGCGATGGTGGCGTCCATGATCATCTCGGCGATCGGATTGCCGCAGTCGGCAGAATCGATCATCGCGAGCTCGCCCGCATTGGCGCGCAGCACCTCGGCGATCTTCCTGAGCGCCTTGGCGCGCTCGAGCGGCGGCACGCGCCGCCATTCCTTGAAGGCGGCCTTGGCGGCCTTCACCGCCGCATCGACGTCGTCGGCGCCGCAGTCGGCGACGCGGCCGAGCGACTCCCCGGTGCCCGGATTGGTCTGGTCGATGGTGCGGCCGCCCTTGGGCTCATGCCACTGGCCGCCATAATAGGCGCCGCGCCGAGTTGGCAGGTTGAGCTTGATCGAGGCGAGCGCGCTCGGGGCGACCGGTTGGTTCATGGCTGCTTCACTCCCGTGAGTATTGTTGTCGGCACATACTATTCCCGACGCATGCCGCGGACCAGGGCGCCGCGCAAACGCAAGCCCGCCCGGCTTGTAACGCCAAGACCGCTTGAGACCGGCGTGGTACGCTTGCGCATGTTCCGGCGAAAGCCCGCCCCGGACTCGATCCGGGGTGGCCGCCGGTTCGCCGACAAGAACATGCGCCGAACATAGCGTACGATGGTGCGATACAACGAGATCCGCGACGGCGAGGTGGCGATCGAGCCACCCGCCGCCGTCGATGCGGGCATCGTCTTCATCGGGCGCATCCACACGCCGTGGACCGACCGGCTCAAGTGTCCGCGCCAGGGCCGCGCCGACGGGCCCACCTGCCGCATCGAGATCTTCACGCCATGGCGCCCTGCCCTTGACGGCGTCGCACAGTATGAACGCCTCGAGGTGCTCTATTGGCTGCATCTGTCGCGCCGCGATCTCGTGCTGCAGAGCCCGGCGAGCGACGGCAGCGTGCGCGGCACCTTCAGCCTGCGCACGCCGGTGCGTCCCAATCCGATCGGCACCAGCATCGTGACGCTGGTCAAGGTCGATCCCGACGGGCTCGTGGTGCGCGGCCTCGACTGCCTAGACGGCACCCCGTTGCTGGATATCAAGCCCGACCGCACCTTGTTCACCCCGATCGCCCCGCGCCAGCCCGGCGATGACGAGGTGACGCGCGAAGGCGGGAGCTGAGAGCCCGGCGCGACGATCGCGGTTTCTCGATGCCGGCACAAGTCTGCCGATGGTAGGGCCTGCCAAACCCGGCTCCTCATGGGAGCACGCGCAAAGCGCGTGCGTCTCGAACCATGGGCCACGCACGCAGGTGGCGCCGCTTGCACCCGCGGCCCATCCTTCGAGACGCTCGGCCTACGATCGTCGCCGAATCAATTTGACGCTCGGCTCAACGCGTTCAGACCGCGCGATTATTCGAGCCGGTCGAAAAGTGCATGTTGCGGCGCGCGGGTTATCGCCCGGACCGCCGCGCCGTATCACCTCCATCGACGGTCAGGCACTCCAGCCGCGGCCCACAAGGAGGTATCTGTTATGAGCAAGATCATCCGCACGGTCGTCCGCAATACCGCTTCATGGAAGGCCGCACTCGCGGCCGGCGCGCTCGCGGCCGCGATCGCAACGCCTGCCCTGGCGTGGGATCCGCAGGCGACCTCGGCGCAGATCGATACCGCGCTCAGCCACCAGGCCTATCCGTCCGACGCTTACGCGAGCGCGCAATATTCGTCCGGCGCCTATGCGAGCGCGGCCGCGACCACGACTCGCAGGTCCCGGTCGGGCCCCTACGCGAGCGCGCGCCGGGATCAGCAGCCCACGACGACGCCGCCCACCCCGCACAAGGGGTTCCAGGACTATAAGTGAGCATCGATCGATTTGATTCAGTCGATCGGGCACCGGCCGGCTCTGCCGGCCGGTTTCGCCATCAGCATTGGACCCGGCAGCACGCACGGCCTGATCGCATCGACCGGCGGCGCAACGATGCGGGATGATCGCGCGCCGGGCAGGCCGTCGCCGTTCCTTTGCTGCTGGCGAATGAACGCGATCAGCGTCTGCAGCGGACCCGGCATCTGACGGCGGCTCGGATAGTAGAGGCAGAAATCGAGCGCAGGCGGACACCAGTCGTCGAGCAACGCAACAAGGCCGCCGTCCGCAATCGCCGGCATGGCGGTCGCCTCCGCGATGTAGGCGACGCCGAGCCCATCGAGCGCGGCGCGCAGCGCCAGATCCGTGTCATTCACGATGAGCGCGCCCTCGACCGGGACCTCGACGCGCTCGCCTGCCTTCTCGAACATCCAGCGGCGGATCGTGCCGTTCCAGGTGTGCCGGTAATGGATGCAGCGATGAACGAGCAGATCCTGCGGCGTCGCCGGGGCGGGATTGTGCGCAAGGTAGGCGGGCGACGCGACCGTGATCAGCCGATGACGGCCGCCGATGCTCATGGCGATCATATCCTTGTCGATGCGGCCGCCCCAGCGAACGCCCGCATCGAAGTGCCCGCGCACGATGTCCGATTGGGAATTGTCCACGAACACCTCGACCCGGATGTCGGGATATTCGCGCAGGAAGAGGCTGATCAGCGGGCTCAGGATGGTGAGGGCCGCAAAGCGTGACGCGGTCAGCCGCAGGCATCCCATCGGCTTGTCGCGAAACCGATTGACCGCCTCCATGGCCTTGTCGAGCCCCTCGAGCATGGGCTCCAGCTGCGCCAGCAACCCCTCGCCCGCCGACGTCAGCGCCACGCTGCGGGTCGTCCGGTTGAGGAGACGAACGCCGAGCCTGGTTTCGAGCGCACGCACGGTGTGGCTCAGCGTCGGCGGCGACAGCCCGAGCTGCGCGGCTGCCCTGGTGAAGTTGCGATGGGCCGCAACAGCGACGAAGGCGTTGAGCTCACCGAATTGACTCGCGTGCATGCGAGCACTCCTGTTTCGGTCGCCCCTCGATTGGCCGTGTGTAGCGCGTCTATGCATGACGCACGCCGCCTGCGTCGATCACAACTCGGTTAGATCGACGCCGGCATGCCAGCCAGACGCTGGCGGCATGTCCACTGCGCGCCGCATGTTTAGTCGAACTTGATTGGTGCGGGGTTTTTATATGGGCTTAATTGATGCGGGCTTTATATGTTACCGCGCGTTAATAATGGATGCGCTTTAAACTGCGCGGTTATGTCGCAATTTAGGGCGATCCCAGCGAACGCAAACAGCGGCGCCTGATGCTGAACGCGGCTTCCATATCGACCGACCGAGTAATCCTTCACCCCTTCGCGATCTGCTTTTGGTAGACGCACAGATTCGCGTAGGCCGCCGTCAGCAGCGGCATCGCTAAGTTGTGGCGCGCGCCGCGCGCCAGCATGTCGCCGACGATCTGCTCGGCCTCGATCGGCCGGCCCTGCTCCAGGTCGCGATACATCGACGACGTCCCGGTCGAGGCCGGATCGGTCATCGATTTTCGCACCTCCGCCAGAAACGCCGGCCGCGGCGGATGGCCTTCCGCCGTCACCACGGCGACCACCTCGTCGAGCAGGCCGAGGATGAACGCCGTTCCGCCCGGCGCCGCGTTCACCTCGCCGACATTGCCGCGCATCAGGCACGTGATGGCGCCGAGCGCCGCCAGCTGATCCCACTTCTCCCACATGTCGGCCGCGATGTCGGCCGAGAGGCGCGCCGGAAAGCCCGCGCCCTGCATGTCGGCATCGAGCCGCTCGATGCGCGCCGAGCGGGCGCCGTCCATCTCGCCATAGGCGAGGTCCTGCAGGCGGGTGAGCTGCACGATCCGCCCCTCCGCATCGACGATGGTCGCGATCTTGGCAACGCAGCCGGCGAGCGCCGGCGCGCCGAAGCGCTGGGTGATGCGGTCGACATGCCGCATGCCGTTGAGCACCGGCAGGATCATGGTCTCGGGGCCGACCGCCGGCGCCAAGTCGTCGAGCGCCGCATCGAGCGAGAACGCCTTCACGGTCAGCAGCACGGCGTCGAACGGCCCCGCGATGGCGTTGGCGGTGACGAGCCGGGGCGCAAGCGTCGCGTCGCCGTACGGGCTGACGATGCGCAGGCCTTTTTCACGCAACGCCGCGGCGCGCGCCGGCCGCACCAGAAAGGTCACGTCTCGCCCGGCCTGCGCCAGGCGTCCGCCAAAGTATCCGCCGGTCGAGCCGGCGCCGACTACCAGGATGCGCACGCGGTGCCTCCTGCCTCGCTCGGCCGCCCGCCTGCGTATGCCACGATTTGGCGTTACGTGCATATGCACGTTTAGCGGAGCTGCCCTGCTTGACGACGTGCGCGCCTAGCTTGCCGCCGATCCCGCCGCGGCGCGCTGACGTGCCTCGGCGGCCCGGGCGGCCTCGTGGTCGGCCTGCGCCCGCGCACCATCGCCTTGCTGCGTGTAGGCATCGGCGCGCGCCTGGTAGGCGACGGCAGCATGCGGATCGAGGTTGATCGCCTTGGTGAAGTCCTTGATCGCCCGGCGGTGGTCGCCCTTGGCGAGGCGCGCCTTGCCGCGAAGGAAGTAGGCGCCCGCCCCGCCGCTTTGCCTGATCACCCGGGTGTAGTCCGCAATGGCCCGGTCGAGGTCGCCCTTCTTCTCGTAGGCGAGGCCGCGGATGATGAGCCCACGCGCCGTCACCGCTGCCGGGCCGATCTTGATCGCCTTGCCGTAGTCGGCGATGGCCGCATCGAGGTTGCCCTGCCGCTCGCAGATCATCCCGCGATCGAGCAGGGCCGCCTCGAACGCCGGATCGGCCTCGATCGCCTTCGTATAGTCGGCAATCGCCCCGGCGACGTCGCCCTTCTCGGCCGCCGCGAATGCGGTCGCAAAGTAGGGATTGGCACGCTGGCGGCGTTCGCGCCCGCGCTTTTTCTTGACCACATCGAACGCGTAGAACGCCGCGATGACGAACGGCATCGCCCACAGCATATGCCCGAAAGCATAGTCGAACGCCGACAGCTCATAGCGCGGCAGCGGCGTCGGAAGCTGGCCGCGCGCCTGATAGGAGGCAATGCGCGCAGGGTCGAGCCGATAGTAGCGTTTGCTCTCGCCCTTGATGCCGAGGATGTAGCCGTCATCGGACACGCTGTAGGGTGCGATGAAGCAATGAAACGAGTATTTGAACCCGAGATAGAGTGCCTCACCGTTCTGGCCCGTGATGGTGACGTCCTGGATCGACCGCAGATATTCCTGCGATCCGAAACACACGCTGGCGGCGCGCGCCGGCAAAACGCCCAAGGCGAAGACGCCGAGCAATCCGACCAGGAATACGCGCGCCGCCGAAGACGGCGACCATCTCCAACGCATCAACAGCCGGGCCATGCACCTACCCTTGTTCTCGCCCACATCACCCGGAAAACCTGGAAAACTCAATCGCCGGCCGGGGCCGAAGAGATAGGCGCCACCAGGAGGCCAATTCGCGGGCGGCGAACAAGGCCCCGCGGCTCATCGGGGGCGCCACGGCGGTCGTGGCGACGCTCTCAGTGCTTGTGCGGCATGGTTCCCATCGTGGCCATGGGCTCGCTCAGCTGCTGCTGGGCGATGTTGGCGGGTCCCAGCACTTCGACCGGCGCCATCATGCCGTTGTCCTCGTGCTCGAGGATATGACAATGAAAGACGAAGCGGCCGACCTGCTCGGGCGCCTTGAACGGGATCGAGACGAATACGCGGCCGGGCTCGCCCATCGCGTTGCGCGGCGGCACCGGGATTGTGTCGTGCCAGGTGTCGGCCAGAGCGCCGCCCGCGACCGCCTGCAATTCCATCATGTTTTCCGCGAGGATCCCTTGCGGATCGCAGAATGCGACCGTGCCGGGATGCGCCGCGCATTCCTCGCCGGAGGCAACTATCGTGCGCAAGCCGGCCGGCACGCCGCGGTCGAGCTTCGCGTCGGCCAGTCGAAACTTGGTCTGGTGAATATGGAAATTGTGCGTCTCGTCGGTGTCGTTGACGAGCTCCCAGACCTCCTGCGCGCCGAGCACCGGGCAGACATGCGGGGTCTTGCCCCAGTCGACATCGGGAAAAACCTCCGGTCCGATTTGCGAGTTGGCGACGGGAACGCCGTCTTGGTTCACCACCTCGCTGCCGAGCATGAAGTTCTGGGTGTCCTGCTTGAACGTGATCCGACGCCGGTATGACGTCGCGCCGCTCGCGGTGAGCAAGAAGCGGCACGCCGGGTGGAGCGTTTTCAGGTCGGGCGCCCCGTTCGAATTCGGGCTGACCAGCCTCGAGCGCAGCATCTCTTCGCCAGTCGCGCCGGGCGCCGGGCCGCTCAGGCTCGGCACGCGCAATGGAACACGCATCGCCAGGTCGTTGGCCGCCAAGCCGGTCGCCTGCAGCGGACGCGCGCCGTTGCAGGCGCTACCATCCGTGTGCACACGCGCGAGCTTGATCGGCGGCCACGGATCGCCGGTCGCGTTTCCTTGCGGGAGCGGCCCGGTTTGGATGCCGACGGTGCGCAGCGTCGCCTCGCCGGCGCAGGGCCGCGGCCGCACGAAGATCTCCGCCCGCGAGCCGGGCATCAGCAACAACCGCCTGAGGCTGACGCCGACGATCTCGTCGCGCGCGTTCTCGGCATGCGTCCCGGCGACCACGCCGTCGAGGGTGACGGCGAGCAGCGGCCATGTCGGCGCATGGGGTGCCGGAGCCGGATCGGCGCCTTCGGCCAGTTCCAGCACGTAGGTCACGTTGGCGCTGAGATTGGCAATGCGCCAGAGCTGCGGAACGCCGGGCGTCTCGGTGATCTGCGGGAAGTGCTGGCCGTTGACGGTGAAAAGCCAGACGAGATCGCGCGTGTCGGTCGCGTTCGCGCCCGTGATCCCGGCATGGCCGCAGGCGCCGTCGTCGAACCAGGGATGGTTTTTGTCCACGCAGGCGGTCGGATCGTAGTCGGGAGGCCCATTCGCACCGTTGATCCATTCGGCCCGCTCGCCGTGGGCCGTCGCGGGCCGCACGCCGTGGGCAACGGCGAGCTGGATGTCGCGTAACGCGAGATATTTCACCTGCGTATTCGCCGGCAGCGTCTGGGTGACGGTCCCGCCGCTCGCGTCGCGATAGTCGATCCGCAGCGGATTGCCGACCGAGAGCACGCCGGCAGCGCCGCCCTGCACCTGACCGCGCGCGAATGTATGGCGGTGCGCGTGGAACCAGTAGAGCCCGGACGGATAGGGCTGCTGGCGCGCCGAGGTGCCGAACATGCTGCCGGGCAGATCGGCCGGGATCGGAATGCGATAGCTCGCGCTGGCCCCGGGGGCGATCTCGAAGAAGATGTAGTCGCCGGGCGGTCCCGGCTTGTCGGGGTTGGGCGGCGTGATCAGGCCGTGCGTATGAAGGTTGGTGGCGGGCTGATAGAAGTTGTCGAGCTGATCTGTGAGGTCGATCGCCAGCGTATCGCCGCGGCAGGCCTCAATGCGCATCGGTGCATAGCTGTCGCTGTCCGGGCTGCTTGCGTTCGTTGCATAGCCCGGGAGCATCACGCTGAACGGCCCGACGTCGTGCCGCAGTGAGTTGCGCACGATCAGCTTGACGGCGCGCGTCTGCGGCGTCGGCTCGACCGGACACGTGTTGCCGGGATCGAGCCGCGGCAGGTCGCGAAGCGGCGCGAGCTCGGCGCGCGCGGCGAGCGAGACGGAGCATGCGCTGAGCAGTCCCGCAATCGACAGTACGATCCGCAGCCCATCGCCCATGACACCCCCCGTTCCGCACTGCGCGCGAGAAACGATACAGCCATTCCGCAAGCGCAAGGTCATGGCGCACCGGTTTTCGACGCCTTCAACCGGGCGCTCGATTTCCAGCCAAACGCAAGCGCAAGCACGCTCTTCTCATCGGCGGCGCCAATATCGCCTTAGATGTCCGAAATAAGATCAATCAGCCTCATCAGGGCGAGACGATCAGCGATTTGGGAACCTCAAAGCGCAGGACCTGCGCGTTGACGGCATCGAGCGCTACCCCCTCGCCCGTGTTGGCTGTCGGCGGCCGCGCCGTGATCAGTCGCGGCGTGTTCGCGCTCAAATACAGGGACCGAACGGACCCGTGCGGCCCCACCACCTGGGTCGCAACCACGCTCGACGGTGGACCGGGAAGCGCGAGGCCGATAATGAGCTGATGCCTGTCGGTGCGGGAGGCGGACGAGGGAAGCGTTGCGTCCGCCAACCGCCAGTCCACGCCCGGCGGTGAAAACACGACCTTCGCGGCGAGCCCTGCCGTGATTGTCGTCGTGAAGTTGATGGTGTCCACCATCGTGATCGGACTGCTCGACGACGGCGTGTCGCCGAGGTTGGGCGGACTCTTGTTCAGATCTTGTGTGACGCCAAGTCCGTTGAAAGTGAGTTCAATGGACGTCGTAACGATCTCCTCGACGCCGACGCGGCCGACGATCGGGTATTGGTAGTTCGGACCAGGCACGCCGAGGTCGTCGCAGCGTGTTTTCATTTTCGACGTGAGCAGTTCTTTAAAGTTGTCACTGATGGTGAAAGAACGAATATCTTCGCGCATCAGCGAGTCGCCGGCGGAGGGCGTCAAGGTTGTGGTGCTGTGCGTGAGCGGCCGGACAACATCGGCGGTAAAGCTTGCGCCGTTGCTTTCCGTCCCGTCGAGGGTGAAGTCGTATACGATTCCGGTGCTGTCAAAGTAGTTGAGAAACTTTTTTGTCTTCTGGTCGAACGTCCGTTCGTATCTGATCAACGTATCCTCGTTGATCACAAGGGGATGACCGTGGTTCTTGAGCCAGTTGACCCGGCTGGCGATGATCGCGGCGCAGGCTTCGCATCGTGTCTTTTTGACGATCGTTGCCGTATCGACGCCGGTTACGTGCTCCGGGAGGGGCCGGATGGCGCAAGCCCCAAATGCGAGTCCCGTCGCAACGAGTGCGACCAACTTGAAAATCGACATGATAATTACCCCCCGATCGGCACTCCCGACTTTTCGAATAACTCAACCAGCCACCGCGGCGACTGCACGCGTATTTCTTTTGATTACAATTCAAAGTCATTCGGGCGTCAAGCGTGAATTCGAAGGATTGAATGCGAAGAATTACGCGCGTCGCAAGCGCACGCGCTAACCCAACTTGCGCAGTTTGAGGGCGGTTTTCGCTGTTTTCGGCGAGGCTGGGTGAGTCCGATCAATCGGTTAGCGGGTGCGCGGCGCCGATTTGAGCGTGTAGTGACGACCTTGGGTATTTTCTTTGGCTGCGGA
>DATBZM010000002.1:0-3296 GCA_036513175.1 Xanthobacteraceae bacterium | reverse complement strand
GCGCCGGACTCCGGCACGACGTTGACGGCAAGCCGCATCACCTGCGCCATGATGTAGAGCCCGGAGCCGTGACTCATCGGTGCGCCGTGCAGCAGGGCTTCGCCCGGCGCGACCGGGTCGACCTCGGCCGCGTAGGCTTGGCTCGCGCGCACGAGGTTCCTGTGGGTGAGCATCGCGCCCTTCGGCCGGCCGGTGGTGCCCGAGGTGTAGAACAGCCAGGCAAGGTCATGGTCCGCACGCGGCGCGACCGCGATCGGCTCAGCGGCGAACAGCGCCGCGTAATCCCTGCCGCCGATCTCGATCAGCCGCTCCAGGCTCGCCGGCGCGTGCGGCGCGAGCGCGCCGGCGATATCCACCGAGGCGAAGCAGGCGCGCGCGCCGGACTGCTCGATGATGTAGCCGAGCTCGGCGGCGTGCAGCTTGGCGTTCGCCGGCACCGCGACGAGTCCCGCGTGCCAGACGCCGTAGAGCAGATCCAGATAGTCGGGCGAATTCTTCGCCGCGATCGCGACGCGGTCGCCGGGCACGAGCCCGCAGCGCCCGCGCAGCGCGCCCGCGAGCCGCGCCGCGCGCCCGGCGAATTCGCCGTAGCTGCGCAGCACGCGCGTGCCATGGCCGACCGCCGGGCGATCCGCGTGCGCGCGCCCGGCGCGATCAAGCCACAGCGCGATGTTCATGAAGGACAGCGAATGGCGAGTAGCGAATGGCGAATAGTGCGCATCGTCGGTCTACTCGCTATTCGCCACTCGCTATTCGCCCCTATACGGCGTTGATCCACCCGAAGTGGATCGGGTAGCCCTCGCCGGCAAGCAGCGCCACCGTCTCGTAGAGCGGCAGCCCGACCACGTTCGAATAGGAGCCGACCAGCTTGACGATGAAGCTGCCGGCGAGACCCTGCGCCGCATAGCCGCCCGCCTTGCCGCGCCATTCGCCCGACGCGAGATAGGCCTCGATGTCCTGCGGCGAAAGCCGCTTGAAGCGCACGCGCGTCTCGACCAGGCGCTGGCGAAACGCTTCCTTCGGCGTGACCAGGCAGATCGCGGTGTAGACGCGATGATTGCGGCCCGACAGGTAGCGCAGGCACTGCGAGGCCTCGTCGAGCAGCTCGGCCTTGGGCAGAATGCGGCGGCCGACCGCAACGACCGTGTCGGCGGCGAGGATGAACGCATCCTTGAGCTCGTCGTCGAGCCGCACGCTCGCGAGCGCGGCCTCGGCCTTGGCGCGCGCGAGCCGGTTGGCGCAGGCGCGCGGCAGCTCGCCCTTGATCGGGGTTTCGTCGATGTTCGCCGGGCGCAGCCCGTCGGGCTCGATCCCGGCCTGGTTGATCAGGGCGAGGCGGCGCGGCGAGCCGGAAGCGAGCACGAGCTTGGGGTGGCCGATCATCGAGTGCGGGCGGTCTCAGCGGATTGGGCGCGGAACGTAGCGGATGCGGTGTGCCTCCACAACCGCGGCGGTGTAGCCCGCATGGAGCGCAGCGCAATGCGGGGACAGCGGCCCCGGATTACGGCGCTCACGCGCCTCCATCCGGGCTACACCCATCGCCTCACTCGTTGCCGACTGGCCCCGCGCCGAAGCGCTCCTTGATCCGTGCGAGCAGCATGTCGCGCACCACCCGATAGGCGTCGAGCCGCTGCGCGCGGCTGCCCTCGGTGTCGGACGGATCGGGGGTCGGCCAGTATTCGACCTCGGCCGCGAGCGTGCGGGTGAGATCGAGCGCCCGGTGGTGCGCCTCCGGTGAGAGCGTGACGATCAGGTCGAAGTTGAGCCCCTCCCAGTCGTCGAGCTCCTCGAAGGTCATCGGCCGGTGCTTCGAAATGTCGAGACCGACCTCGTCCATCGCGGCAACCGCAAAAGGATCGAGCTCGGCCGTGCGCACGCCCGCCGACGCCACATAGGCGGTGTGCCCGAACAGGTGCTTGAACAGCGCCGCCGCCATCGGCGAGCGCAGCGAATTGAGCCCGCAGGCGAACAGCACGGCATGCGGCCGGGGAGTGAGCGGAGCCGCCATCCCCCGGCCCTAGCCCTTGCCCTTCCAGTGCAGCACCGTGATGAGCGTGAACAGGTGGCGCGCGGTGTCGTGATCGAGCTGGATCTTGTTCTTGAGGCGCTCCATCAGGAGCTCTGAGCCCTCGTTGTGCAGCGCGCGGCGGCCCATGTCGATCGCCTCGATCTGGCTCGGCGTCGCGGCGCGGATCGCCTGGTAGTAGCTGTCGCAGATCATGAAGTAGTCCTTCACCAGCCGCTTGAGCGGCGTGAGCGACAGGTGATGGGTGACGACCGCGGCGTCGTCGGCGGTGCGCACGTCGAACACGAGCCGGTTGCCGACGACCGCGAGATGGAGCGCATAAGGCCCGCCGTCATGTCCGGCCGGCGCGAACGAATTGTCCTGCAGGAGATCGTAGATCGCGACCGCGCGCTCGTGCTCGACGTCGGGGCTGGAGCGGCCGATCGAGTTCTCGTCGAGCGTGAGCTTGACGAGCCGCTGGTTGCCGGCAGGTGGCGGCGCGTTCATCGCCGGTTGAGCCGGATCGCGACCGAGCGCGCATGGGCGCTGAGGCCTTCCGCCTCGCCGAGCGCGATCGCGGCGGGCCCGAGCGCGGCGAGCTGATCGGGACCGCACTTGAGCACCGAGGTGCGCTTCACGAAGTCGAGCACGCCGAGGCCGGAAGAAAAGCGCGCCGAGCGCGCCGTCGGCAGCACGTGGTTCGAGCCCGCGACGTAGTCGCCGATCGCCTCCGGCGTGTACGGCCCGATGAAGATCGCGCCGGTGTTGCGCACGCGCGCGGCGAGGCGCTCGGCGTCGCGCGCGACAATCTCGAGATGCTCGGGCGCGACGGCATCGACGAGAACGATGGCATCGTCGAGGTTTTCCACCAAGATGGTGGCGCCGTAATCGCGCCACGAGGCGGCGGCGACCTCGGCGCGGGGCAAGGTCGCGAGCTGCGCCGTCACGGCGACCTCGACCTCGCCGGCGAGCATCGCGTCGTCGGTGATCAGGATCGATTGCGCCGCGGTGTCGTGCTCGGCCTGCGCCAGCAGATCGGCGGCGATCCAGTCAGCGTTGGCGTCGCGATCCGCGACGATGAGCACCTCGCTCGGCCCGGCGATCATGTCGATGCCGACCTTGCCGAACACGAGGCGCTTTGCCGCCGCCACGTAGGCGTTGCCGGGACCGACGATCTTGTCGACCGGCGCGATGGTCGCCGTGCCGTAGGCGAGGGCCGCCACCGCCTGGGCGCCGCCGACGCGGTAGACCTCGTCGACGCCGGCGAGCGCGGCGGCGGCGAGCACCAGCG
>DATBZM010000001.1:0-2708 GCA_036513175.1 Xanthobacteraceae bacterium | reverse complement strand
TTGGCATCGTTGTGGTGCGTCGCTCGACCCGCCCAGGCGACGCCGACCAGCGGTCGGCCCGGGGGCAGCCGTTGCGCCCAGCGATTGGCCGCTTCATCCGGCACCTCGACATAGGGAAAAGCCGCTGACGCGGACGCGCCTTGCGTCTTGAATGCGCGGGGCAGGCTCATCAGCGGGCAGTGCAGGTCGAAACGCGGCAGCTTGTCGCCGCGCGCGATGACGCGCGCCGCGCCTTGCGTCGCGGCGAGCAATGCGGCGAGCTCGGGCTGCACCTCGAGAATCACGGTCGCGCCGAGGCGGGCGACGCGCGGGACGTAGCGTATGAACTGGATCGTATCGCCAAGACCCTGCTCGGCATGCAGCAGCACGGTCCGGCCGGCGAGCTTTTGCGCGCCGGTCCACAGCGGCGACGTGAAGCCGCGCCGGCTCGGCGCGAAGGCGGCGGTCGCCCAGCGCCATTCGTATTCGGCCCAGCCGCTGGCGCAATCGCCGAGGGCGAGCTGCGCCATGCCGAGCTCGAAATGCGCCTCGGCGAAATCCGGGCGCAGCGCGACCGCGCGCTGCAGATCGGCGACCGCCTCGTCGAGGCGATCGAGCCGGCGCAGCGCATGCGCCCGGTTGGTCAGGAGCTGCGCGCCCTCGCCCGCGATCCGCAGCGCGGCGTCGTAGTCGGCGATCGCCGCCTCGGGCCGGTTGAGCTTGAGGTGGACATTGCCGCGATTGCCGAGCGCGTCGACATGGCCGGGCCGCTCGCCGAGAATGCGATCGAGCTCGCCGAGCGCTTCGGTGGCCCGGCCGAGGCGCAGCAAGGCGGCGGCGCGGCGATTGATGTAGGTGGGGTTGCCGGGCTCGAGCGCGAGGGCCGCGTCGTGGCTCGCGAGCGCATCGGCATATTGCTCGGCGGCGTGCTGCGCGATGCCGAGATCGGACAGCGCCTCGGCGGAGCGCGCGTTGCGGCGCACCGCGGCGGCGAGAAAGCGCAGCGCATCGGCGAGGCGGCCGCGCTGGAAGCTCAATGAGCCGATGCGATGCAGGGCGTCGACGTGATGCGGGTCGCGCGCCAGCACGGCGCGATAGAGCCGATCGGCCTGCGCCAGGGCGCCGTCCTGGTGGGCGGCCACGGCCCTGCGCACGAGACGGTCGAGGTCCGCTCCATCGTCGGACTGCGCTACCGCCGGATCGAGGTGCGACCGGATCATGCGGCGCGGCCGCTCGCGCGGCTCTGGCGCCATGGGTGCGCTCGGCGAATCATCCTCAACTTGAATCATGGATCGGCCGGCCGCGGAAGCGGCGGGCGAGCGAGACCGCCCGCATCGCATGCGTTCAATCGCCCGAACTCCTTATAATGTGGCCGGTCGGTGATTCGCCGACGCATCGGCACGGACTGGCATGCGCAAGCCGCAGGGAAAGAAGCAGCATCAAGTGCCGCCTGACGTGCGCCCGCAGCTCATGCGGGCGCTCGAGCTTGATACGGCGGGCAAGACCGCCGAAGCCGAAGAGCTTTATCGCGCGGTTCTCAAGGCCGATCCGCACAATTTCGCCGCCCTCAATCGCCGCGCAGTGCTGTGCGCGCTGCGCGGCGAGCTGGTCGAGGCGCTGCGGCTGATCCAGGCCGCGGTGCGCGCCAATCCGAAGGCCGGTGGGACGGCGTCCGACATGGGGTTCATCCTCGAGCAGTTGGGGCGCCTCGACGAGGCGAAGGTCGTGTACGAGCGCGCGCTCGCATTGCGGCCCGATCAGGCGGTGCCCCATAACGGGCGAGGCGTGGCGCTTTGCGCGGAAGGACGCTACGCCGAAGCGATTGCTGCTTTCACGCGAGCGATCGAGATCGATCCCGGCTTTGCGATAGCACGACTCCACCGCGCACTCGCCTATCTGGTGACCGGTCGATTCGCAGAGGGTTGGGACGACTACGAGTGGCGCTGGACCGCATATGACGCCGGGCGGCCGGATTTGCCCATACCCGACTGGAATGGCGAGCCGCTCGCCGGCAAGGCGATCTATCTATTCACCGAGCAGGGTTTTGGCGACGCCATCATGTTCGCGCGCTACGCGCCGCTGGTGGCCGCGCGTGGCGCCACGGTGCTGTTCTGCGTGCGGCCGCCCGTGAAAGCGCTGCTGTCGAACATGCCGGGCGTCGTGGTCGGGGTACCGGGCGATGCGGGACCGCGCTGCGACTACATGTGCGCCCTGGTGAGCCTGCCGCGCGTATTCAAGACCGGATTGGATTCCATTCCGGCGAACGTGCCCTATATCCACCCGTTGCCAGAGCGCCTGGCAAAGTGGCAGGGGCGCATCCCGCAGGACGACCGCCTCAAGGTCGGTCTCGTGTGGGCAGGCGGGCGCGAATTCAAGGGCGACCGCAATCGCACGATCGCGTTCAGGCAGCTGGAGCCGCTGCTCGGCGATCCGCGCATTTGCTACGTCAGCCTGCACACCGAGCTGCGCGAGGAGGATGCGCCGCTGATGGCGGCGCATCCCGACATCATTCACTTCGGATCGGAGCTGCAAGATTTTGCCGACACCGCCGCCGTGATCGCGCAGCTCGACCTCGTCGTCAGCGTCGACACTGCGGTCGCGCATCTTGCCGGCGCCATGGCGAAGCCGGTGTGGCTGCTGCTGCCGTTCAACCCGGACTTCCGCTGGCTGCTCGGCCGCGACGACAGCCCGTGGTATCCGACCGCGCGGCTGTTTCGCCAGCCCACGCC